>JBKDSV010000142.1:0-30546 GCA_046340795.1 Cyanobacteriota bacterium | reverse complement strand
GAGCAACAGCCCGAAGCGGGCGGTTGCAGGGGACGGATGGAAGGACGGAAACCCGTCAGGCCCCCGTCGCACAGCACTGTAACGGAGTGTTGCGGTTTTGTGAAGGGGGTTCATGAAGAAAGGTTTGGAGCGGTTGCCAGGGGGCTCGACACGGGCGTGGGCTGTAGGGGTCAAAGCGGTTGCGGGGGTAGGGGTTTGGGGCTGATGCGGCGCGTGACCTGGAGCCCGAGCGTCACCCTGGTGCCCACCCATGGCTGCTTCAACGCCTGTCGCTACTGCGGCTTTCGCAGCCCGCCCGCGGCGGGGGATCCCCTCGCGGATGCCCTCTCGGACTCAGACGCCACACGCCAGCTCGCCGCGGCGCCCGGGGCGAGCGAGGTGTTGCTGCTCAGCGGCGAGGTTGCGCCCGCCTCTCCCCACCGCCAGCGCTGGTTTGACCGTCTGCTGGCCCTCAGCCGTCTGGCCTTGCGCCAGGGACGCTTGCCCCATACCAATGCCGGACCTCTCTCGATCCACGAGATGGCGGCCTTGGGCCGGCTCAACCCCTCCATGGGACTGATGCTTGAGGGAGTGGGGCCGGCCTATGACGCCCTGCACCGCCAGGCCCCGAGCAAGGCCCTGAGGGTGCGGCTGGGACAGCTGGATCAGGCCGGACGCCTGGGGATTCCCTTCACAACGGGCCTGTTGCTCGGAGTGGGCGAAAGCCCACCGGATCAGCGGCGGGCCCTGGAGCTGTTGGCCGCCCTGCAGCGCCGTTGGGGTCACCTGCAGGAGGTGATCCTTCAGCCCTGGCGACCACCGGGGCAAACGGCCGAACCCCTTGACCGACGCAGATGCGACGCTTTGCTGGACACCATTGTGACCGCTCGAACCATCCTTCCCCGGGAGGTCCATCTGCAGCTGCCACCCAACCTCTGGCCTCTCCACCAGCTCGCCGAGGCACTGGAGGCGGGAATCGATGATCTGGGGGGAATTGACACGCGGGATGTCATCAACCCGGCCTACCCACAACCCCACCCCGTCGTCTTGAGGAAGCAGCTGGCCCACCTGGGATGGGAGCTACAGCCCCGTCTCTGCGTGCATGCAGACTGGCTGAGCTGGCTGCCTCCAGAGCTGCGCCACCGGGCGGAGAGGCTGCGGGCACAAGAGAGCAAACCGTGATCCCGTGCTCAGGACTGGTGGGAGATGGCTGGCAATAGCCGGGGGCAGCCCGCACACAGCTTGCTGATCGTCATGGAAATCCTGACACGATCCAGGACATCCCCAAAGTGCGCTCCAGACATTAGGTGGACTTATGACCTGAGCTGGCTTTTATCATCCCATCCGGGATAGGGTTGACAAGTGGTGGTTCGAACGGGAGTGGTCGCTAACATTAAATTAAAAGAAGGAACTTCTCCGCCACAACCAAAACCAGAGTCTTCACATTCGGCAACATGCAAGCCGAGTAAAATCAACTGCCTCACGACTTCAACCATCCATTCTGTATTTTTCCGAGCAACCCCGTCATGCCTACCGTCACCACGTCTTCCGAACTGAGAGCTGCCATTCAGTTGGCCTCCAGTCTTGATGGCACAGAAATCATCATACTGGACAGTGTCAATGCGTTTTCTGTTGACACCCTCGCAAAGATTGTCTGCATTTTCCCTGCACCTTATCCAGAAAATGGTTACACGATTCAAGGAAACGGTCAAACAATTGAAAATACACGGATTTATCAAGAAAATATTGATGGTCCTTACAGTCCCTGGAACGTCGTCGGCGCAAGCGACTTCCTCAACCCCCTGCCGATAACATTTTCTTACACCAGCGGTGGCGCCACCGATGGAACGGCGCTGCTGAGAGCCACATCAGGCTCTTATTTTTTAGACAGCCTTTTTTTCACAGGAAATCATAGGGGCTGGGATGGAAACAGCAACTTGTATATGTCATTGACTGGTTTTGATGCCGCAAATCCCATCGCTGCTGACTTAACCCTTAGCAATAGCGTGATAGAGATCAAAGGCCAAGGGAATTTCAATCCTGCCGCTCCAAGCACAGGAGGGGGCTCCGCCTTTTTGCACAGCTTTAACAATCTTGGTAATATCTCCCTCTACGGCAATACTTTCGACGAAGCCGAATACTTATCCTCATTCAATTTCTTTAATCAAAGTACGCCATGGGGCTCTGCCACTGTTCAGAGCAATCTATTCACCCGTAGTTCGAACGCCAATGTACGACGCAGAGGCAGCCGCATAACCAACGCCAATGTCGATTTGATTGACAATACTTTTGAAAATGGGGCTTTTATCGATGTTTTTGGCGACTTGAGCGGGATAGCATTTAGGTCGGATTCGGTCACTGGCCCAGGCCGTTCCAGTTTTAACACCATCGATGGTGGCTTCGGAATTCGCGCCAATTACGACGCCACACAAGGTTATGTTACGGGAGCAATTTCTGTCTTTGGTACTATCAGCTTCAGTGGCAATGGACTGCCGTTGAAATACGAACAATACAGCTCTCCGGCTCCCGGAGTATTTACGCTTGACGCGGGATTGTATGGGGGAAATATTCTCATTTCCAACTCTTTGATCACCGATCACCAAGTCACACAAGCTTCGGCCGGTGGCCAAGCGGACGATCTCATCGACTCGCTCCCTGACACATCCCACTTGTGGGCCTTTGGCGACCTCGGCAACGACACCATCAATGGTGCCACCGAAAAAGATTATCTTGATGGATGGATTGGTAATGACAGCATTTCTGGCCAGGATGGTGCGGATACCATTCTCGGAGGTGTTGGCCTTGACACCATTGCAGGAGGTGCTGGAGATGATCTTCTCCTGGCTGGAGATGACAATGACACCATTGCAGCAGGTGCTGGAGATGATTCTATCGATGCTGGTTCAGGCAATGATGTTGTTTCTGGATTCTCGGGCAACGACACTGTTGTGGGTGGAATCGGCAATGACAGCCTGATGGGAGAAGCCAACAATGACAGCATCGTTGCTGAGGATGGCAACGACACATTGAGCGGCGGAACCTCCACAGATACCCTGACCGGTGGACTTGGGAATGATTTGTTCGTTTGGACGTTTACAACAACGCCATCACCGTCGAATGACGGTATAGACACGATCACAGATTTCACGACCACTTCACCCACGGCCGATGTGGATCAGATGGGGCTGACAGATGTTTTCTCCAATACCACCCCAGGCAATACATTGAATGCGCTCGATTTTTCGACGGCATTAACGATAGGCGCTATCAATATCAATGACGACAACAAAGTCATTCGCATCACCAGCTCCCAAACAAATAGTGCAATTACTACCACGACACGTCTTGGCTTGTTGAATGCTTATGTGCTGGTCTTCAATAGCACTGCATCTGCAGGAATGCTCGTCTTCGATGCCGATTGGGGAGGGACTGGCGGCCGGACAACTGCGGCAATTTTCAGTAGCATCAACACCCTTGCCGGCGTCAGTGCCTTCACAAACACGAATTTTTACGCTGTTTGATCGGGCTCGCTCAATCCGTGCGCCGCTAGCCGTTTTGCGGCGCACCGCGGCGCACTTCACCTTCGTCAGCCAGTCCTGGCGCAAACCAGCGCCAGGACTGTTGCGTTCGAACTGCCATCAGTCTTCGGCTGCAGGGAAGGGAGGCCGGAGCCCCTGGCGCCAAAGCCGGGAAAGCGCCTGAAGTTGTTAGGGTCCCAGCCCGAGACGGCCCCGGACCCTTGCCTGAATCTGCTGCCCCAGCTGCCAGTCAACCGCCCAATCCAGCGGTCAGCAGCCCTTCCCCCCAAACCGGTGGTGAACGGGTGCTGCTGGTGCGCCTGCCCTGCAATCCCATCTTTCCGATCGGGCCGATCTACCTGGCCGACCATCTGCACAAGCGGTTTCCCGCCCTGCCGCAGACCATTCTCGATCTGGCGGCGGTGCCTGTGCTGGATGTGGCTCAGGTGTTGAAGCAAGCGATCGATCGTTTCCGCCCCACCCTGCTGGTGTTTTCCTGGCGCGACATCCAGATCTATGCGCCTGTGGATGGCCGTGGCGGTAATCCCTTGCAAAATTCATTTGAAGTGTTCTACGCCCGCCATCCCCTCAAGCGCCTGCGGGGGGCCATGGGGGGACTGAAGTTGATGGCGGCTTACTACGGCGAGCTGCGACGCAACCTGCGGCTGATCCGCCATGGGCTGCGCCGTGCGCGACGCCATGCTCCCGGCGCCCGGGCCGTGGTTGGCGGCGGCGCCGTGAGCGTGTTTTACGAGCAGCTGGGGCGCTGGCTGCCCCGGGGCACGGTGGTGTCGGTGGGGGAAGGGGAGCTGTTGCTGGAAGCGATGGTGCGGGGCGAATCGCTGGAGCGGCAGCGCTGCTATGTGGTTGGCGCACCCCCCCGGCCGGGCCTGATCCATGAGGCGCCCTTGCCCCTGGAGAAAACCGCCTGCGACTACGCCTACATCCACTCCATCTGGCCCCAGATGGAGTGGTATCTCGATGGCGGGGATTTTTACGTTGGCGTGCAAACCAAGCGCGGCTGCCCGCATAACGGTTGTTACTGCGTCTACACCGTCATCGAAGGCAAGGCGGTGCGGGTCAATCCAGCCCAAGAGGTGGTGGCCGAGATGCGCCAGCTCTACGACCGAGGCGTGCGGGGCTTTTGGTTCACCGATGCCCAGTTCATCCCCGCCCGCCGCTACATCGAAGACGCCAAGGCGCTCCTGCGGGCGATCCAGGTGGCCGGGATGAACGACATCCGTTGGGCGGCCTACATCCGCGCCGACAACCTGGACGCGGAGCTGGCGGAGCTAATGGTGGCCACAGGCATGAGCTATTTCGAGATCGGCATCACCTCCGGATCCCAGGAGCTCGTGCGCAAGATGCGCATGGGCTACAACCTGCGCACGGTGCTTGACAACTGCCGGCTTCTGGCAACTGCGGGCTTCCGGGAGCACGTCTCGGTGAATTACTCCTTCAATGTCATCGACGAGCGTCCTGAGACCATTCGCCAGACCATTGCCTATCACCGGGAGCTGGAAGCCATTTTTGGCGCCGACAAGGTGGAGCCCGCCATCTTTTTCATCGGCCTGCAGCCCCACACTCACCTGGAGCAACACGCCTTTGACACCAAGCGACTTCAGCAGGGCTACGACCCGATGAGCATGATGCCCTGGACGGCCCGCAAGCTGCTCTGGAATCCCGAGCCGATGGGGCGAGTGTTCGGTCGAATTTGTCTGGAGGCCTTCGCGTGCAACCCCGCGGACTTCGGCCGCACCGTGATGGCTCTCCTGGAGCGTGACTACGGCCGAGCCCCCCTTCAGGAAGCCCTGACGGCACCGGTGGAGGGTCGCCCTGCCCTGGCCACGGCCGTGCGCTGACGCTCCCACCCCGCTGCCCCTAAGAAGGGGGTGTCCCGCCGGCCTAAGGCTCCACAGCCGGCGCCACCCCGGGCCCGGCCGCGCTCCGCAAGGGGGCAGGCCCTGAGCGCTGGGGCAGCAGGCGTTCATAGGCCTGGCAGAAGGCTTCACCCAACGCCTGCCGCAGGGGCCCATCCGCCGCCAGCGCCGCCAGGGCCTCCGCCTGGGAGCGGGGCAGGGGGCGGCCATCGGTCGGTGGGCTGGCATGAAAGTCCTCCAGACGGCAGGGGCCGGGGTCGAGCTGGCGCTCCAGACCATCCAGGCCCGCGGCGAGCACCGCCGCCGGTAGCAGATAGGGGTTGCTGTCGCCATCGGCAAGGCGCAGCTCCAGCCGTTGGTCATCCGGCACGCGCACCATGTGGGTGCGGTTGTTGGCGCCCCAACTGATCCAAGCGGGGCTCCAGGTGGCGCCGGAGCAGGTGCTGGCGCCAGCCAGACGGCGATAGCTGGCGCTGGTGGGGTTGGTGAAGGCGCAGAGGGCCGGCGCATGGGCCAACACGCCACCTAGGAAATGACGCGCCGTGGCAGAGAGCCCCAGCTCCCCGCATGGATCATGGAACAGGTTGCGGCCGTTGGCGTCCCAGAGGGAGTGGTGCAGATGGCAACCGTTGCCGGTGAGCTCCACAAAGGGACGTGGACGGAAGCTCGCCGTCAGGCCATGGGCCTCCGCCCGCCAGGCCACCAGGAAGCGGAAGAAGGCATGGCGGTCAGCGGTGACCAGGGCGTCGTCGAAGGTCCAGTTGAGCTCGAATTGACCGTTGGCATCTTCATGGTCGGCCTGGTAGGGCCCCCAGTCAAGCTCCTGCAGCGCATCGAGGAGTTCGCGGATCAAGGGGTAGTGGCGCATCAGCGCCAGCTGGTCGTAGCAGGGCTTGCGGCGACCATCGCGCCCATCGGCCAGGGCAGTGCCCTCGCCATTGAGCAGGAAGAACTCCGCCTCCACGCCCGTGCGAAATCCCAGCCCCCGCTCCGCCGCGCGCTCCAACTGGTGCCGCAGCACCCCCCCGGGGCACTGCGGCAGGGGTTGGCCGTCGAGCACCAGATCCGTGGCCACCCATCCCACCTCCGCCTGGCCCGGCAGGGGCATCAGGCTGTCTGGATCAGGAAAGGCCAAAAGATCAGCGCAAGCGGGGGAAAGATCCAGCCAGGTGGCAAAACCAGCGAAGCCCGCGCCGCTGCGCTCCAGAGTCTCCAGCGCTGGGGCGGGCACCAGCTTGGCCCGCTGCACGCCGAAGAGATCACTGAAGGAGAAGAGCACATAGTGAAAACCTCGGGCGTTGGCGGCGGCGGCAAGGGTGCTCATGGGAGATTCTGCGAAAGCGAAGGGCGAAAGCCAGGGCGAGGGCGAGGGAGAGGGCTGGAGGAGCCCGCGAGAGTTGTGGAATCAACAGAGCTCGACAGGACTCGACGGGATTCGGCGGGACGGAGCGGGACGGAGCGGCGCGGAGGACGGGGGACAGGCAGAGACGTCGGGTGGGGGCTTCTCAGTCGCGAACCAGGGCCTCCAGCGCCTGGCGCAGACGGGCCTGCGCACCGGGATCGTCGCGGGGGTTGCCCAACCGATGGCCAAGACGGGAGTCGATCACGGCAAAGGTGGCGCCTGGGATCAGGCCGGCCTCCGCAGCGCAATCGGCGGGGGGAAAATAAAGGTCCTGGCGGCAGGCGAGCACGCTCACCCGGGCGCGAATCGAGCCCAGGGCGGTGGCCAGATCATCGCCCAAGCCGGCGGCCGTCGCCACATCACAGCCCAGCCAGGTGTCGAGCATCGCCAGCAGGTTGTGGGGATCATGGCGGCGATAGAGCGGCAGCCAGACCTCGTCCACGTAGGCCTCCACACTGGCGTGGCCAAGGGCCGCCAGGGGGAGGGAGCGGTAGAAGGGCTGACTGGCGGCCCAGCTGGCGTAGATGAAGGCAAAGGCCCGCAGACCCCGGCAAGGGTCGCCGTGGAAGTGGTCGCCACGCCAGGCGGGATCAGCGGTGAGGGCCTGACGCAGGCTCAGCAGAAACAGGCGGTTGTGGGGGGTGGTGCGGGCGGTGCCGCAAAGGGCGAGCAGACGGCGGCACCGCCGGGGTTCGAGCACCGCCCAGTGATACCCCTGCTGGGCACCCATCGACCAGCCCAGGATCAGGGCGGGCGCCTCCACGCCAAACACCTCCTCCAGCAAGCGCACCTGGGCGCGCAGGTTGTCGACGTGGCTGAGGCGCCAGCCGTGCTCCGCCAGACCCATGGCGCTGTTGCTGGGGCTGCTTGATCGGCCATTGCCGAACTGGCTCACCACCACCACGCACCAGCGCCCTGGATCCAAGATCGGACCGACCAGCCAAGCCAGATCCTCCGGCCAGGCGCCGTAGGCGGTGGGCACCAGCACCAGGTTGGCGCCATCGGCCGCCAGCTCACCGAACACCCGGTAGGCAAGATGCGCGTCCTCCAGTTCCTGGCCGCAGGTGAAGCGGAAGTGACCCAGGGAAAACGCCGCGTCGCGACCCGCTGCGTTCACGAGAGGCTGGCGCCTGGCGAGCTGGTCGCCGTCGGGACGGTGGCCGTCGGAGCGATGGACGCTGCGGCGCTGGAGGGTGCGGTGGACAACGGAACCGTGGGCGACATCGGGGTCGTTGGCAACGCAAGCAGGCCCGGCGCCGCCAGGAAACGGCGATGCACCCCCAGATAGCCCCGCTCCCGATGCTTCAGCCGCGGAGCCAGGACGGCGTGGGCTTTGGACAAGGCGTGAAAAGGAAGGGAGGGGAAGAGGTGATGTTCCGCGTGGAAGGGCATGTTCCACATCAGCCTGCGCAGGGGCGCCAGGGTGAGCGTGGTGCGGGTGTTGGCGAGGCCGTCGGCGCTGAAAGCGCAGCCGCCGTGCTCCGCCAGGAGCACAAAGCGCAGCAGAGGCTGACCGATCAGCAAGGGAAGCAGCCAGAAGCGCAGCAAGAATCCGTTGGAGCCGGGAAGGGAGAGCAGGAGCAGGGCGCCATACACGGCGCATTGCCAGCGCAGCGAGGCCCGCACCCGATCAGCCGCCTCCGGCGGGATGTAAGGGTTACCGCTGAAGTCTCCCCGCAGGCCGCGCCAGTGGCCCCGCAGCTTGCCGAGCCACCAGGGCACCCCACTGAGCTCCAGCAGGTAGGCGCCCAGCGTGGTGGGCGGAGGATCCTCCAATTCCGGATCCAGCCCCGGCAGGTGGGTGTGGCGATGGTGCCACTGGTGATAACGGCGGTAGACATCGGCGTTGTAGAAGCTCAGCAGGCCAAACCACCACGCCAGGGTGTCGTTGCGCTGGCGATCCACAAAGGCGGTGCGGTGCGCGCATTCATGCATCGCGCAAAAACTGAAGGCCAACCCCCACCCCAGCAGCAACAGGCCCACCAAGCGCAAGGGCAGGGGGAGCGGTAATCCCGAGCCGCCCCAGAGCAGGCCGCCCGTCAGCAGCAAGGCGCCGTGGCCGACCAGCTGGCGCCAGGCGGGGCCCGAGCGGCGCTGGTTGAGCTCGGCGAGCAGGGGCTCGGGCAGCAGGGGCTCCCCCACAACGGGGGCCATGGCAGCCGTTGGGGTCGTCGCTGGCATGGGGGCGTCGGGGTCCCATGCGGACGCCAGGCTGGTGGTTGTCGCCGCGGGGCAGGCGGATGGGGCGGGGACCGAGGGGGTGGAGGCCGGTGGGGCCATGGCAGGTTCTGGCGGAGAGGCGAACGAGGGGACGTTGGGCGTGACGGGACAGGAGCGGAAGGCCCCCCCGGCGCGAACAGATCCTGAGCCCGGGGACCATCGTGTCGTGCCCCGCACCAAAAGCGCCGTTCGGCATGAACCGCCTGCCTCCCTCTGGACAACGGGAGAAGGTCGTGGCGTCATGGGATGCCCGCCTGGACGTTCCATGCCCCTCTTCCTCCTCCGTGATGGCGCCATCCGTTGCTACGCCGTGGTTCCCGACGGGCTTGCCCTGACCACTTACACCGACCGCCACCAGCGCCAGATCCATGTGCTGCTCGACGCCAATTCGGAACGGCTCCTGCTGCGGGCCCAGCCGCCGGTCCATCCCCGCAAACTCGGCGGGAAGAGGAGAGGAGCGGGCCAAGAGGAACGGCCGCTGGCGGCTTGAGCCCCCAGCTTGCGGCAGATTCCTGGCAACCAGGTCAGTACGTAGCCAGAGAAAAAAAACTTCAACACACCAGCGATGACAACCCACGCAGTCGCTGGCAGGCCTCGCGGGTCATGTTTGTTTATTTAGGGCTTGCTGAATTTCGTTCGCGTGCATTTCAGGCTCGACAATGGCGGCGAGATCAGTCCGCACGAACAAGCGCCAACGACCTCACTTTTAGCCTAAAGATTGCCTAAGTAGCCCATAGAGGCGCTGGACGGCGCCAAGAAGCGCACATACAAAACATCGCAAAGTACATAGACACAAAAAGAGCAAATAAAAGGCGCAGCAGCCTTAGGATCTTCTCAGCATTCATCACAAAGAATGCCATAGATATAACTGTTCTTGATGTTTCCATCAGCTTTGTCATGATGCGATCTAATCCATACTTTCGCTTGCTCGTTCCGATTCTTCCCTCAATCACGGAACGCTTTCTCATGTCTGATTTGAACAGCTCTTGCTGCTCTGCTGTCTGCACTTCATCCTCTATCTGCTTCTTGCGTAGGCGGCCACCGAGTCTAATAGCATGGTCTGCACAGAACTTCTTATTGCCTAATGTCATAAAATGGAGTCTGCACAGATTCGTTCCGGATAGTATCCTCGCTCTTCCTTGTATTTTTCGGCGCGGGCAATCAGGTCGTTTGCTTCATTGTAATTGTCCCAGCTGATCCGATCAACATTCACAAATCAATTGTCATCTGAGATTGAAATCTTGGCCCCGAACTCGGTCTTCTTGCCTGCCTTACTACTAACGATTGGACGTACATATGGTTTCGCTAGATTGACGATCCTGTCATCAATCCGTCTGATATCCTTGTCAAACATCTCCTGCTGCTGCCGGTAGACCTCACTGGTGACCAACAGCATGCGATAAAGCTGTGCTTCAAGGCCAGAAAGCCTTGCGCCACAATCGATCATGCCGTCAATCGACTTCAGATTTTTCCTGAGCTCGTTGAGCTGAAAGCGCTTAGGGAGACTCTGGAAAACACCGCTAGCCTGCGCGAGAATGGCCCTGTGAACGCAGCTGTTGACGGGCATGGGTGCCAAGCAGCTCGGCTTTGGTGATTACGAGCAGTCCACGGCCAAAAAGCGCATCAAGCACGAGTGCTTCCTGGCAGAGATGGAGGCCGTTGTGCCGTGGAAAGCGCTGATTGATCTGATTGAGCCCTACTACTCCAAGACCAGCAGCAAGGGTGGCCGGCATCCCTATCCAATCGAGACAATGCTGCGGGTTCATCTTCTGCTGCAGCAGTGGTACGACCTGAGCGATCCAGCGATACAGCCATGCGCCCAGAAAAGCGACGTGCCCTGCGGAAAACGCCTGAGGGACGCCTGGATCATCTGATCGAGATGGCCAAGGCACACTTCCGCGCCAAAGTGGAGTGTCCGTTCCGAGTGATCAAACGGCAGTCCGGCTTTCAGAAGATCCGGCTGCAGGGCATGCTCAAGAACGGCTGCAAGGTGAAGGTGCTGGCAGCCCTCTCCAATGGTCGAGCTTGTTGTCCAGAGTTTCCTTAGCGCGGCAGGGTGAGTCGCCCTTCACTGGCGTCGTATTCAAAGAGCTCGCCGTAGCGGCCCCAATCGATGGCGGTGGCCATCTGGCGCTCGGCCTCCGCGTTGGGAAAGTGATCGTCCCAGATGTCGAGGAAGAAATCAGACCGCATGCTGCCATTCTCCTTTTGCCGCAGGGTTTGCACAATGCTGCTCAGCACTGGCACCCGGCCCAGGGCCTGCTGACGGAAGAGATCCTTGCTGCGCAGGATGGTGGTGGTGGCGAAGTCCTGCCCCACGGGCGTCAGCCGCACATCGCCATCAGCCACTTCCGCGAAGCCGAGCAGAACGGCGGCATCGAGCAGGGGGAGCAGGTCATCGACCTCCAGCTGCAGCCGCTCAGCCAGCAAAGGGATGTCGCGCAGGCCTTCCCCCTGCTCATGCATCAGCTCCAACAGACCACTGATGCCCCCCACCCGAACGTGGGGCAGGGGGCGGGCGAACGGGGAGAGGACCGCCCGTGCAGCGCTGGCTGAGGGTTGGTCGGCCTCCAGATGGCCGGTCACGACGATGTCTGGATTGGTCATCACTTTGTAGACGTAATCCACCAGGGCCTTGAAGCGGGGATGGAGGCGATCGTGAGGACGGGGCAAGTCAATCGCCAGCTCCCCGCGGATACGGCCAGGATTGGCGCCGAGAATGACAACCCGATCGGCCAGATAGACCGCTTCTTCAATGTTATGGGTGACGATCAGGATGCTCTTGGAGGGGAAGAGGCCCGCGTTCCAGAGATCATCGATCTCCCCGCGCAAATTTTCGGCGGTAAGCACGTCGAGGGCGCTGAAGGGTTCATCCATGAACAGCACCTCCGGCTCCAGCACAAAGGCGCGGGCAAAGCCCACCCGTTGCTTCATGCCGCCGGAAAGCTCCTTGGGATAGGCGTTTTCAAATCCGTCGAGTCCGACGCTGTCGATGGCTTTGAGGGCGCGTTCGCGCCGCTCCCTGCGGGGCACCTGGCGTGCTGCCAGCCCCAGCTCCACGTTGTCCTGCACCGTGAGCCAGGGGAGCAGGGCGAAGCTTTGAAACACCATCGCCAGATGGCGATTGGGGCCTCGCAGGGGCTGGTCGTGGCTGAGCACCTGCCCCTGGCTGGGTTGGATCAACCCCGCCATGATCCGCAGCAGGGTGCTCTTGCCACTGCCGCTCCGCCCCAACAGGGCCACCACCTCACCAGCGCGCACTGTCAGAGACACGTCGTTGAGGACGGTGAATTCCCCCTTGCCATCGGGCAGGGGAAACCGCTTGAAGATGTGCTCAACGCTGATCAGCGCCATCGAAGCAGGGGGAGAGACAGAGGAAGAAGGGAGTGAAGTCAACGCTGAAAGCGGTGCTCCGCCAGAGCATGGAGCCGCCGCCAGATCAGCTGGTTGACCACCACCACAAACAGACTCATCAGGCCGATGCCGAGGCTGATGCGAGGCCAATCTCCCCGGCTGGTGGCCTCGGCGATGTAGGCCCCGAGACCGTCGGCTCGCAGGGTGGTGCCACCCCAACTCACCACTTCCGCGACAATGCTGGCATTCCAGGCGCCGCCACTGGCGGTGACCCCACCGGTCACCCAGGCCGGGAAGATGCCCGGCAGGATCAGATGGCGCCAGCGCCGCAGGCCCTGCAGGCCCACGGCGTCGGCCATCTCCCTCAGATCTGAGGGGATCGTCTGTGCGCCTGCGATGGCGTTGAACAGGAGGTACCACTGGGCCCCGAGGGCCATCAGCAGGATGGAGCCCCAACCAATCGGCAGGTGGGCGCGGATGAAGAGCAGGGTGGCGAAAGGAAAGATGAAGTTGGCGGGAAAGGAAGCCAGGAACTGCACGAGCGGCTGCAGCCGCCGCGCCAGCCGGGGCCGAAAGCCGATGGCGACACCGATTGGCGTCCAGATCAACGTGGCCGCTGTGAGCAACACCATCACCCGTCCCAGAGTGTGAAGGCCCATCACAAAGGCTTGACCCACCTCAGCGAGACCCACCGTGGCCAGGATGAAATGCAGGAGCCCGACGAGCAGAGCGCCCGTGAGCAGCGCCATGGCCAGGTTCAGCAGTTGGGCCGCCCGGGCTGGCGCGACAACCCGGGACTGCGCGCTTCCCTGTCCCATCAGCCGCGAGAGCAGCCGATCGATCCCGTCCAAAGTGGGCGACAAGGCCTCCCCCAGCAGGGTGGGTAGCCGCGCGGTCCGCAGCAGGTCGTGCACCCAGGATCCCGGCACATCGCCAGCGCTCCGCTCCATGCGGAAGCGATCAGACCAGGTCACCAGCGGTCGCCAGAACAGCTGATCCACCAGAAGAATCACCAGGGCCATGGCCAGGATGGCCCAGGCCAGCGCCCGCAGGTCGCGCGCCGCCACCGCGGCCGTGACATAGGACCCGATGCCCGGCAGGGTGTAGGTCTGGTTGAGAACGCTGATCGACTCGCTGGCCGCCAGAAAAAACCAACCACCGCCAAAGCTCATCATCGCGTTCCAGAGCAGGGGAATGGCTGCGGAGGGCAGTTCCAGGCGGCTGAAACGCTGCCAGCGGGACAGCTGATACAGACTGGCCGCCTCGCTGAGTTCTTTGGGGACCGTGCGCAGCGACTGATAAAAGGCAAAGGTCATGTTCCAAACCTGGCTGGTGAAGATCGCAAAGATCGACGCCGCCTCCAGGCCCAGCAAACTTCCCGGAAACAGGGCGATGAAGCCGGTCACGCTAATCGAGAGGAACCCGAGCACAGGCACGGACTGAAGGATGTCCAGCAAAGGGATGAGCACCTTCTCGGCCTGGCGGTTGTGGGCCGCCAGAGAGCCGTAGAGGAGGCTGAACAGCGTTGAACAGCCCAACGCGATGAACATCCGCAGCGTGGAACGCAGGGTGTAATCCGGCAGCTGGCGTGGATCCAGAGAGACCACCGGACTCACGTCCGGCGGCCGAAAGCTGACCATGGCCTCCGCCCCCACCCGTGCCAGCAGCGCAAGACAGGTGAACACCGCCAGGATCAGCGCCAGATCGGGCCAGCCGAAACGTGCCTGACGCAGGGCCTCGGGCTGAGGCAGCAGCTTCATCCCGCTCACCTGCAGGCACCCCTCGGGGACAAACCTTAGATCTGTTCGGCGTGAAAGGAGCGTGATCTGCCTGACATGGGGTGGGGTTGCCATCCCTGCCCTTCAGCGGCGTTCCCCCGCGGTGGGCTCGCCCCCCTGTCCCCCGACAGCCAGGGGCAGGGCCGCCAGCGCCAGCGCCACCCCCAGGGCGAGGGCCAGTCCCGCCAGCTGACTTGGCGCCAGGGGCCCCAGGGCGAGGAGTTGTCTCATGGGAGGGATGGCCTGGACCACCAGCCAGAGGGCGGCGCCAAGGCCCAGCCCCGCAGCGCTCAGGCCCGTGCGCCGGTCGCCATTCAGCCAGACCAGCCCCCCGCCCGCCAGCAACAGCAAGCCAAACACGAGGCTCCGCCGGCTCTCCAGGGCCACCCCCGGCCAGAAGGCGAGGGTGAGGACCACCACCACCAGGCCTCCACCCTGCCCCAACGCCTGCCGCCAGGCCGCGGGCCCCAGCAGCGGTGCTTCCGGCTCTCGGGGGGGTTGGCGCAGCAGGTGGGCACTGCCAGGCATCGCCTCAAACACCACCGTGCAGGCGGGATCAATCACCAGATGCAGCAGGGCGATGTGCACCGGCAGCAGCAGCAGGGGCTGACGCGCGATCAGCAGTGGCAGCAGGCTCAAGGTGACGATCGGCAGATGGATGGCGAGCGTGTAGCCCAGGGCTCGGCGCAGGTTGGCCTCCACCCGTCGGGCCACCTCCAGCGCCCCCACCAGGGGAGCGAAGCTGTCATCCACCAGCACCAGATCGGCCGCTTCCCGGGCCACCGCCGATCCCCGCCGGCCCATGGCGACCCCGATGTCGGCCGCCTTGAGGGCCGCAGCGTCATTGACGCCATCGCCCGTCATCGCCACCACCTCGCCAGCGGCCTGCAGAGCCTGCACCAGCTGCAGCTTCTGGCGGGGCCTCACCCTGGCAAACACCGGCACCGTCCGGACCACCTCGGCCAAGGCGCGAGGTGTCAGGCGCTCCAGATCGTCGCCTGTGAGCAGGGGGCCTGGCGGCAACCCGGCTTGATCGGCGACGGCCCGGGCGGTGGTGGGTCCATCGCCGGTCATCATCAACACCCGCACGCCGGCGTTCTTGGCGGTGGCGATCGCCGCCGGCACCTCCGGCCGGATCGGATCCGCCAGGCCGATCAAACCCAGGGGACGGAAGAGAAAGGCGTGCTGCCCCTGTGGAGGCGGACCGGGACCCAAGCCCAGGGCCTGGTCGTGAAGGGGGACCCCCTCCAGCCCTCCAGCCACCGCCAGCACCCGCATCCCCTCGCGGGCGAGGCCATCAGCCGCGGCAAGCAACGCCGCCGCGGCCCCTTCCTCCAGGTGACAGAGCTCTGCCACCGCTTCCGGCGCTCCCTTGGCGGCCAGCTGCCACTGGCCGGAGGCGTCGCGCCAGAGGCGCGACATCACGAGCAATTCGGGCTGCAGGGGGTATTCGCGCTCCAGGGGCCAGTCGGGATGGCGGTGTCCGCCGTGTGCCAGGGCCTCATCCGCCAGGCGCTGGAGCGCCAACTCCATGGCATCCACCGGATCGCCCCGGCTGGCGAGGAGTGCTTTCTCCAGCAGGTCGTGCCAGGGCTCCTCCAGGGGGCTGCCCCTTCGCCAGAGGCCGCCCTGGGGCCAGGCCAGCAGAGCCTCCACCGCCATGCGGTTTTCCGTGAGGGTGCCCGTCTTGTCGACCGCCAACACCGTGGCGCCCGCGAGACTCTCCACCGCCGCCGGCCAGCGGGCCAGCACGCCGATCCTGGACAGCCGCAGGGCTCCCAGGGCCAGAAACAGCGCCAACACCACGGGGATTTCATTGGGCAGCACGGCCAGGGCAAAGGCAAGGGCCCGCAGCAGGGCCTCAGGCCAGTTGCCGCCACGGGCGCCTTGGAGCAGGACCAGGGCGGCGCAGAGGGCCAGGGCGGCAAGGGTGAGGCGGGCGGTGAGGCGACGGGTGCGGCGCTGCAGCCGCGTGAGGGGGGCCTCCACCCCGGCCAGGCCGCTGGCCAGCTGTCCCAGCTCACTGTTGGAGGCCGTAGCGCTCACCCTGGCCCGGCCTCTGCCCTGGGCCACCAGCGATCCCGCCAGGATCGGATCGCCAGCCCCCAGGGCGACTGGCAAAGCCTCCCCGCTGAGCAGGGAGGTGTCGACCCAGAGCCCCACGGCCTCCTCCAGCACCCCGTCGGCGGCCACCCGGTCTCCCTCCTCCAGGCGCAACCCATCGCCGGGGACCAGGGCTTCCGCTGGCAGCTCCAGCTGCCGCCCGTTGCGCCACACCCGTGCTCGGGGGGCGGACAGCCGTGCCAACTCCGCCAGGGCTCGCTGACTTCTGCGCTGTTGCAGGCCGTCAAGGAGGCTGATTCCCCCCACGAAGAACAGCAGGATCAGCGCTTCTCCACCCTCTCCGATCAGGGCATAGATCAGGGCGCAGGCCAACAGCAGGAGGTTGGTGGGCTCCAGCAGGGCGGAGGTGAGGCCGGGATGGCGCATCAAAAAACTCTCCGAGGGCAACCTAAGCAAAGCCCCCCTCCCTTGCCATCGCTCGGTTTCGCGTCACCCTGGAGGTGACCCGCCCCTCTCCTCTCCCCCATGCTCCTGCGCCTGCTGCGGATGGCGGAGCGGGATGGCAGCCGTTGCGCCGCCCTCGTGCTCCTGATCGGAACCGTCTTCGGGGTGGGGCTGATGCGGTTGTTGCAGGGGGGATTCAACCTCTCTGCGGCCCAGTCGCTGCGGGTGCTGGTTGTGGCGATGCTCTACCTGGTGGGCCCCCTTGTGGTGTCCCTGATCGCCTTCACGCGCCTGACGCCGCTCTGGCTGCGGCGGGCCCGCGGCGGCGGAGCGGAGGCACGCTGGCTCACCTTGGGGCCTGCGCTCCTGGTGGGGCCTTTCCTGCTGATCCATGGTCTGCTGGGAGCGTTGCTGGGCGGAGTGCTCTCCAGTGCTCAGGGGGGACTGGAGTTGCGATTGGCCCAGGCGATCGGGGCGATCGTGCCGGTGGATCTGCTCTCGGCCCTGCTGCGCACGGCGCTGTATCTGGCGGCCGCCGCGCTGTTGTGTCTCTGGGAGGCCCGCCAACCGCCACTCGATCGCGCCGGGGCAGAAGACCTGATCGCCAGCCTGATTGCCCGCCAGATCGCTCTGCTGGTGGGTTTGAAGCTGATCTGGACCCTGGCGGCTCAGCCGATCGTGCTGCCCACCCTTCCCGTTTGATGGAGGCCTCTCCGCGTTGACCTTGCCCAGCTCTTCCTCCCCCCTCGGCCCCTCCCCCGAGTCGCCTCCTGAGCGGCCGGAGGCGTGGCAGCGCTGGTTGTTCCTGCTCTCAGGGGGGCTGCTGTCGCTGGTCCTGGTGGTGGCCATCGGTCGGGAGCGAGGCTGGGGGGAACCGCACTTCGCGGTGGATCTGCTGGCGCCCCGGGCTGATGGCCTGCAGGAGGGGATGGAGGTGCGGCTGTCGGGCCTGCCCATCGGGCGGGTGGAGTCGCTCGACCTCCAGGGCGATGCCCGGGTGGCGGTGAGGTTGCAGATCAACGACCGCTACCGCCATCTGATCGGTCCCCGCAGTCGGGCCCAGAGCGGCATGGTGGGGCTGGTGGGCCAGACCTTCGTCAACCTCACGCCGGATCCGAGCCCGAAAGGGGAGGGCTTCAAGCGGCCGTTGCCCCCCCTGGCCTACGAACCGCCACCGGATTTGAATCAACTGCTTGCGGATCTGGCCCGGTCCCGGGCGGAACTCGATCAAACCCTTGCGCTCACCACCAACTTGTTGCGCCAGCAGCTGCCCGACTCCCTGGGCAGCTTGCAGCGCTCCACCACCAAGCTCTCCAGCTCCATGGGAGATCTGACAGCGATGGCCAAAACCGTCTCCAGCGAGACTCGCCGCACGGTGCCCTCCGTGCGGCGGCTCACCGGCAGCCTGCAACGGGAAAGCGGGCAGATCGCGCCCGCCTTGCGCCACACTCTGGCCAAGGCCGATGCCACCCTGAGCCGGGCGGATCAGACCGCGGAGGCCGCCACACAGGCTTCCCGGGAGGCCACGGCGCTGCTGCGGCAAGCCAGGCCAAGCTTGATCCCAACCCTGGAGCAGGTGGAGGAGATCACAGCCGCCACTCAGCGGCTGGTGCGCTTTTTCTCCCGCCTGGGCTTCCTGGAGCCGGGCCGCGATGCCCCCCGATCAACGCCGCTCCCTCCGCCCGGGGAGGGGAAAGATCTCGACAAGGCGCCTCCCAGCTCTGCGGATCCCTCCCCGTCTTTGCGCTGACAGCCGGAAAGCCGCCAGACGGCGAGGCGGATGCTCAGGCCTCGTCGTCGTCGTGGGCGAAGCGGTTGTAAAGAAAATCGAGGGCTTGATTGCGCAACTCGTAGTAGAGAGGATCTTCCATGATGTCTTCTCGGCTGCGGGGGCGGGCGAAGGGAATTTTCATGTCTTCACCAATGGATGCCGCTGGGCCATTGGTCATCATCACCAGACGATCGGCGAGGAACAGGGCCTCGTCGATGTCGTGGGTGATCATCAACACCGTGCACTTCTGAGTGTTCCAGATCTTGAGCAATTCCTCCTGTAATTCCTCCTTGGTGATCGCATCTAGGGCACCAAAGGGTTCATCGAGGATCAGCACCTCTGGCCGGATGGCCAGCGCCCGGGCAATCGCCACCCGCTGCTTCATGCCGCCGGAAATCTGGGTGATCTTCTTCTCCGCCGCCGCGGTGAGACCGACAAGCTCCAGGTGCTCCATCGTGATGGCATGTTTCTCACTCTTGTCGAGCTTTGCTTTGACTGAATCGATACCCAAATAGACATTTTCATAGGCCGTTAGCCAGGGGAGCAGGGCATAACCCTGAAACACCACCATGCGATCTGGACCGGGCTTTTGGATTGGTTTGCCATTCAGAAGCACCGCACCGGAGGTGGGTGTGGCGAAGCCGGACACCATGTTGAGCAGGGTGCTCTTGCCACAGCCGGAGTGACCGATCACACAGATGAATTCCCCCTGGTTCACATCGAGTTGGACGTTGTCCAGAACCGTGTAGGGGCCCTTGGGTGTGGGGTAGGTCTTGCCCAGGCCGGTGAAGCGCAGCAGAGGCTGGCCGCTGGCGGCCTGAGGGGCGGAGGCCGCCGGGAGGGTGGTGGTCATGGCTGAGGTGGAAACGGGATGGGGAGGATCGATGGAAGAGAGAGGGGGTGCGGGACCGCAGTCCCGCAGTCGAGCTCAGGCGACCATGGCCCGGGGCACGCCGATGGGGATCTCCGCCACGCTGAAATCACGATGGAGGCTCACGGCGTTGAGATAGCTGATCGGATCGTCACTGTTGAAGGGCCGGCCATCAAACAGCTCAATACTTTGGCGCTGATAGCTCACATCTTCAAAACCCAGCTCCCGAGCAGCCGTGCTGAAGACAGCGACCTGGCAGATCCGCTCGAGGATCTCCACGTAGTTGCGGGGGAAGGGAATCTCGGCCCAGCGGGCCAGCTGGGTCATGATCCAGAGATGCTCCGTGCGGCTCGGGCGATTCAAACCCGCACCAAAAAACAGATGGTGGGGAGCGCCGTGGGGGGCGAAGGCATCGCCGTGATCGGCTTTGGCGCTGAAGTGGATCAGCTCCGCCTTCATGCCCAGATAGCGGCGATCGCTGAGCAGCTCGCTCATCTCCTGCCAGTGGCTGGGCTCGGCGCAATAGCGGCAGGCTTCCAGCAGGGCCTTGGTCAGGGCGATGTGGGTGTTGGGATAGGCCAAGGCCCAGTCTTCCCGGGCGCCGAGCACCTTGCCCGGATGGCCCGACCAGATCTCCAGATCACCCACGATCGGCACCCCGTGACCCTCCCGATTGGCCCTGTAGTTCCAGGGTTCACCGATGCAGTAGCCGTCAATCGAGCCGTCCTTGAGGTCGGCCAGCATCTGGGCTGGTGGCAGGGTCTGCAGATGCACGTCCTGGTCAGGATCAATGCCGTTGGCGGCCAGCCAGTAGCGCAGGAGCAGGTTGTGCATGGAGGCGGGATGGACGATGCCGATCCGGTGGGGTTCCCGCTCGTGGCTGCGCAGCCAGGCACGGTAGTCGTCGACCGTGCTCACTCCCTGCTCCGCCAACCGCTTGGCCAGCGTCACCTCATTGCCATTGCGGCTGAGGGTGAGAGCTGACACCACGGGGATGGGCTCGCCGCCGTGGCCGCCGGCCGTCATCCAAACGGGCATGCCGGAGGGCATCAGGGCCGCATCCAGGGTGCGATCGAGCAGGCCATCCACCACCCCGCGCCAGCTGGTTTCCCGCACCAGTTGCACCTCATCCAGACCGTGCTTTTGAAAGAACCCCTTGGCTTCGGCGATCGCCAGCGGCGCGCAGGCGGCCAGGGGTACAAATCCCAGATCCAGATTCACCTTCTCCAGGCCATGGCGGGGGAGCACCTTGTGGGGTTTAGCCTGCCACTGCTTGACCCGCTTTTGACGGTTGAGGAAATAGATCATTTCCGAGCGCAGGCTGTAGTAGCTCGGGTGATGCACCACCGTCAGCCGTTGGCGCGGACGAGGAATGTCGACCTCCAGGATGCCACCGATCTTCGAGCCGGGCCCATTGGTGAGCATGACGATGCGATCGGAGAGGAGCACTGCCTCATCGACATCATGGGTGACCATGACGGCCGTGAGCTCATGCTCATTGCAGATCTGCATCAGCTTCTCCTGCAGATTTCCCCGCGTGAGGGCATCGAGGGCACCGAAGGGCTCATCCAGAAGCAGCAGCTTGGGCTTGATGGCCAGGGCCCGGGCGATGGACACCCGCTGGCGCATGCCACCGGAGAGCTGCAGGGGGAGTTTGTCTTTGGCATGGTCGAGGCCCACCATTTTGATGTGCTCCTCCACCAGAGCGGCACGCTCTCCCTTGTCAATCTGGGGCATCACCTCATCGACGGCGAGGCCGATGTTTTCAGAGACGGTGAGCCAGGGAAGAAGCGAATAGTTCTGAAAAACCACCATCTTGTCGGGGCCGGGGCGTTTCACCTCCTCCCCTTCCAGCAGCACGAGGCCTCCGGTGGGCTGGTCAAGACCAGCGATCATGTTGAGCAACGTGCTTTTGCCACAGCCGGAGTGGCCAATTAGAGAAACAAATTCACCCTTGCGGATCTGTAAATCAATCCCCTTTAGGGCTAGATAGTTGCCCCCGCCGCTGAGGGGAAAGTTTTTCTCAATGGTTTGAACATCAACAAGTGTTGTCATGGCTAATCGAGGATGGGAATCAGGGGCTGAGCTGAAGGAATGTCCAGGCAAAACCAAGCACGAGGCCACTCATAAAGACAAAGCGAATAATGAGGAAGCTCAGTACATTTTCCCTGCGGGTGAGGGAGGTTTCGATGCTGGAAAGGCGTTGATTCAGCGAGTCAAACAGATTTTTTACTGGTGGTTTCATCGTGGAAGTTCCTAGGGACAAGTCGGCCTAAAAACCTTTACTGGCCTGGGCTGATACGTTTTTGCAGCCAGGCCATTAGGCGATCCAAGACCAGGCCTACTGCACCAATCCAGATGACACCAAGCACGATGTCACTCACATAGCCATTTTGGTTGGCATCCCAGATGAAAAAGCCGATTCCAGGAGTGCCAGGCATCACGATTTCAGCCGCGATAATGGCGAGCCAAGCCAGACCTATAGAGATGCGAAGACCGGTAAAGATATAGGGAAGAGCGGAAGGAATAAGCACTTTGCTGAAGAAGCGTCCCTTAGACATCTGCAGTACTAATGCCACGTTTCGATAGTCTTGAGGGATCTGACGTACGCCCTCAGCGGTGTTGATCAGGATGGGCCAGATGGAGGTGATAAAGATCACAAAAATCGCTGCCGGCTGGTTTTTTTGGAACAAGACCAGGGCAATCGGCACCCAGGCCAGAGGCGCCACCATGCGTAAAAATTGGAACCGGGGATCAAAGGCGCGATCGAGAGATTTGTTGAGTCCCACGGCGATCCCCACCGCAATGCCGACCACAGCAGCCAGGGTGTAGCCAATCGCCACACGAGCCAGGCTGCTCATGGTGTGCAGAAACAGGCCCTTGTCGAGACCACCGCGATCAAAGAAGGGATAGAGCAGCAGTTCGCGGGTGCGCTCATCAGTCCACAGGCTCAAGGGGCCGGTGAGCTTGGTGAGGCCAAGGCTGGAGCTGAGTTGCCAGAAGAGCAAGAAGCCACCAATCCCGAAGATGGGGGGCAGGATCCCCTTGCGGTTGCGCTTCCACCACTGGCCGAGGCTGAAGCTGGAGCTAGGTGTGCTGGTCATGGTCAAACGTCCTGGAGAGAGAAGAAATGGAGAGAAGAAGAGAAGACAGAGGCAGAAGACTGAGGGATGAGAAAGAAACCCGCAACAGAAGACGACAGGCCAGAGGAAAGGATGCCCGTCGTCGGTTTCAGTTCTTGATCTTCAGGCTGTCGAGATAGGCCTGCGGATCCGCCGGGTCGTAGACGGTGCCATCGAAGAACACCTCCTTGCCCCGGCTGGAGCTGGTGGGAATGTCTTTCTCTGGCACCCCAACCGCCTTGGCGGCCTCGCGCCAGAGGTCTTCCCGCGTCACCTTGTCGTTGATCGCCTTGGCTTGCTCGATGGTGTCCACCGTGCCGGGATAGAACTTCCAGCGCAGCGACTCCAGCAGGAACCAGAGGGTGAGGCTCTTATAGGGGTAGGAGATCACACCCCGATCGCTGCTCCAGTAGAGCGGGCCCAGCTTGGGGTCGTTGGAGGGGATGCCCTTGGCGCCCAGCTTGTATTGGCCGTTGAGCGAGTCCTGCAAGACGGCCACGGGCACGTTGTACCACTTGCGGGAACTGAGGAGTTGGGCGGCCTCTGCCTTGTTTTCTGGCTTGTCAAGCCACATCTGCGCCTCGATCAAGCCCTTGAGCAGGGCGACGGTCGCTTTGGGATGTTTGTCCACCCAGTCTGAGCGCACCGCCAGATACTCCTCGGGGTGCGCCTTCCAGATCTGGGCGGTAATCGCCGCCAGATAGCCCACGTTGTCTCTGGCGATGCGGGAAGGCCAGGGATCTCCCGTGGAGAAGGCCTCCATGGTGCCGGTCTTCATGCCCTGGAGGGTTTCCGGGGCAGGGACGGTGAGCAGTTCCACGTCCGTGTTGGGATTCACGCCAGCGGCAGCCAGCCAATAGCGGATCCAGATGTCTTGATTGGCCTTGGAGAAGGTATAGGTAGCGCGGAATTTTCGCCCTTCCTTTTTGTTGAAGGCTTCAAAGAAACCAGCAGAAGAGGCCTTCAAGTCAACTGTGAGGTTGCCGTCTTTGACACTATTGGCCGCAGCGATGCCATTCCCTTGGCTCATCAGCATGGCAAGGATGTACATCGGCACTTTCTTGCCATTGGTGAGTGCTCCTTCGCTGATCATCTGCGGCATTGGCAACTGCCACTGGCCGCCCTCGATGCCACCACCGGAGGTGCCCAGCACCACGTTGTCGCGGGCGGCTGACCAGCTCGATTGCTTGGAGAGCTGCACATCAAGACCATGCTTGGCAAAGAATCCTTTTTCCACCCCGATCACCAAAGGAGCAGCCTCCAGGATTGGCACAAAGCCAAGGCTGATTGTGCGCACCTCCACGTCCGCGTTGGCGACTGGAGTGGCTGAGGGGGTGCTCGTTCCCCCGGCCGCTGTGGTGCCACTTCCTGTCCGGCTGGGAGGATTGCCAAGACAGCCCCCGAGGAGGAGGGTGGTGGAAAGGGCTCCGCCGAACAGAGCCATGAAACGTCGACGCTTGGCCATGGTGAGGCAAGTTCTGAAGAGAGAAACAATCAGCTGGAGATAAAACAGTGCGGATTCAGAACGAAAGCCGCATCAAAAATCGGGGGCAACCATGGCTGCTCCCTGGAGAGGACAGTTGGTTTCAGCTCGCAAGCAAGGCCGAAACCAAGGGGATGAACGGTGATGACAGAGGCAAAAGAAATGAATCTTTTTATCTCTGTCGCTCTCCTGCATCAGGAGTTGGCGAACCTTAGGGGAGATGGGCAGCCGTTGGGTAGAAGGCCTTTGCAGGATTGGCAATGCAGCAGATAAGGGGATTTGATCGATTGATCAACCCACAGCAGCCGTCGCTTCGCTAAGAAAGCTCTGGACAACCGGCCGCCAGTGGAAGCTGTCCCTTGCGCCAACTGGGAGCTCCGCGGTCTCACGGGTGCTGCTGAGGGGTTGTCCAGAGCATTCCTAAGGAAGCTCTGGACAACCGGTCGCCAGTGGAAGCCGTCCCCCTTGCGCCAACTGGAAGCTCCGTGCTCTCACGGGTGCCGCGGAGGGGTTTTCCAGAGCATCCCTAAGGGCTTGATGGAAAACAGTTGGGTGGCGGCGGGCTGCGGTTGCTGAGGCTCGGCCTCATGCTTGACTCCTGGACCAAGCCTGGGGCAAGAGCCAGTCGTCTTCCCCCTCCCGCACGAGTGCGCCCGCTTGCCGGAAGTGGGAGATGGCTTTGGTGACCGTGACCCGGGTGAGGCCAGAAATATCCGCCAGATTGCGGTGCGTGAGGTTCATCTCCTCAAAACACAGGCTCACTCCACGGCGGCTGACCCGGCCAAACCGCTGACCCATCCAGATGAGCAGCTGAAACAGGCGTTCCTCGGCCGGACGGGTGCGACTGAGCTTGAGCAGGGTGGACATCTGCTGGCTCTGCAGCACAAGAAAAGCCTCCCGCTCCTGGGCGCTGGGACTGGCCTCGTGGATGCGGGCTGCGGACAGGGCCAGAAGCTGGAGAGGGGAGAAGGCCATCAGGGCGGGGATGACCAGGTCGCCTGGTCCCCAGAGGCCCAGGGTGAAGGATTCCCCCTGCTCGCCCCAGCTGGCCATCTGCAAAAAACCATCCTCGATCTTCCAGCTGAAGTTGCAGGGCACAGTGGAACCCGGGTGAAGACTGAGCTCAAGCTGACGTGACGTCATGATCATATTCATGGCTGGGAGAAGAATGAAGGTCGCTCATAGACAACACCTGAGATGATCTCAAGAGATCAGAATGGCAAGAAACTTGCATCAATAGCTGCTCTGATCTGCCACTGTTCAAGGATGGCTGGCCGAGACTGAACAACCCGAGAGTTGTTATGTGCTTACCTTAGGGAGTGGTGGCAAACACCTGGCGATTTTTTCTGAGAAGCGTCGCTGATTGCTCTGATCATCGCCCTTAATCGTCTGGTTGTCGCCAGCACATCGGCTGCTGGGCCTTTGGTCGCCGACCATCAGCTGGCCCTGCTTGCATGGGGGCTCCTGGAGAGTTTGGTCCGCCATCCGTTGTGCTGGCGGACTTTTTTTTGAGGCTGTCGCAGAATTGGGCCAATCGGGCCCGCCTCGCTGACTCCCAACGCCATCAATGACCAGCAGCACTCCCTACCGCGGTGTCACAGTGGCCCTGGCCACCCGCCATGGCAAGGAAAGGGTGATCGCCCGAGCGCTGCGTCATGGCCTCGGGGCGGAGCTGCTACATGTGCGCGAGGTGGACACCGACGCCTTGGGCACGTTTTGTGGTGGGGTGCCGCGCCAGGCCACGGCCCTGGAGGCCTGCGTCGCCAAGGCGGAGGCGGCCCTGGCGGCGGGTGGCACGGCCCATGCGATCGCCAGTGAGGGCAGCTTTGGCCCCCATCCCCATCTGCCGATGCTTGCCGTGGGAATGGAATGGCTGGTGTTTCTCGATCGCCATCGGGGACTGACCATCCGCGAGCAAGGCCTGTCAGACCGCACCAACTTTGCCCATCGGCTTGTGGGGGAGGCGGAGACGAGCGGCCCAGAGCCGGCATTGGGGAAGTGGTTGGCACAGGTGGGCTTCCCTCGCCATGCCTTGATGGTGCGCGCCCACCAGGAAAGAGCTGGCGCCGATGGGGTGGAGAAGGGCCTGCGGCGCTGGGAGGACCTGCAGGTGGCGATCCTGCGCGCGGCCGCGGCGTCCAGCGATGGCCTGGCCCTGGTGGAAACGGACATGCGAGCCCATTGCAATCCAACGCGCATGGCGGCGATCCGCCGGCTGAGCTTCCGCCTGGTGCGCCGTCTGGCGAGCCCCTGCCCCGCCTGCCACGCCCCGGGCTGGGGGGTGGTGGAGCAACGGCCGGGGCTGCCCTGCGCCGACTGCGGCCTGCCCACGACCCTGACCCGTGCGCTGGTCTGGGGATGTGCCCGCTGCGACCATGAAGAGGAGAAGTCCCGGCCAGATGGCCTGAAACGGGCGGATCCGGGCCGTTGCGACTGGTGCAACCCCTGAGCCATCCGAGGCCAAGCGGACGCTGCTGACCTCCCGTCTATGAGGGGAGAGCTTGCAGGCGGGCCAGGTTCAAGCGTCGGAACCGCGCGCCTCGCGACGGGAGGGTTTGGAATCCTCTCCTTTGTCGGATTTTGTCGTGTCGTCCTTGTGTCCCGTGGCGGGCGTGGGGTCGGGCAATTCCGCCACGAGAATCTTGTCAACCCGTTTGCCATCCATGTCCATCACTTCAAAGCCGAGGCCATCCCACTGAAAATGCTCACCGGCTCTGGGGATGTGACCCAACTGATGCATGACGAATCCGCCGATGGTGTGATAGACGCCAGAGACCTCATCCGGCAGATCCTCACGATCCACCAGGGCCTTGAAGTCGCCGATGTCAAGGGAGCCATCCAGGAGCCAGGAGCCGTCGTCCCGCTGGATCACCAGGGGTTCTTCCTGATCTTCCGCAGACGGGAGATCACCGACGATCGCCTCCATCAAATCATTGAGGGTGAGCAGCCCTTCGATTCCTCCAAATTCATCGGTCACCATGGCGATGTGCACGCCAGTCTGACGGAACTGCTCCAACACGTTGAGGGCCCGCATGCTGGCGGCGACAAAGAGCGGGGGCTGCATCATCGCCTCCAGATTGACGGGTTGGTTTTCGACCACAGCCGAGAGCAAGGTGCGAATGCGAATCGTGCCCACACAGTCATCGAGACTTCCCCGGGCCACCGGAAAGCGGGAATGGGTGCTTTCCAGCACTTCCTTCAAAGAGAGCTCCAGAGGCTCTTCCAAATCGAGCCAAGCGATTTCCGTGCGCGGCGTCATCATCGATTTGATCGGGCGGTCTCCCAGACGGAACACCCGCTGCACCATCTCGTGCTCCGCTTCTTCAAAAACCCCGGATTCGGTGCCCTGGCGAATCAGCGCCTTGATCTCCTCCTCGGTGATCTCCGGTTCTTCGGAGGCCTTCACCCCCATCAGACGCATCATGGCGTCGGTGGAGCCGCTGAGGACGTGCACAAGCGGCGCGGTCAGGCGAGACAGCCAGCGCATCGGTCCGGCCACCTCGCAGGCGATGGATTCCGGGTTGCCAAGGGCGATGCGCTTGGGCACCAGCTCGCCAATCACCAGGGAGAGGTAGGTGATGACCGTCACCACAAAGGCCAGGCTGAGCAGATCGCTGGACGTCCGCAGGGCCGGAATGCCATCCAGCAGGGGCTTGAGGCGTTGGGCGATGGTGGCACCGCCCAACGCACCGCTGAGAATGCCAATCAGGGTGATGCCCACTTGGACAGTGGAGAGGAAATCGTTGGGGGAATTGGCCAGTTTGAGGGCTGATCTCGCCTTGCGGTTGCCTCGATCCGCCAGTTGCTCAAGTCTTACTTTTCGGGCCGAAACGATTGCAATTTCTGATCCAGAAAAGATTCCATTGGCTATCTGGAGGAGAAGAATCAACAGACACTCGCTGACGAGTGAAGACACGAGGTGGGCAATAGTGATAGCAAAGCTTAGCAGCTGCTCCGGTTTTGATTGTCAGGAATGTCACGGCGGCCGGAAGGAGCACAGGCATTTCTTCAGCAATATTTCAGCTTCTCGGCGGCGGTCGGGCCCTTTGGCCAGGCCAAGGTCAGGGCCCGGGGCGGGCCTTTCAGGCGGGTTGAGGCCCAGGATTCAGCCCTAGGGCTGAGCCTGCTCGGGAAGGAAGCCTGGCCGTCGGTCTGGGCCCGGGCCCGGGTCTTGGCCGGGGATGGGCGGCGCGGCGGGGGGAAGGACAGTGGTGACGCAACGAAAGAGCTGCGGCACCGCAGTGGATGGCAGCGTCGCTGAGGAGGGTGGCTTGGCCGGGGTCAGGGCTCCTGTCGCCAACGGTCGTGGGGCCGAAAAGGGAACGGGCGTGCAGGTGGTGCCGGGAATTTCGGGTGCCGTCGCCTCGATGGCAAGCAACAGAAGGGGCCGGGGTGGTGGGGCCTCACCCGCCGTGGGATGGTCGTCCCAGCGGCGCACCCGCCAGCCCGCATACCAGTTCAAGCTGGGCCGTTCGTCCTGTCGCCAGAGGCGAGCCCCTCCCTCCGGGAGCCGCCGCAGCTCCCGGGCGACGGGGAGCACGGGCCAGGTCTCGTTCAATTCCCACAGCCACAGGGGCCCACTTAGCAGCGCCAGCAGCGCCCCCCAGAGACCAGCCAACAACACAAGGGCTCCCGTTCGTCGCTGCCCGGACCGCCGGGCCAGGAGCAGTGCCCCCCCCACAAGCAGGCCAACCCCGCCAGAGGCGGCCACTGGCGCCAAGGGACGCAGGGCAGGGCCGCCGCCGCTGAGGGCGAACACGGCAAAGCCCATGAGCAGGGCGCCGAGCAAAGCCCAGAACGCTGGCACCCGCCGGGTCAGGGCTGGCCAGGCGGGCGTCAGCCCTGGTGCCCGCTCCACCAGCCACACCAGCACCGGCCCGCTCGACAGCAACAAGGGCGGCCAGAGCAGCAGGCTGTACCAGGGCAGTTGGGTGCGCAGGGGCAAGACCAGCGCGGCGGTGAGCAGGGTGGTGCCCAAACACCAGCGGCCCGCGAGGGTGCGCCGCTGTCGCCAGGCCAGACCCATGGCGGCCGGCCAGAGGGCGAGCCAGGGCCAGCCCCCTTCCAGCACTTCGGTGATGGGCATCGCCAGGCCACCGCTGTGGCCCTCCAGCCGCTGATGCACCCGGGCAAAGCCCTGACCCAGCCACATCTCCAGGGCCTCTGGCCCGCGCACCAGGGCGTGGACCCCGTGCCAGGCCAGGCCCGGCAGCAAACCGATGGCCAAGCCAGCGAGCAGCCAGGGCCAGTGCCGTTGCGCCGGCTCGCGATCGCAGGCCCGCAACAGGAGCGTGCCGCCAAGAACAGGCAAGGCAAGCGGCGCCTTGAGCAGCAGCAGGGCGGATCCCGCCAGGCCCATCAGCCCCCCGTCGAGCCAAACGAAGCCGCGGCGACGGCTGGCACTGAGGGCCGCCCACCAGAGCAGAAGGAGGGCCGCCAGTTGGCTGCCATCGAGCATCACCAGGCGCCCCTGGCGGGCCAGGGGCATCAGGGTGAGGGCCATGGCGGCGCTGGCCAGGGCGATGGCCGGCTGCCCGGGGCGCAGCCGGGCCTGCACCAGGCCCACCAAGGGCACCACGCTGGAGGACAGGAGGGCGGGCACCAGCCGTAGCAGACCTGCGGGGGGGAGCGTTGGCGGGGCGGCGCCGCTGAGGGCTCGCCAGAGGCGGATGGCTGCGGCGATCAGCAGATGGAGGCCAGGAGGTTTGTTGAGGTAGGGATCCCCCCAGAACACCGGAAACAAAAGATCTGGCCAGGGTCTTGCGGAGGCCTCCAGGGCCACCCGGGCGACCAGGCTTTCATCCCAGTCGCGCAGGGGCAGCTGGCCCAGGCCAGCTGTGGCAAGCACCAGGGCCAGCAGCCAGAGACCCGCCAGCCCCAGCCCCAGGCCATGGCGCGGTGAGCCTGGCGGCGGCGGGTGGGCGGCCGTCACAGCAGGTCGCTCAGGGCTCCCGGCGGATGGTCCGTGGCGGGCCATTGATGGAGCAGTTGGAACTCCTGAAAGTCGAAGCCGGGGCCGACGCAGCAGCAGACCAAGCTCCAAGCGCCCAGGCAACGGGCCGCCTGCCACCAGCCCGCAGGCACCACCTGCACCGGCTGCGGCTGATGGCGCCCTGCCTCGGGGGCGGCCGCGGAGTCAGGGGGGAGAGGGGCTTCGAGGGGAGCGAGCAGCCGGCGCTCGGCCACACCGCCCTCGGGGGGCAGGAGCCAGAGCTCCAGGGGATCACCACCGGCATGGTGCCAGGTTTCATCGGCCTGCAGCAGCCGATGCCAGCGGCTGATCTCCGGCCCTGGCAGCAGAAACCAGATCAGGGTGAGGGCCGAGCGCTGGACACCATCGTCCCGGGTCACCCTGATCGCGCTGCGGTGCTCCTCCCGATACCAACCGCCTTCCGGGTGGGGCGCCAGCCCCAGGCGCTCCACCAAGTCTTGCGCGCCATCGCGGCTTCCTTCGGGCACGGCCCTCCCCGCAAACCGTTCATTGTGCCCGCGATGACGTTCACCCCCTTGAAACCTTGTGGGCACCTCGAAAAATTCCGCCTCACCCTCGCCTCCCGGAGTGAAATCCCTTGCTGTCACTGACCTCGCTGGCCAGTCGCGGCAGGCCGAAAGTGATTTTTCGAGCTGCCCTTGTCCTGTCAGGGTTCCCTGTGGCCTGCT
>JBKDSV010000141.1:0-2066 GCA_046340795.1 Cyanobacteriota bacterium | reverse complement strand
CCATACGACTTCTGGCCGTCCGAAGTCGCCCAATCGAAGCAGCCAGAACTCCTTCTTGGTTGGAGTGAAACCATCAAAAAGGGCGAGAGTCATTGCCGGAGCTGGTTTTTGAGCGCTCGTCCCACCCCTGAACGGATACCCTTAATCAATGTCAAGATAATAACGGGTGGCAAGGATGCCCATGAGTTCCAGGCAGGCGCATGTCGATGATGATCTGTCGGCCTGAATCATGAAGTCCTACGAATCGCGGCAGCAATCTCATTGGGACAATTCCCTTAGGGAAGCTCTGGACAACCGGTCGCCAGTGGAAGCCGCCCCTTCCCTTGCACCAACTGAGAGCTCCGCGCTCTCACAGGTGCCGCTGAGGGGTTGTCCAGAGCTTCCTTAGTGGTTCCAAGACTCTACTGGCCACATCGCCAAGATCCTTCGATGTGAATACAAGGATTCTCCAGCCGAGAGCACCTTCGATTAGGCTTCTCCTTATCGCTCTATCCCGTCGTAAACGCATACCAGCGTGGAATACCGCACCATCGATATAGATCAAGATGTTCTTGTCTCTCACCTTGAAATCTGCCTGGCTGATCGGTCTGCCTCCAGGATCAGGGCTGACAGGCACCTGCTTCTCCACCTCAATCCCATGTTTCTCAAAAAGACGCAGGAACTTCAGTTCCAGAGGTGAGCCAACTCCAGCGTCATAGGCTTCAAGCCATGGAGAAGGGTCATCAGAGTCGCCATGCTGGAGAAGCAATGCTTCTGGCGCGGCCATGGATAGTGTTTCCAGATCTGGCATGATGTACGGCCAGGAGAGGTGCTCGTGGTGACGTTGATTGGTGTAGGTCTTCAGGCATCGATAACACGCAGATTCGCAGTTGGTATGATCGAGGTGATCAATGGCGCGTTCTGCGACCCGATGCATGTCATCGACGCAGCGCTCCAGGAAACCGCTCCCACCGACGGCGGCATCAATGAAGGTGAGCGCTCCGAACTTTCGGCTTTCTCCTGACCGTCGCTCTTCCCACTGGGGTTCCAGCTCAAAGTCAATCTCAGGACCATCGAGCATGTAGAGCTGACGTAGACCAGTGCGGAGAGCAAAGCCAAGTGAGTATCCCCAGCGCTTGTAGTCCTCGTCCTCAAAGTTTCGAGACAGGACGACCGTGATTCGAAGCGTTGTTGCCGGTGACTCGGTTGTGATGGCTACGGGCTTGGGTGGCTGACCGCTGCGTTGGCAGCTTGGGGCATGACCGTAGGGATCAGGACCAGTAGCCTTCCGGGTCTTGCGCCGACCTGTCTTGCTGGGCGCGTCGTCGGGGAGCTTGAGATTCCTGCCGCAGCTGGGACAGAGGTAGAAACTCTGAGGAACTGAGTCCCGAGCTCATAGGGGTCTCAGCGTGGGACCTGAATCACAATCGTGGCCTGGCGCCTCTATCCACCCACTTTAAAGCAGCCCTGGGTCTCGCGGTAGCGCTGGGCGTCCTCCTTGAGCTGGGTGTCGCGGGGCCAGTGCCAGGAGTTCTCGATGGACCAACGGTCACGCACGTGACGCAGCAGAGCCTGGGCGCCAGTGCGCAGACTTGTGACGTAGTAACGGGTCTCGTCGCTTGGCTTGCCATCGCGGCTGCCCTTGCCTCGCACGGCGATCACCGTGGCGCTGCCTGGCCAGTTCTCCACCACCCAGTCGGGGGCCGGCATCGTCCGCAGCGTCCAGGTGATGTCCCTGCCGTGTTTGCGCTCGCGCTTGCTGGCCTGCAGCGGCGCCTTCCTGCCGTAAGTCAGGCGATCCTTGATCACCTGAAAACTCTTATGGCGGCTGTGTTTCACCGCAATCAGGAGGTCGGCACCACGCTGTTCGAGGTAGGAAAAAAGGGCGGTTCGCAGGCAACGCGTCCGCCTGCACCAGCAACCCCTGTCAGCCGACATCGAATACTGGTAAGCGTTCACGGGGCATCACCAGCTGAGCAGAAAAATTCCCTCCTGGCTCCATGCCCGAGTGGTCTGAGAACCACTGGCCTCAGACCTGTTGTGCCAGCTTGTGCAGACTTCAGTCGCGCTGGGGGAGAAGGCTTGGT
>JBKDSV010000140.1:0-41771 GCA_046340795.1 Cyanobacteriota bacterium | reverse complement strand
ATCCCTCGTGAGCACGCCCGAAATTTCCCTTCCGATCATTCAATCGTGCTCGCTCCGGGAGACCTTGCTCACGACGGCATTGAGGCGCACGGACTAAGCCGGGGATGATGCGTGAATTTTCGGGGCAGCACACTAGCCCTGGCTCTGGCCCTGGCTCTGGCGCAACTGGCTTTCGAGGCGATCAATACGTCCGCGCAGCTCATCGATCTCCCGCTGGCGGGCCAGGCCGAGATCCTGCAGCAGTTGGTCACGGTTGCGCTCCAACTGGCGCTCCGCCTGCTGTTCCACTTCCGGGGTCTCGCCTCGCAGGGCCTTGAGCACATCCTCCACCAGGGCGGGAGCATGGGAGGGATCCAGCCTGCCGCTCTGCACCCCCTCCTGGGTGACGTAGCGCAGGCGTTCCGCCACCAAGGTGGTGGTGCCAAGCCCCCGCAGAAGGAGCATCTGGAGGAGGTTGCCCTGATCCATGGTGGCGAGGGTATGCAAGGGAGCCATCTGGAGAATGGCAACGCGCCGAGGCCTTGACCATGGGGAATGACCGTCTGCCGCGGCTGTTCCTGGCGGCGGCGGCCGGGGCCTTGGCCGGCCTGTCGTTGCCGCCGCTCGGTTGGCCCTGGTTGCTTTGGCCTTGCCTGGCCGTGCTCTGGTCGCTGGCTGGTGCCGAGCGGGGGGGGATGGCCGCTCTGCTGTGGGGGGGGGGCGCTGTGTTGGTCAGCCACCGCTGGCTGCTGGCTCTCCATCCCCTCGACTGGATCGGGGTGCCCTCCCCCCTGAGCCTCCCCATCTGCCTGCTGCTCTGGGGGGGGTGTGCCCTCCTGGGCGGACTGCTGGTGGGGGGCTGGGCGGTTCTGGTGCGGCGGTTGGAGCCCGGGCGACTCAGCACGGCCTTTCTGGCGGCGGGAGTGTGGGGCCTTGGCGAGGTGCTGCTGGCGAAGGGTCCCCTGTTTTGGATCGGTCTTGGTGCCTCCCCCCTGCCCGGGGATCCTTGGTTGGCGGGACTGGCTGTCTGGGTGGGAGCCGGGGGGGTGGCGGCCCTGCAGGTGCTCCTGGGTTGGGGTTTCTGGCGCTGGGCTCGAGCTTGGCACTGGAGCGGAAGGACTGGCACCGTGACGGGGATCGGGATCGGGTCAGGGGGGTCGGGGTGGGGGTCGGGGATCAGGCTGGCTTCAGCTGGTGGGGGAGGCAATGGCACGGCCGCAGGTGGGGGCGATCCCGGAGACGCCCCAGCGGCGGCGATGGGGCGTGGCCCGGCAGCGAAGGGCGCGGCGGGCGGCATCGGCGGAGCGAGCGGCGGAAGCTTGGAGCGGTCGAGCTGGCGACAGCCGACGGGGCGTGGGTTGTGGCGCTGGGGAGGGGGGCTGGCGGTGGGCCTGCTGGTTTGTCATCTCCTCGGTGCGGCCGCCCTGGCGCCCCGGGCACAGGCCACCGCGACCACCGCGGAGACCGTGTTGGTGGTGCAACCGGCGATTCCCACCCGGCAAAAATTTCTTCCGGGCCAGCAGGAACGCCTGGCGAACCTGTTGGCCGGTGCCCTGGCGAAAGCCGAACCCAGCGGGGCGACGGTGGTGCTGCCGGAGGGGGCCCTGGCCCTTGATCAACACCTGCCCGGGCCGTCGTCCGTGGAGGTGCTCAGTGGTGGGTTTCGCCGGGCTGACACCAGCTTGCGCAGCGCGCTGCTGCGCTTTGCGCCGCACTCCATGGTCGCCGGCAGCTGGGTCGACAAGCACCGGGTGGTGCCTCTCGGGGAATGGGTGCCTCTAGCACCGCTGCTGCGCTGGAGTGGCCTCTCCGCCGTGGGAGGCATTGAGGCGGGCGACGCCTCCCGCGTGCTGCGGCGTCCGGCGGGGCCAATCGGCGTGGCGATCTGTTACGAGATCGCCGATGGCCGCTCCCTGGCAGGAGCCAGTCGCGCCGGAGCCCGCTGGCTCCTGGCCAGTGCCAATCTCGATCCCTACCCGCGGGCGCTGCAAAGCCAGTTTCAAGCTCTGGCGCGGCTGCGGGCCCTGGAGAGCGGTCGCTGGCTGGTGAGCGCGGCCAACACGGGACCGAGCGTGCTGGTGAATCCAGCAGGCCGCGTGATGGACTCCCTTCCCAGTGGTCGCACCAGTACGGGCTTCTTCACCGTGCCCAGCAGGAGTGGGTTGACGCCCTACCTGCTGGTGGGGGAGCGGTCCCTGCTGGTGTTGATCATCATGGGCCTGGCCCTGCGGGTGGCGCAACGCTGAGGGGGCGTCTCAGCCTTCGGCCAGGGGGGCGGCTTCAACGAGGGAGGGCGCCAGCCGCAAACCCGGTTCGCCCGTAGGCACCACCAGCAGGTCGGCGTTGCGGATGCGAGAGAGGAGGCGGGTGGTGGTGACGCGGGTGGTGCCGATCAGCTCAGCAATGCGTTCATGGGTCAGGCGAAACGGAAGGTCGCACCAGGCGCCACAGCGTCGACCCAGGCGTCGCACCAACAGGGCGAGGAGGGCGTGCAGGCGCTTTTCGGCATTGCCGAGATGGCGAATGCGCAGCAGCTGCAGGGTCCACTCATTCACGGGGTCAAAGCCCAAGCCTTCCCCGGCGAGGTCATGGCGGCAGAAGCTCAGAGCCGTGAGGGCTTCAACACAGACGCCCTCTGAGCAGAGGCGATCGGTGCGGAGCTGGTCGCCCGCCTGGAGGAAGGCGATGGTCATGCCTTCCGTTTCCTCGCAGGGGCAATAGACCCGCGCGATCCCGCTGAGGACCTCCAGGCAGGCGCCGGACGGCCGGAAACCTGGATCAAGGAGCACGCATTGGCCGGGAGGAAGCTGGATGGGAAGCCTCGGCGGGGGGGACTCGGAGCGCTGAACCATCGGAACCAAACAATCTGGCGGCGGGGATGGCTAGCAACCTAGGGGGCTTCCCAGTCTTTTTGCAAGCGATTCTCAATTGCAGGAGGCATGGGCGGCGGTCGGCTTCGCCTCGCCGTCGCCTCTTGCGCTCCACGGCGATCCAGCGGTTCGCGAGAGCAGGCCAGGCCTGATGAGGGAGCTCCGCCCGTGCGTCCAGGGCTGATTAAAAGTCAAGCCGAACTCAGTTTTCGACCAGGCCCTACCCCAAGCTCCGGAGGGTTGCCATCACTTGCACGCCGTTGCGCTCTTGGTCGTCGGGCAGCGCCTCAGGGCTGCCTCAAGGTCAAGTTGAGGTCCCACAAATGGAGCTGAAGAACGCGGAGCGTCCTGGCTGGGCACAAATGACGACGTGTCTGCCGATGGACAGGCGCCCTGGTCCCCAGCTTCCACAGAACTTTTGGTCAGTCCTGCTTCCTGGCCGAGCACAAATGACAACTGGTCTGCTGATTGGCAACTGTTCAGCGAGTGGATATAGCTGCTGACCGGCATGGGAACGCCACCGGTAGTGCCCATACGACGTCTGGTAGTCCAAAGTCGCCCCATCGAAACACCCAGAACTCCTGTGAACTTGGGACTCAGTCCCTCGGAGCTGCTGGACACCTGAGCGCAGAGCGGCAAGTTTGAATCAGCCCTGCAGAACCCCTCTTGATTGAAGTAAAATCATCTTGAAAAGGGCGGGAATAATTGCTGGAGCTGGTGTTTTGCTGGTCGTCCTACCCCCTGAATGCATACCTTGGTTGAAGTGAAATCATCTAAACAGTGCAAGAACCATTGCTGTAGCTGGTGTTTTTGTGGTCGTCCCACCCCCTGAACGGATACCGCAAGACAATGCCAGATCAAGATGGAATCATTCCGTGACGATTCAAGATCCATCTTTGCCGGCAGCTCGAAAAATCACTTTTGGCGTGTCGCAGCTGGCCAGCGAGACCAGCAGGCAACCCAACGAAATAAACATGACATGAGGCATGCCAGCAACTGCTTAAGTTGTCATCGCGTGTATGTTGAAGTTTTTGCTCTGGCTACTTAGCAGGAAGGGATTTCCTCCGAGAAGTCGGGAGTAAGAGACATTTTTCGAAGTGCCCATAAGAATTCAAGCCGGGTGGAGATTTGCCGAGCTGCGCCAGGTGGGCGTACAATAAAGCGTCACATCAGGCAAGAACAACATCCCAGTCAAAGAGAATCTTCCCCCTACATTTCCCCTCTAACAGCCATGAGCGACCTCGGATCTTTGATTGCCAGATGCGGCCCCCGCCGCTCTTGTTCCAGATGTTTGCTTGAATTCTAGAAATGGATTACTGGGCATACACCAGGGCGGATAGCGCCCGACTTCTCTCGCGAGCGGGTATTACGCTTTTGCTGATAGCCGCAATCAGGTTCTTCAGTGAAATTTTCCCTTTGGGGCTTTTGCTTCCTGGCTGGTACATGAGTTTGGCACGTGAGCTTATCAATATCAGTCCAGTGATTTTAACCGGCTTGACCATGTATTTGATAGCGCGCCGTCTTGTCTTTAGGGATGAGAATCAAGAAAACAGCTTTAAACCAGCGAGCTGGCTGCACGAGAATCGGTTGCTGCAAGTAATGGCAATCATCTTTGCGCTGTTGCTGCCGCTGCAAATCGGAGCCGCAGTTCTTTTTGATCGAGAGATTACGAATACACAACGTATGCAACTTCAAATGGTTCAAGGCCAGCTGGCTCGATTCCGCGCGACAATTTCTCCTGTAACAAGTAATCCACAGATCGAGCGGCTTCAGGCCATGGAAATCGGTTTAAAAACGCAACAACGAAAGACCAATCGCAGGCGCTATGCCTTGTTAATGGAGTCACTGCGGATTTGTGCTTCCGCTGCGGTGATGGTTTGGATCCTGAAGGGAGCTGTTGGCTTCCTTGCCTGGTGATCAACACGTCTGCTGGCCGCCGCCACCGGTACTTTTGGATGATCACGGCCTGCCTGGTGGTGTTTGGATCGATCGGTCGGGCTTGGCTGACCCAAACTCTTGATGTCACCGTGATGGTAGCCCTGGCGTGGGGCGCGGCTTTGTGCTGCGTGGAAGACAGGCTGGCATCGTTGCGGCCCAGACCCAATGGGCCAGGGTTTGCGCTGGGAGTGGCCCTGCTGCTCCTCGCTCAATGGAGGCAAGAACGACTGATCGAACCGCAGCGGGTCGTGCTTCTTCTACCCTTCCTGCAGGGAATTGGTCTGATGTTGTTGGTGAGTCCATGGCGGCAGTGGGTCCTCTGGCGTGAATCCCTGCTAGCCCTGGCCCTGCCCCCGTCAGTGGGAATTCTGAAGGAGCTGATTTCAGAAGACGCTCTAAGCAACTTCACCGCCCACCTGAGCCAGGGTCTCTTTCTCAGTTTTGGCTTGGATGCAGTCGTCGAGGGAACCTCGCTGATGCTTCCCGGCGGTGTAGTCCATGTCACTGGCCGTTGCAGTGGCTCGGAAATGGTGAGCCAATTGCTGGTGGTCGGGGGAATCTTTTCACTAGTGTTTCCCCTTGTTGCTGGTCGGCGCCGCTGGCTGGTGATGGTGCTCGTGATGGGAATTGCGCCGTTATTTGCACTGCTCGCCAACACCTTGCGCATCTCCTTGCTGGCCGTGATCAATTCTTCCAACTGGCCGCAAAAGGATTGGTGGTTCCACTTCTTTCACGGCGGCGGCGGCGACCAGCTGTTTTCCCTACTGGCGGTGATGGCCTTTGCGCCAGCCTATTTCCGCGTGCAAGACCATCTGCTGGCCCAAAGGAAAAGATGAAAGGACGTTGGCTCGATGCCAGCCTGAGCCTGGCTGTTGCCCTCGGCATCGTGGGATTCATCCGCAGCCTGATGATCTTGTCTCCTCCAGCGGCGGCTGATCTGCCGGAGCCCCTGCGACAGAGGGGGCTCAGCCTAACTGGCTACCGCAGCCTGCTGGAGCCCAGCAAACCCGCCTGGCGAGAACGGGATGTGGCGTGGGGTCCAACCCACCGCTACCGATTTGTCCCAGTTGAAGGGACGGCACAAGAGCCGCCAAGACCGAGCTTGCTGCTTGAACTGGTCGTACGACGCCACCGCAAATGGTATGAAATGGCTTTACCCAAACCGTCCAACTCCATGAAGGTGGTGCTGACGCCGCAGGGGGAGGTGATGATCGGAAACGTCGGCAAACGGATGACGCTGCAAACTTGCCTGGCGGGACGGGGCCAAGCTGACAAAGAAGCCAGGGCAGCGGTTGATCAGGACGAATTGCTAGACACAATCAGTCGCTGGAATGACCGACACGACCCCCGACCCAGCAGCAAAGACGCACTGCTACAGAAAGACGCTGCCGTTCAGGCTGGACTGAGAGTAAACAAACGTTGGGAATGTTTATTGGTTACTCTACAACTAGACACCAGTACAGACGATCGAAAAACTGCACAACGGCAACTCCTGACAGCATGGAACAAGCTCACACCGGCACTGAATAGCTGGGGAGAGGAATGGAAAGGTGTGAGCTATTAGCAATAGACCAAGTAAACCAACCAAATAAACATAACATGACGCGCTCAGCATGCCAGTGACTGGTTGGGTTGTCGTCGCTGGTGTGTTGAAGTTTTTTTGCTCTGGCTACTTAATGGCACCTCGAAAAATCACTTTTGGCCTGCCGCGACTGGCCAGCGAGGTCAGTGACAGCAAGGGATTTCACTCCGGGAGGCGAGGAGGAGGCGAAATTTTTCGAGGTGCCCTTAAATCAAAAAGCTGCAACTAAATCAAGGCTTAAGTGATTCAGCCGGGATAGAAGAATTGCGCAGGTAGGCCCGACGGCGACGAATCCAACCAAAGGCTGCTGCGCCGCCGAGCACCGGCAGAGGAGCAGGAACAGCCCTAAAGTTGGTGATATCTAAGAATGCCGAAGCAGAAGAATTAGGGCTACTAATCCCGAATATCAACTGATCTCCCGGCACCAATTCAAAAGCGATAGTTGACCCATTGGCCTCATCAAGAGAATATGAATTGCTGCCATACGTATAAAATGCTGTTTGAAACGGATCGTCAGGATAAAAATTATACGTAAACGAAACGGAAACTCCCGAAGCGTTCAAAGGAATACTGCCCGCAGTTAATGTCGTTATTGTGCTTGAAGCACTTGCGATGAACAACTCGTCGTTGGAAACAAATGTATAACAACTTGTTGGATCCTCAGGTGGACAGGCAGATAGAGGAGGAGCAACAGTCCAGTTGTCTTGATGAAAGGGACCCGAATCCAAAAAACCACCTGCCTGAACTGGCGCACACTGAAGCAGAAGCCCCACGCCAATAGGAGCGAGAAGGCGGCCTAAGGAGAGATGGAACATGGGAACAAGATCGAGAGGTGTAGAGCGAGGCATTGGAGGGGAGGATTAGGGAAAGCGAGTGCTCGTGGCAGTGGCTAACGCTTTTACAGTGTAGGGGATTTATATTCCAGTGAAGAGGCTCAGGGAGCTGCTGATGTTGCCTGTCGTCAAGTTGGCAGGGAAGGAGCTGCTGGGAAGACGCACAAGCAGATCATCGCTAAGGTTACTCGTGTTTCCATCAGCAATAGCAAGATAATTATACCGCCTTAGACCATCACTCCAAGAAAATGTAACAGCTTCTCCAGTGGCGAGCGCTTGATTACCGGAAGTAACCCTATTTTTGTCCGTAAATGCAGACTGCATGGCACCAGCAAGAGTGATGGTCGAGGTGCTACCTAGATTGCCTGCATTCCAAACTGCTGTTGGCAGCGATGAAACAGCAATCAGATCACCCTGTGTGGATGAGAAATCCGTCAACTGATCCATGCTGGCAGAAGTTGAATCACTGAATGATGTATATCGGAATACATCAGCCCCTGCCCCACCAGACAATATATCCGCACCACCCAAGCCGGTGATGGTGTCGTTACCAGCCAAACCCTGAATCTGGTTGGCAAGACCATCTCCAGTTAGGCTATCATCTTTTGCGCTGCCTGAGAAGTTTCCGCCAGATGTGATTGTAATACCTTGATTGGGATTTGTGTCATCATTGAGAATGGTGCCCGTTGCGGTTAGGGTGGAAACGTTGCCGCTCAAAACGGAATTGGAAGAAGGGCTGGTGAGATCCAGAAAAAGAGCTTCGTCTGGCTCTACAACTGTGTCTCCATTCACGGTCAGTGAAACTGTTCTAGATAAAATTCCAGGATTAAAGATCAAGCTCCCTGTATTACTGGAAACGTTGTAATCAGCTGCGTTAGCAAAACCTGAACCAGTTCCCTGACGGAAGGCATAATTCACAGAAACAGTCTGGCTGCTCGAAGTGGAGAGAGCGACAACAAAATTGACGGTTGATGTGCCACTATTTCCTTCTACAAAACTGATGCTACTGACGCTGATAGCAGGAGTTACAGGTATAATGACACTGATTGTGTAAGGGCTACCAGCAGCAGATTGATTGCCGGCCACGTCAGCTACGCGGGCGCTGTACCTAACCACTTGGTTGGCGGCCAAGGTTCTGTTGTCGGTGAATGTCCAACCCGAACCAGAAGGAGTTGCCGAGCCTAATTGCAATGCACCATCATAGACACGGATAGATTCCCCGGCGCCCAATGGCCCAGTAAGAGAACCCTCGACGGTGAGCTGCGAGGCGCTATTAGTTGATTGATTATTGCCAATCGAGGTGCCTCCAGATGTGCTCACATTTGTCACCGCCGCCAAGTTGGTGGGTGCTTGGGTGTCAATGGTGACGAGCTGGCTTGCGGTGTTGCCAACATTGCCAGCCACATCAGTCACCCGCACCTGATAGGTGACGTTGCTGGTGTGAACAGTGGGATCAGTAAACGTCCAACTGTCAGTTTCTTGGCTGACATTGGCCCACGTTGTTCCATTGCTACTGATCTGGACGAGCTCAGATGCACCTAGCGTTTCATTAGTTCCACTAACGGTCAGGGTGGTATCAGAAGTAATGAAATCCCCGTTGTTGGTCCCGGTATCTGACTCAATGAGGACGATGGAGGCTGTAGCAGTTGGGGGGGTGGTATCAATGGTGATCGCGCCAGCGTTCTGGGACGGCGTGGTGGTGGTGTTGCCCGCCAGATCGGTCTGGCGCACCCGAATCACTCCAGCGGCATAGCTGCCGGCCGCCAGGGTGAAGGTGGTGCCGCTTCCCGTCGTCCAGCTGCCACCACTGTTGAGGCTGTACTCCCAGCTAGCGCCCGTTTCAATTCCAGAAACATTGAGCAGACCGTTATTGCTGATCCCATCGCTGTTGCTGGTACCCGCGTCACTGGCCAAGGCAATGGTGGGCGCCGCTGGCGGGGTGGTATCAATGGTGATCGCGCCAGCGTTCTGGGAGGGCGTGGTGGTGGTGTTGCCTGCCAGATCGGTCTGGCGCACTTGAACCGTGCCTGCGGCATAATTGCCGGCCGCCAGGGTGAAGCTGGTGCCGCTTCCTGTCGTCCAGCTGCCACCGCTGTTGGTGCTGTACTCCCAGCTGGCAGCCGTTTCGACGCCAGAAACAGTCACCAGGCCGTTACTGGTGATGCCATCACTGGGGCTGCTGCCCGTGTCACTGACCAGGGCAAAGCTGGGCGCCGCTGGCGGGGTGAGATCAATGCTGATCGCCGCCGCACTCTGGGAGGGCGTGGTGGTGGTGTTGCCGGCCAGATCGGTCTGGCGCACTTGAATCGTGCCCGCAGCGTAGCTGCCGGCCGCCAGGGTGAAGCTGGTGCCGCTTCCCGCCGTCCAGCTGTCACCGCCGTTGGTGCTGTACTCCCAGCTGGCGCCTGTTTCAATCCCGGAAACATTGAGCAGACCGTTGTTGGTGATTCCATCGCTGTTGCTGGCACCCGCATCACTGGCCAGGGCAACGGTGGGCGCCGCTGGCGGGGTGAGATCGATGCTGATCGCAGCGGCGTTCTGGGAGGGCGTGGTGGTGACGTTCCCCGCCAGATCGGTCTGGCGCACCTGGACCGCCCCTGCGGCATAACTGCCGGCCGCCAGGGTGAAGCTGGTGTCGCTTCCCGTCGTCCAGCTGCCACCGCTGTTGGTGCTGTATTCCCAACTGGCAGCCGTTTCAATCCCGGAAACAGTCACCAGGCCATTGCTGGTGATGCCATCACTGGAACTGCTGCCCGTGTCACTGGCCAGGGCAAAGCTGGGCGCTAGCGGCGGGGTGAGATCAACGGTGATCGCCGCCGCGCTCTGGGAGGGCGTGGCGGTGGTGTTGCCGGCCAGATCGGTCTGGCGCACTTGAACCGTGCCTGCGGCATAATTGCCGGCCGCCAGGGTGAAGCTGGTGCCGCTTCCCGCCGTCCAGCTGCCACCACTGTTGGTGCTGTACTCCCAGCTGGCGCTTGTTTCAATTCCGGAAACATTGAGCAGGTTGTTGTTTGTGATCCCATCGCTGTTGCTGACACCCGTGTCACTGGCCAGGGCAAAGCTGGGCGCAGCTGGCGGGGTGAGATCAATGCTGATCGCGCCGGCGTTCTGGGAGGGCGTGGTGGTGGTGTTGCCGGCCAGATCGGTCTGGCGCACTTGAACCGTGCCTGCGGCATAATTGCCGGCCGCCAGGGTGAAGCTGGTGCCGCTTCCCGCCGTCCAGCTGCCGCCACTGTTGGTGCTGTACTCCCAGCTGGCAGCCGTTTCAATACCGGAAACAGTGATCAATCCGTTATTGCTGATCCCATCGGTGCTGCTTGCGCCCGCGTCACTGGCCAGGGCAAAGCTGGGTGCCGCTGGCGAGGTATTGTCAACAACAATTGCTGCAGGTCTGAAGGACAAATTTGGGTTAAAGTATCCTAAGTATTGAGGATATCCTGGAACGAGGGAATCATTGGGGATGTCGGGATCGAGAGGAGAATAAACTGGGACAGGATAGAAATTTTCTGTATCAGTTTGATCATTGTATACAGCCTCACCAAGGATGAAGCGTGGGTCAAACGTGGGGATTCCCACTTCGTATTGAACATTGCCGGTTGAAGCGGAAAAATCCCCTGTGACTGAGACGATATAGCCCTGCTGGTTGCTGGCATCATCAGAAGAGGAATCAGACAGGGTGATTGGAGTGATTGCCTGCCAGAAATAATTATCTTTGTAGCTGTAAGTATTGCCGGGAGTGAAAACGACACTTGCCAGCTGATCATAGTCGTCAGGGGATGAGCCAGAGCCATCGAACGACCACAGGGATACAGTATATGAGGATGAATTCTGGGCCCAGTTTGGCTGAGAGGCAAAGCCCAAAGCATCAATCAACACATCTGAGGAGGTGTCAAAAGAAAAACCAAACGAAGAAGAGACATTGGTGTTTGTGGATCCACCAAGGGAGGTCGGTGTGCCAAGAGAGTCTGTTGTTCTGTAACCGGGGATGATTTCGTCGAGCACAATGGTGGTGTTGCCCGACAGATCGCTCTGGCGAAGGTTGGTGGTGTTGCCCGCCAGATCGGTCTGGCGGAGGCGGATCTGTCCAGCGGCATAGCTGCCAGAATTCAGGGAGAAGCTTGTGCCGGTCCCGGCTGTCCAGTTGTTACCGCTGTCCGTGCTGTACTCCCAGGTGGCACCTGATTCGAGGCCAGAGACATTCACCAAACCGTTGTTGGTGACACGATCACTGGAGCTGCTGCCGGTGTCATTGGCCAGCGAAAAGGATGGCGTCGGCGCAACGGTATCAATGGTGAAGGCTTCCGTATTCTGGGAGGGCGTTGCACAGGCATTGCCCGCCAGATCGCTCTGACGCACTTGTACCTCTCCAGCGGAATAAGTGCCGGGATAAAGCAGAAAACTCCCTCCGCTTCCAGCCGTCCAGCTGACGCCGCTGTCGGTGCTGTATTGCCAGCTGGCACCCGCTTCTAGACCGGAGACATTGATGATGGTATTTTTGGTGATGCCATCGTTGTTGCTGCTACCCGTGTCAGCGTCCAGTGCAAAGGTGGGTGTTGCTGGCGGCGTGACGTCAATGGTGTAGGCCCCTGCGCTCCGGGTTGCGGAATTCCCAGCCTCATCAATCTGGCGAACGCGGACAACAGATGCGGCATAACTACCGGTGGACAACGTGAAGCTTGTGCCGCTGCCAACCGTCCAACTCGTACCGCTATTGGTGCTGTACTCCCAGGTTGAACCAGATTCGAGGCCTGTGACGTTCAGCTGACCATTGTTGGTGACGCCATCATTGCTTTTGCTGCCCGAGTCGCTGGACAACGTCAGAGTGGGCGCGGCAGGCGCAGTGGCATCGATGACCATTTGGAACGAACCAGCCGGCGGCGTGCTCGTTGTGGTCGTAATGGAAGCGGAGCCATCGACCGTGGTCCAGAAGGTGTAGGTGTCTGATTGGAAATCGAAGCTTGGAGTGAGCGATCCAGACACTGCAGATGCAGACGTTTGCGAGGTAAAGAGTGTGCCAACCAGCTGCTGCGTTGTAGATGATTTGGCCCAAAGATGGATGTATCTATTCGTAGAGCCGGTATCGGTTGAGTAGGTGAAATTAATTGTTGGTTTTTTGTCATTAGTCAGCGTTAGCGTATTCGTGTACGTTCCCGTATAGAGGGGAACATCGTCTGTGAAACCTGTGATTACCACACTGGATGCGGAGGCTTCCGCCACCAGCTGTTGACCATCCAGGGTCAGCGTGATGTGGTCGTCCTCTGTGCTGATTGCGGCGTGCTCCAGAGGACTGAGCGCCTTGCCACTGAAGAGATTGGCAAACAACTCACCTTCGTCACCGGGCGAATCCATACCCTCATTGAGGAGAGTATCGAAATGATGGCCAATTTCTTCCAACAGCCACATTCGCACTTGGGCGTCGCTGGCAACATCCAAATCGTTGGCATTGAGGTAAATGGTGGCCAAGCCATTGGCGCCAGAAGCCGCGTAGGCCGCATGAACACCAGCCAGCTCAGCGCCGGTTTTGATCTCGAATTGAAGACCCAGTCCATCCCCCGTTGCCAACGCAGTGAGCAGCTGGCTGACCACCTGGCCAAAACGTTCTGAATCGCCGCTGGTAGCGCCATACACAATCAACAGCAAGTCGCGGAATCCGTCAGGATCCACTGCGGCTCGGTTGCTCAGCTGGCCCTGAACCTCTAAGGTGAGTGGACCAAGACGCTCCAGCAGACTTGCCTCGGTCATGGGAGGAGATGAAGCAATTGAATAGTTCCTTCATTCTACCACCCGGGACCGGAAGCGTCTCCTCCCATGCCTTCCCCAAAAGGGGGTATGTGAAGTCCTCAACCAGGCGTGGAACAAACCTCCGTGACCGCAAGCGTGTTGCCCGAGAGGGCAGGATGTGCGGTTTTTACGGCCCAAGGTGATGGGCAAGCGGATGTCGTCCTGCGAACCATGGCCCCGCAGAGCCCTTGACGGCGTCTCGATTCCTGTTTTCATCTCAGCCAGAGAACGCCTGAGATGACCGCGCCGGCCGCAGCTTGATCGTCACATCAACTCCGCCGAGCCAACGGAGCATTGGTCTGGTTTTCGTCATGTTCTTGCCCGGACGCAGAAGATCGAGCTGGCGCCAATCAGCTCCTTTTATGCGTCTACAGTCTTTATGCGATGCGGAGCTTTATCGCTGGCATCGTGCCCGCGCGTCGCCCAGGCACCGCTTGGCCAATGTTTCCCTTGTCGCTCACAAGGGCAGCTCGAACATTCCTCCTCCTCCTCGCCTCCCGGAGCAGGGCTGCCTCAAAGTCGACGTCAGGCCCCGCGGATGGGCCTGGAGAGCGCGAACCTTGCGGGCCAAGCACAAATGACGTCTGGTCTGCTGATGGACACGCGCCTCGATCATCCGCATCCATGGGACTTCATGGGCAGCCCTGCCTCCCGGGGCTGCCTCAACGTCAACTTGAGGCCCCGCAAATGGAGCTGAAGAACCCGGATCGTCCTGGCTGGGCACAAATAACGAACAACTGGTCTGCTGATGGACACGTGCCCTGATCCTCGGCCCCTACGAGACTTTTGGTCAGCCCTGGCCCTGCCTCCCGGGCTGAACTCCCTTCCTGTCACTGACCCCACTGGCCAGCTGCGGCAGGCCAAACGTGATTTTTCGAGCTGCCCTCAACGCTGAACCTGGCTGGGCCAGACTTGGACGTGCCTCGGCGCCAACAGCTGGCGCATCAGCGGCATTCGTGCCGCGCGGCAGCGGAATGCCTGGCCACAGCCCAAGCCGACGCCTGCCAGCGATGGTGCCACTCGCAGTCGCGACGGCCCGTCAGCTCCGGCTCCCACCGCTGGCTCCCTCAGTCCTCCGCCTGCCCTCTGGCTCGGCTGACCGGCAGGAGACTGCCGAACAAGCTCCCGCAATCGTCCGGTCGCTTGAGCTGGTATCGAGCGGTCGCTTGAGCTGGTATCGAGTCAAACCCCGGCTGAGACTGGGCTTGTTGCTCCTGCTCGAACCATTGATCGCGCCTGTTCTGGTTGTTCAGCGCAGGCGCCCTTCGCGGGCGCGCCGGGCCGACCGGTGCCGGCTCGCCTCGGTCTGCCCAGCCACCCCCCTCGATAGTCTCAAGGCATTCGCCGCCCCACGGCCTGCCAGTGCCCGCCATGCTCACCGTCGCCCTGGCCAAAGGAGCCCTGCTCGCGGACTCCATCCGCTGCTTTCAACAGGCGGGTCTTGACTTTTCCGATCTGCTCAACCCCAACCATCGCCAGCTGATGGTGCCCAGCCGCTGCGGCAAGGCCCGGGCGCTGCTGGTGCGCAACGCCGATGTGCCCGTCGACGTGGCCTACGGCCAGGCCCAGCTCGGCGTGGTGGGAGAAGACGTGCTGCGGGAGCATCAGTTGCCGGTGGCCCCCCTGGTGGACCTGGGCTTTGGCGGCTGTCGCATGGCCGTGGCCGTGAAGGCCTCCAGCGGCTATCGGCGGGCGCTCGATCTGCCCGCCCATTGCCGCGTGGCGAGCAAGTTCACCCGCTGCGCCGAGGCCTTCTTCGAGCAGCTTGACCTGCCGGTGGAGCTCATCCAGCTCACCGGCTCGGTGGAGCTCGGCCCCCTCACCGGCATGTCGGAGGCGATCGTGGCTCTGGTGGCCAGCGGCCGCACCCTGCGGGACAATGGCCTGGTGGCGATCGAGGATCTGTTCGAGAGCACAGCTCGGCTGATCGGCCACCCCCTGTCCCTGCGGCTGGATCCAGGCCCGCTGCGGGCCATCGTCGCCCGAATGGCCGCAGTGGCTCAAAGCTCCGCCCCCTCCCGTTCCTCCGCCCCGGCAACCCTGGCTGAGGGCCTGGTGGCCGCCTCCTTCTGATGGCCTCCCTCGATACCCGACGGCTGAGGCGCCTGCTGCCGTATCTGGGCCAAGATCGTCGCCGGCTGGGGCTGGCCTTGCTGCTGCTCATCCCCCTGGCCCTCGCCGGCGCCTTGCAGCCCCTGTTGGTGGGGCAGGCCATCGCCGTGTTGCGGGCGGAGCCGGTGCTGCCCTGGCTGCGGGGCTTGCCGGTGTCCCAGGCCCTGCGCTCCCTGGTGGGGCTGTTGCTGGCGGCGGTGTTGCTGCGGCTGAGCCTGCAGGGTCTTCAGAGCTACAACGTGCAGGTGGTGGGGCAGCGGCTCACCGCCCGCATTCGGGAGGCTCTCTTCCGCCATGTGCTGGCCCTCTCCCTGCGCTTTCACGACACCACCCCCACCGGCAAGCTGGTCACGCGCCTCACCAGTGACGTGGAGGCCCTGGCGGAGGTGTTTGGCAGCGGGGCCGTGGGGGTGCTTGGGGACCTGGTGAGCCTGGTGGTGATCAGCGTCACCATGGCGACGATTGAGTGGCGGCTCGGCCTGATGCTGATCGCCCTGCAGATTCCCGTCACCCTGGGCATGCTCTGGCTGCAGCGCCGTTACCGGCGCGCCAACTACCGTGTGCGGGAGGAACTGGGACAGCTCAACGCCGATCTGCAAGAAAACCTGCAGGGGTTGGAGGTGGTGCAGATGTTTCGCCGGGAGGAGGAGAACAGTCGCCGTTTCCGCCAGACCAACCTGGCCTACCGCCGTGCTGTCGACGGAGTGATTTTCTACGACAGCGCAATCTCCGCCATGATCGAGTGGATCAGCCAGGCGGCCATCGCCTTGGTGTTGGCCGTTGGCGGGGCGATGGTCACCGGTGGAGCGATGGGGCTGGGCACCTTGACGAGCTTCATCCTGTTTTCCCTGCGCCTGTTTGATCCCTTGCGGCAACTGGCAGAGCGGTTCACCCAGATCCAGGGAGGACTGACGGCGGTGGAGCGGATCGATGAACTGCTGGCCCGCCCGATCGACATTCAGGACAGCCCGGCGGTGATGGCCGGGGCGACGGTCGCTTGGGCTGGTTCTGGCGTTGCGGGGCCTGGCACGGCTGCAGCGCGATCTGCCGGCGAGGTGGTGTTCGAGTCGGTGCGCTTTGCCTATCGCCCCGACGATCCGATCCTCCACAACCTCAGCTTTCGCATCCGCGCGGGGGAGCATGTGGCCATCGTCGGGCCCACCGGATCGGGCAAGACGACAATCATCCGTCTCCTCTGCCGCCTCTACGAACCGCAAGCGGGGCGGATCCTGCTCGATGGCGTCGACATCCGGGACATGCCCATGGCCGTGCTGCGGCAACGGCTGGGGGTGGTGCTGCAGGACACCTTCCTTTTCAGCGGCAGCGTCGCCAACAATGTGCGCCTCGACTGCCCCCTCAGCGATGCCCAGGTGGAGCGCCTCTGCCACAACCTGGGCTTGACGCCCCTGTTGCGGCGCCTCCCCCAAGGTCTGGCAACGCCGTTGCGGGAACGGGGAGCCAACCTCTCCTCCGGGGAGCGGCAGCTGCTCGCCGTGGCGCGCGTCGCCGCCCGTCAACCGTCGGTGCTCGTGATGGATGAGGCGACCGCCTTTCTTGATCCCTCCACGGAAGCCACCCTGCAGCGCGACCTGGAACACCTCCTGGAGGACCGCACCGCCATCGTCATCGCCCATCGCCTGGCGACGGTGGAGGCGGCGGATCGCATCCTGGTGTTGCGCAAGGGACACTTGGAGGAGAGCGGCACCCATCGCGAACTGCGGGCCGCCGGTGGCCTCTACGCCCAGCTCGCCGAACTGCAGGAGAAGGGGCTGGCCACGTTCTGAACCTCTCGATCCAGCCAGGCCTGGATCAGGGCCGCCACATCGCGCGGCTTCTGACACATCGGCAGGTGGCCCGCCCCCTCCAGCACCTCCAGCCGATGGACCGCCGCATAACCCGCCAGATGACGCACATAGCGGGGCTCCATGACCTGGTCCTGGCTGCCGGCGATCCAGAGGCTGGGCACGGTGAGGGCGTGGGTGAGTTGGGGCAACTGCCGCACGGCCCGCCGATTGGTGCTGCAGGCGAGCAAGCCCCGGGCCGCCCGTTGGTCGGCCAACAGGGGCGCCCGCAATCGCGCCAGCGGGGGCCAGTGCGCCAAACCCCGGGGACGCAGCTCCAGCAACAGAGATCCCCCCCACCGCAGTTGCCGGAAGGGTCGCGGTTGATAGACCCCACCCCCGGCACTGATCTGCACCAAACCCTTCAACTGCCCCCCGAGATGTCCGGCCGCATGGAGGGCGACACTGCCCCCCAGGGAATGGCCCATCAACACCAGCGGCTGTTGGCTGCCCACCTCCCGCTCCACCCAGGCGGCCACCCAGCGGCCATAGCTGGCCAGGCTCGGCTGCAGGCCCCGGGGCCTGGGGGTGGAGCCAAACCCCGGTAGATCCGGCGCCAAGAGGGACCACCCCGGCCGCAGCTCCTTCTCCAGTCGCTCCCACAAGCGGCCAGAAAGAAGCCAGCCATGCAGGGCCACGAGCACCACAGGGAAGGGAGGGTGGCCGCTCAAGCCCAACCAAGCCGCTGACCAACCAAGATCGCGCATGGGCGCCTCCTGGCGGCAGGATCGTCAGATTGCGTTGCTCTCTCGCCCACTCCCACCGTGCCGGACGACCCGCCCCCAGCGAGCGACTCGGATGCCGATCCGCTCTACACCACTCTCTATGGCGCCAGCCATCGCCGTTGCGCACTGCCCGGGGCGCGGCTGGAGGTGGTGCTCAGCCAGGAGCGGCCCATCGATTTGATCGAACTGGAGGCGCTCTGTGATGCCGTCGGCTGGAACCGCCGCCCCCTGCGGCGGGTGCGCAAAGCGCTCAACCACAGCCTGCTGCGGGTGGGCCTCTGGCGTCACGACGCGCGCCTGCCGCGCTTGGTGGGCTTTGCCCGCTGCACCGGAGACGGCGTGGTGGAAGCCACGGTGTGGGATGTGGCTGTGCATCCCCTCTATCAGGGGGTGGGACTGGGCCGCCAGTTGATGGATTACGTGATCGCCAATCTGCGGGAGATGGGGGTGGAGCAGGTCACGCTTTACGCCGATCCCCATGTGGTGGAGTTCTACAGCCATCAGGGATGGGAACTGGAGCCACAGCAGCGCCGTTGCGCCTTTTGGTACGCGCCATAGCGCTCCGCCAGCTGCCAGGGATCCTCTCCCCGCCGCCAGGCTCGCCGCAGACGGGCGTTGCTCCAGCTGACCCGCAACACGCCCAAGTGCCGCCAACGGCGGCCATCCACCCGAAACCGCCCCGCCAGGGGGCGAATGGGCAGGACAGCCCGCAACCGTGTCACCAGATCCAAATCCTCCATCAACGGGATCGGCGCCACACCTCCCACCCGCCACAGGGCCTGGCGAGGCAGCAGCAACCCCTGATCGCCGTAGGGCAACTGAAAGAGCAGCGTGCGGCAGGCCACCAGGGCCTCCACCAGCCGCAGGGCGGGCGACGGGTCCGCAATCGCCAGGTGAAAGGTCCAGCAGTGGCCCGGCCCTTGGGCAAGGGCCTGCGCCACCGCCATTGGCCACCCGGCCGGCAGACGGCCATCGGCATGGAGCAGCCACAGCCAGGGGGCCGTGGAGGCCGCGATGCCTTGCCGCAGCTGGCCGCCCCGGTTGGGGGAGCTCCGCAGCAACCGCGCCCCCGCCAGCTGGGCCACGGCGGCGGTGCCATCGTCGCTGCCGCCATCCACCACCCAGATCTCCCGCACCAGCCAGGGGGCCCGTGCCAGATCGGCCAGCAGGGAAGGCAAGCGGTCGGCTTCATTGCGCGCGGGAATCACCACCGCCAGCGGCGGCGCCTGCCGATCCGCGGAGCCGGTGGGGCAGCCGGCTTCGGCGGCTCTCATCGCCAGCGGGCCAGATCCACGGGCCGATCGAGATCCCGTCGCTCCGGCAACAGCTCCGGATTCAGCCCCTCCGCCGCCGCCGCCGCCAGGGTGTGCCGCAGAACGCCATCGCTGCCCCAGGGAATGGGGCCGCTGGCCCCCGCGAATAGCCGGGGAGCCCGCAGCCGCGGCGAGAGACCCAGCAGCCAGTAGCCCCCATCCCGCGCCGGCCCGAGCACCAGCGGGCCCCGACCCAGGGCGGCAAAACCCGCCAACAGATCGGCACCACTCAACTCAGGCAGGTCACTGCCGATCAGCAGCAACTCGGCCACAGCCTCCCGCCGTGCCCGCTCCACCTGCCGTGTCAGCCGCACCCCCAAGCTTCCCTCCCCTTGACAGACCCGCCGATCCACCGGCAGCGTCGCGGCCCAGCGAGCACTGGCGCGGGGGCCCAGGCCGCTGATGGCCAACACCACCTCGATCGGCTCACCCCGCAACCGGCCGGTGCGGGCGGCGTCCCCGGCGGCGGCGAGCCCATGGTGCAGGAGCCGGCGCTGCACCGCCGCCGCCCGCTCAGGGCCCAGGGTCTCCGCCAGGCGCCGTTTGCAACGCGCCGGGGCGGGCCAACGGGTGAACAGCACCAGTTGGCGACCACCGGCTGGTCGTTCCCCAGGGCGAGGCCGAGCGGGGGGACCGCTCACTGCTGGCGGGGCAGGTTGGCGGGGGTCACGGAGAGCGTGAGCACACCCTGGTCGCGTCGCACCGTCAGCGCCAGGGGCTGGCCGATCTGGGCCTGATCGACCGCCAGCTGCACCTCTGAGGGGTTCTTCACAGCCGCTCCCGCCACTGTCTCGATCAGGTCGCAGGCTTTGAGGCCCCCCTGGGCGGCGGGACTGCCAGCCATGACGTCCACCACCACGACACCATTGACCTCTGGCAGGCGGCACTGGTCGGTGCTGCTGTTGATCTCCCGCGCGAGCTGGGGGGTGAGGGCTTCCAGGCGCACGCCGATGTAGGGGTGGCTGGCGTAGCCGCGCTCGATGATCTGGGCGGCGATCTTGCGGGCGGTGTTGATCGGGATGGCAAAACTCAGGCCAGCGCCTGGTGCCTGACGAATGGCGGTGTTGATGCCGATCACCTGGCCGCGGTCGTTGATCAGCGGGCCGCCGCTGTTGCCCGGATTCACCGCAGCATCCGTCTGCAGGTAGGGCACCCGCTGGCCCTCGCCGACGGCGTTGGTGCGTTGAATGGCGCTGATGAGGCCTGCGGTGACGGTGTTGTCAAGGCCGAGCGGGTTGCCGATGGCGATCGCCCACTCCCCCGGGCGCACCCTGTTGGAATCACCGAGGGGAGCCACGGGCAGACCGGTGGCCACGACCTTCACCACCGCCACATCGGTGAGGGGATCCGCACCCAGAACCTTGCCCGAGAAACTGCGGCCGTCCGGCAGGGTCACACCCACCTGATTGGCCCCCTCCACCACGTGGGCGTTGGTGAGCAGCACCCCGTCTGAGCGGGTGATGAAGCCGGACCCCTGACCCTGTTGCTGCTGAATCGAGGGTCCTCGGCCGAAGAGGCCGCCCAAGGGATTCAAGGTGCGCTTGACCGTATCAATGCGCACCACCGCCGGACCCACCTTCTCCACGGCCGCGACGATGATGTTGCTGGTGGGCTGGAGGGAGACGTTGGCGGGCGCGTCGCTGATGCGTGCCTTGTCTGCCGGTGTCCCCTGTTGCGCCCAGGGGAACGCGCATCCGCCCAGGCTGCTCAGAAGGCCCAGCAACGGCAGCGCCAAGGGGAAGGGACGGGCAACCATGAAGGCCCAGGAAGGACCAGCTTATTTAAGAGCAAACGGGCACAGGGGGGGCTGCGGAGGCCCTGCTTAAATTCCCTTGCGGATGAGGAGGGGGGTGGTGCAGCAGGCCGAGGATCTATGGCCCCAGGTGCAGGACGCACTGCAGGCCACCCTCAGCAAGCCCACCTTTGAAACCTGGATTCGCCCTGCGCGCTGCCGATCCATCCGGGGGGATCGCTTGGAGTTGGAAGCGCCCAACAGCTTCGCCTGCGCCTGGCTGCGCAAGCATTATCTCAACCGTATTCAACAACTGGCCTCCGATCTGGCCCGGCGACCGATCCTGGTGGCGGTCGAGGTGGCGGCGGAGGAGCCCTCGCTGGCCTGCCTGGGGCCAGCCGGCAGGGAGAACGGTGGCTCGCACGCCGCTCCAGAGGGGAGCGGTCTCAAGGCGGAACCGCCCGGGGACAGCCTGGAGCGCGGCGCGCCAGAGCGGGGCTCGGCCCACCTGCTGCGCGGTGAGGTCGGCCTCAATCCGCGCTACGTCTTCGACCGCTTCGTGGTGGGGCCCAACAGCCGCATGGCCCATGCCGCCGCTCTGGCGGTGGCAGAGGCACCGGGGCGCGAGTTCAATCCCCTGTTTCTCTGCGGCGGCGTGGGGCTGGGCAAAACCCATCTGATGCAGGCGATTGGCCATTACCGGCTGGAGATCAACCCAGAGGCGAAAGTTTGTTATGTTTCATCGGAGATGTTCACCAATGATTTGGTTCAGGCGATCCGCAAGGATGGAATGCAGGCTTTTCGCGATCATTACCGTGCAGCCGATTTAATCATGGTTGATGATATTCAATTTATCGAAGGCAAAGAATACACCCAGGAAGAATTCTTTCATACCTTCAACACTCTGCATGATGCTGGCCGTCAGATCGTGATTGCCTCCGATCGTCCCCCCAGCCAAATCCCTCGCCTGCAAGAACGGCTGATCTCTCGCTTTTCGATGGGCTTGATCGCGGATATTCAAACCCCTGATTTGGAAACGCGCATGGCAATTCTCCACAAAAAAGCCGAACAGGAGCAGATGGCGCTACCGCGAGATCTGATCCATTACCTTGCTGGTCGCTTCACCTCCAACATCCGAGAGCTGGAGGGTGCCCTGACCCGGGTGGTGGCTTTTGTGTCGATCACCGGCTTGCCAATGACGGTGGAATCCGTTTCACCAATGCTCGATCCAGCCGGCAAGACCAGTGTGGAGGTGACACCGCAACAGGTGCTGGACAAGGTGGCAGAGATTTTTGAAGTGTCCATCGAGGAGATGCGCAGTGCAAGCAGGAAACGGGCCGTGAGCCAGGCCCGTCAAGTGGGTATGTTTCTCATGCGCCAAAGCACGGCGCTCTCCTTGCCACGAATTGGAGAAATGTTTGGGGGAAAGGATCACTCCACCGTGATGTACGCCGTGGAGCAGGTGGAAAAAAAGATCAACAATGATCCCAGCCTGGCGCGACGCATTCAGCAGGTGAAGGATCTGCTTCAGATCGATTCTCGCAAGCGGCGCTGATGCAGGATCAGCAGCAGACATGAAGACAACGGGCCACCTGCAGAGATGAGAAGACTGTTAGTGGTGATGATTCAACCCCCCGGCTGCAGCGGCGTGCAGGCCTTGATTTATAATAAGTTATTGCCGTTTTATGAACGGCATGGCTGGGAAATTCATTTCGCCGGCCCTGCGCCATGGCTCACTTCAGTCTTGACAGAACAATTAGATTATCCTGCCGAAAGACTTCATTACACGAGCAATGTGTCCTCTTCCGTGTGTTTTTCCGTACGTAAGAATCGCCAGCGCAAAGGCTCCCTCGCTTACGTTGCCTACGGAGTGCTACAACTCTTGGCCCGCCTACTCGAACAGTTGAGGCGCCATGACAGCGACAGCCATCTGCTGAAGGGCTTGGCGCAAAGCGTGCGAGAAGCGGAACAGCGTTGCACGTTTGATCTGATCGCCGGCAAGAGTCCAGACTTCAAGGTGCTGGCCTTGGCCCATGATTTGAGCCAAGAGATGGGAAAGCCCTTGCTTGCCCTGATTGATGATCCCTATGGGGCGCGAGATGAACAGGGTTTTTATCCCAAATCTCCTGAATTACAGCAGAAGATTTTACGGGATTCACGAGCAACTTTCTTTATGTCATCACTCACTCGAGAGCGGTATGTCGAAGCTGGTCTTTTAGCGCGAAACAAAGCCCATGTCATTTCCGATAGCTATCCCGTCATCGCGGAGCTGTATGTGCAGGGGCGGAGCCCGCTGGCCGGCCGCAGTCGGCGGATGGCTCCAACAGAGTCCCTGCAGTTGATTTATCTGGGCATGTTGCCGGAATGGCGTCCGATCGAGCCCTTTCTCGAAGCCTTTCGAGCCTTTGCCCAACCACAGCACAGCCTGCATCCCAGAGGCCAGCTGGCGATCTATGGATTCGTTTATGCGAGCGCCCGCCGCCGCATTGCCTCAGATCCCCGCTTGGCGGAGAGAATCCAGCTTCATCCGCTGGTGTCCTACGCAGCCTCGCATGCGCTGGCGGAAGATGCCGATGTGCAATTGGTGGTGATTGGCCCACGCCATCTGGACAATGTGCCATCCAAGTTTTTTGAGTATCTGGCCCACCACAAACCCATGCTCATCCTGGGTCCACCCCAAAATCCTCTCAGAGACATCCTCAATGAGCTGAAGATTGGTCTCTATGTGGATGGCAGACACGCAGAGGCCATTGTTGACGCTCTGGAGTCTCTGCAAACGCACTACTCCACCTATCAGCAGGCCTATACAGACCAGGCCGCCGCCCTGGAGGCCTTCAGCGCCCCCCGGGTTGCCGAACGCTTCTGTCACCTCTTGGATCAGGCCCTGACTGGAAGGGAAAACTCCTCCCAGGGTGTTGTGATCTAGGGAGAAGTGATGATCGGCTGACTTCGATCCTGCCCTTCCACTTCGCCGGCAAACACCCGACTGGCGGTGATATCTGCAGCTTCAATCGTCATCAGATCGGTTCTGGAAAGCAAGCCGGTCTGCTGATTGAAGAGCCGATTGGCTTGACGCATGCGGGCTCGATCAATGGCATTGCGAATCGAACGTGCATTGGCGAAATAGGGCAACTGTCGCCGACGCCTGATATAGGAAGCAAAGGCCGCCGTGGCTTCCTGACTAAAGCGATAGTTTTCGCTGGCCAAGATAAGCTTGGCGATAGCCAATAATTCTTCGTCTGTGTAGTCCGGAAAATCAATATGATTGGCAACCCGCGAAGAAAGTCCTGGATTGGATTGATAAAATACATCCATGCGCTCTTTATAGCCCGCAAAAATGACCACCACATCATGGCGGCTATTCTCCATTACTTGAAGCAAGATCTCGATTGCTTCTGAGCCATAATCGCGCTCGTTATCTGGGCGATAAAGATAATAAGCTTCGTCAATAAATAATACCCCACCCATTGCTTTCCTGAGCATTTCTTTGGTTTTGGGTGCTGTGTGACCAATGTATTGACCCACCAGATCATCGCGGGTTGCCGTCACCACATGCCCCTTGCGCACATAGCCAAGCGTATGCAGAATCATCGACATTCTCGCCGCCACGGTCGTCTTTCCCGTGCCAGGCCGCCCAGTGAAGGACATGTGCAGTCCCGGAGGGGTGGTCTGCAGCTCCATCTGCTGACGTGCACGGTTCACCACCAGCAAGGCGGCGATTTCCCGGATCCTCGCCTTCACCGGTCGCAGACCGATCAACTCCTGATCCAGCTGGCTCAGCAACTGCTGGATGCCCAGAGTGTCATAGGCACTCTGAAGATCGATGCGGGTCTCCTCGGTGTCCATCGGCTCAGAGGAGCTCATCAATCGCGGCGGCGAACGCCTCTTCCCAGCTTCCCAGCGCCGCCTCCTCTCCCTCCGCTCGAAGCGTCAGATTGACGTAGGTGCGACCAAAACTGATGTCAGGAAAGCGGCCCTCCCGTTCCGAGAGCGCATTCAACCGCTCCAGGAAAAGGCGCGTGCTCTCGTAGTCGGCGAACTCGATGCGCCGCTCCAAACGGTCAGGACGCGCTCTGTGGGTCCAGGGTTGTTCCATGGGATCAGGTTACGCCTGTCCCGTCAGCGCCCCGGGGGCTGGATCATCATCGTCCCGGGCATCCAGGCAGTCGGTGCGCCCCAGGCTCAGCCGGCTGGCCCAAGCTGCCGCATGAGCTGCATTCGCCGCCCGCTCCTCAGGCTCCTGTGTGGAAAGGGGGTGGGGGAAGGTGCCGCGAATGGCGGCATTGGTGACACAAAACATGGCCTTTTGAAAACTCATGCAGATCTTCACGCGCACATCCCCCTCCCCGCGCCCCAAGCTCCGATACCAGGCGTGCAGCCGCTCAGGCAGGTGGCGATACATGTCCTGCATCAGCAGACTGGGAGGAATGCCCGCACCCATGGTGGGAAGCGGATCGGCATAGAGGGCGCCGTAGGTGAAGTCGGCCTGATCCGCTGGAATCTGCTGGGCCTGGGCATTGAATGACACCGTGCCCAGAAATGGGGTTCCCCGCAGGAACACGGCCTCCACATAGGGCACCGCCACATCCAGCAAAAACGTGAGCCGCGCCTCCGGGGGCAGCACCCAGAAGTGCTCCCCCGCGATCGTCACCCCGTAGGTGATCGGATCGGCCGCCGCGGCGACAAGCCCAGCCTGGATGAAGCGAACCACGTCGTCGATGCAGGCCACGTCTCCCTGGCCCTCCGCCTGCGCCAAGGCCAGAAAGAGATCGCTCATCACGCGCCAAAATTGCCCGAGGGCATGGGTGGTGGCGGCACTGCGAATCAGTTCGGGAAGAAAATCGGGAAACAGGGGATGGAGCAGAGCCAGTAGTGGGTCCCGGCGTGTTTTCTGACGAATGATCGCCGCGCAGCGGGTCTGGAAGGCTTCAGTGTCAAGATAGCTGTCAAGGCCTCCGGTGCCATGCCAGAGCATGGCGCGCATGCAATATTCCGCATACTCAAAATTGATGCGATCGTGGATCAGATGGCGCCAGATCTTGGCTGGGCTGTGATCACCATCGAAAAATTTTAAGATGGGAAACGGATTGAGAAATTGTCTTTCGGCCTGATAGATCAAGTTCCGGCTGTAGGCATCGAGCACCACGCCATAGCTCTCCAACACAGACACCACCTGCATCAGATGACAGGCTGAATCCGCCAGCAGGGGTTCGCCCGCGAGCAAGCGGCGCTCCAGTTCCGCCGGATCGGGGCAGCCGCCGCTACGCGTCAGGAGTGCGGGAATGACAGGCATCAGCCCACCCCCCGCCCGGAGAGGGCCTGCAGGATCGCTGGCCCACGGGCCATGGCCGTGGTGGTGCTTTCCGAAAGGTGACCCAACATCACTGGCAGGATTCCGAGCAACACCACCCCCAGGGCCAACGCCGTGGCGGGAATGGTCTCCCGCGGGGCAACGGGTGCCAAACGAATGTCGAGGCGGCTGTGGCGCAGGCGATCGGTCACCGGAGTGATGGCCAGACGACCGAAGAAAACCCGATTGACGAGCAGCAGGAAATACACCGCCGTCAGGCCCGAACCCACCATGCAGAAGAGGGTGGCCGCTGGGAAGGAGGCGACAGCGCCGCGAAACAACAAAAATTCCGAAATGAAGCCAGCCATCCCAGGCATGCCGCCACTGGCCATCACACCGAGAATCATCAGCGTGCCCGTAAAGGGAAGCCCCCGCTCGGGATTCAGCAAGCCACGCAACACATCGAGATCACGGGTGCCGGTTTTGCGATACACGATCCCCACCAGCAAAAACAGTAGAGCGGAAATCAAACCGTGGCTCACCATCTGAAATTCCGCCCCCAACAGGCTCACTGGAGTCGCCGCCGCCGCTGCCAGCAGGATGGAGCCCATGTGGCCCACGGAGCTGTACGCCACCATGCGCTTCATGTCCCGTTGGACGATCGCGGCCAGGGAGCCGTAAAGAACGGAAACCGCCGCCCAGATCGCCAGCCAGGGCGCCAGCACCGCCCAGGCCTCAGGGAAGAGGCCGAGCCCAAAACGCAACAGACCGTAAGTACCCAGCTTCAGCAACACCCCAGCCAAGAGCACAGAGACTGGAGTTGAGGCCTGGGTGTGGGCATCAGGCAACCAGGAATGGAAGGGCACCAGGGGGATTTTGATACCGAAACCCACCAACAACATGGCAAGCAACACCAGCTGGCTGCTCAGTGCCATCTGTTCCGCATGCACCGGCAGCAAACTGAAATCCACATGGCCGCGCAACACCGCCAGAGCAATGAAGGCCCCCAGAATCAAAATGCCTGACACCGCGGTGAAGATCAGAAACTTCGTCGCCGCAAACGCTTTGCCCGCACCTCCCCAGACCGAGATCAACAGCCAGAGGGGAATCAGTTCCAGTTCGTAGAACAACAGGAACAGCAGCAGGTTTTGCGCCAGAAACGCACCATTCACCGCCGCGCTGATCAACAGCAGCAGGGCGAAGTAAATGCGGGGGCGTTGGCTGATGTCACGGGTGCAGATCACCGCCACCAAACTCAGCGCCCCATTGATCAGCATCAGCGGAAGCGACAAGCCATCCACCCCCAGGCTGTAGGTGAGGCCCATGCTTGGAATCCAGGCCAGGGACTCTTGCAATTGCATGCCGCCTTGTTGGGGATCAAAGGCAAGGAGCACCACCACGCTCCAGGCCACCTGCAAGGAGAGCACCACCAGCGCCACCTGCCGCATCAACCCTGGCGCGGGCTGACCGGGCCAGAGCAACACCAGCAGGACGCCAATCAGGGGCAAGAGCAGCAACAGGGTCAACATCCGCTCACCTCAGTGTTGGAACCAGGCCAGGCTGGCAAAGAGAAGCACAATCGCCGCGATCACCGTCAGCACATAGCTCTGCAGTTGACCGCTGACGCCCAGTTTGAGCTCCTCCGCGCTGGCCAGGGAGGCCAGTCCGACCCGTTCAGCAAGCCGACTGACGATCTGACGATCGACGCGATCCGTGAGGCGGGCCAGGCCGGCCACGAAGGCAACGATCGTGTTGCGGTACAGACGATCGGTGTAGAAATCCGCCGCCAACAGATCCTGAATCGCCCGCAAGGGGCGGTTGACCGAACGGGAGGAGGCCCTGGCCACAGGCACCAGCAGCTCCGCCCCCAAGCCCGCAACGCCGCTGGCCACCACCAGGAGGGCGGCTGTGCCGCTGACGGGTGCCAAATCCAAAAAGGGTTCGAGACGCCGCATCAGGGCGGGAAGCAGGGCCACCAAGACCCCCAGGCTGACCATCGGCAGGGCCATCAACCATTGCACCTCCGGCGTGCGCTTCGTTTTGGGATGGGGCTGATCCAGAAACACCTGGCGGTAAACACGCACCAAATTGAACACGGTCAGGCCATGGGTCAGCAGCACAACCGCCGCGAACTGGGGGGACTGGGGCAACAACGCCGCCACCAACAGGGCCAGACACCAGAAACCCGCCAGGGGCACCACGCCCGTCAAGGCGGCGCCCCCGAGGAGATAGGCGCTGGTGGTGGCGGGCATGCGGCGGGCGAGGCCCCCCAGCTCGGTGATGTCTTGACAGTTGCTGGTGGCGATCACACAACCGACGCTCATGAACAGCAAGGCCTTCGCCAGGCCATGGGCCAACAGAAGCAGCAGGGCGATGGCCGGTTGCCGCAGAGCGATGGCAATGAACACCAGGCCCAGGTAGGAGGTGGTGCCGTAGGAGAAGGCCCGTTTCAGATCCACTTGGGCGATGGCCACCAGGGCACCGGCGAGGGCACTGATGGTGCCCACCACAAGCAGCACCTTCACAGCCAGGGGAGACAGGCTGAGCAAGGGCATGACCTTCACCAGCACCAGGGCGCCGCAGGTGACGACCGCCGAGTTGCGCAGGATCGAGGCGGGGTTTGGCCCTTCCATCGCTTCATCCAGCCAGAGATGCATGGGGAATTGGGCGCACTTGCCCATCGGACCAGCGATCAGGCCCAGGCCAATCAGCGTTCCGGCCAGCGGCGTGATCTGTCCTTGAGCCAGGGCCGTGGAAGACCAGCGTTCCAGGGCATCGAAGGAGAGAGAGGGCGCCCAGGCGGCCAGGGCCACCACACTCATCAACAGCAGCACATCTCCCACCCGCTTGGTGAGGAAAGCATCCCGCGCGGCGGTGACGACCAGCGGCTGCGCATACCAAAAACCCACCAACAGATAGGTGGACAGGGTGAGCATCTCCAGCAAGAAGTAGGAGATGAAGAGATTGCTGCTCAACACCACTCCCGCCATGGCACCCTCAAAAAACCCAACCAGGCAGTAGAAGCGGGCCAGTGACCATTCCTTGTCGAGATAGCCCAGGGCAAAGATCTGGCCCACCAAGCTCATGAACGTCACCAGCTCCAGGGCGGCGAGGTTGGTGAGTGACAGATCCAGGCCGATGCGCAGGTCCAGGTCCGCCACGTGAAACCAGGGCAGATCCAGCTGCTGGGGGCCGAGGCTCCACACCTCCTGGATGATCAGGCTGCCGTGCAGCACCGCCGCCAGGGTGACCAGGAGATTGAGGTAGGCCGCTGGCCGGGGGCCGTTGCGTTTGATCCAGCCGGCGGCCCAGGGCAAGGAAAGGAACACGCCGCTGATGCCATAGAGGGGAATCAACCAGGCCAGCTGGATGGGCAACGGCAGCGCGGTGGCCACAGGAAGACTGGTCATGGTGACCCTTCGGAAGACAACAACAGACAGGGCTCAGGCCAGGCAGAAGCGCAGCGACAGGCGAGGAATCCGGTGCTCAATGGGCGGCACTCATCATCGCAAAGGCTGGTTGGGAGTGCAGGCTCTGCAACCAGGATGCCAATTCCTCTCCGTGCTGCTGTTCCTCTTGCCACAGGTCATGGAAAAAGGCCGCGTTTTCTCTGTCGCCGATGCGCACGCACAGGGCCATGGCGTCGGCGTAATGGGCGACAAGCTGGTGTTCAAGCTCGGCGTTGAGCAGCAGCAACCCGGCCAAGTCACCCGCATGGGCGGCGGGACGCAACTGGGAGGCTCCGGGGGCCACGCCCAGGCTGATCATGCGTTGCACCAGCCGCTCCGCATGGTGCATCTCCTCCACGGTTTCCCGGCGGAAGCGATCCGCCGCCGCGCTGTCCCCCCATGACTCCACCAGCACGGCCTGGGTGAGGTATTGCTGCACGGCGGTGAGTTCCAGGCTGAGGGCACGACCCAGATCTGCCAGCACTCGCGGATGGACAGCGACCATGGCCATCACAGCCGACGGGTGGCGCCGCTGCTTGCCAGCGCCGGCTCCACCTCCGCGTGGGGGCGGGCGATGATGTGGGCGGCCACAAGGCCGTCGCCCACCCGTTCGCAGGCGTCAGCGCCAGCGCGCACGGCGGCGTTCACAGCGCCCGTTTCTCCGCGCACCATCACGGTGACGTAGCCGCCGCCCACGAATTCCCTGGCCACCAGGGTCACTTCTGCCGCTTTGGTCATGGCGTCCGCCGCTTCTATGGCCGGCACCAAGCCACGGGTTTCAATCAGGCCCAGGGCGATGCCCCGCGGAGAGAGCGGCTCCCGTGGCCCCGATCGGCGGGAGGGTTGGGGCGGTGCGGGCGGCAAGCCAGCCGATCCCCCGGAGAACAACGCCTGACCCACGTCTGCCGAGGCGGGGGGAGGCGTTGGCGTGGTGGGAGCAGAGGGTTCCCCCTCTGCAGCCGCGTCGCCAGCGGAGGCGGCATCGGTGGGGGAGCTGGCGCCGGGTTCGGGACTGCCGGCGCTGGCGAGGGGGTCCAGGGTCATGGCTGAGACCTCTGCGCTGGCGAGGGAGCGGGCGGGAGGCAAAGGGTTGGCAAAGGAGTCCGGCGATGGTTCGGGCGGTGGAGCTGGCGGGGGCGGCGCCACGGGACCGGCCAGGGGGGCGTCTTCCTCCAGCGGAGCTGCGGCGGGACCAGCCTTCACGGTGGTGGCCCGGCGGGCGGTGGTGGTGCGACGAGCCGCCGGCTGAGACCCCGTTCCCTTGCGTGCTGGGGGGCGGCTGGAGCGGGAAGAGGAGGAAGCCATGGCGCGGAGCGTCGCGGTGGGGGGGTGTGGCGTGGATGGGGCGTGAATCGGGGGTGAAGGGCCAAGCGGACACCGCCTGTCAGCCGTCGGGTTCCCAAAAATCAATGATCCCGCCGATCGTCAGGTCGGTGTGGATCTCGGGGTTGCCGCAGGCGAAACGGGCGGCGCTGCCGCTGGCGGTGAACACCCAGTTGCCCACCGAAGCGCCCACCGGATCGACGGCGACACTCAACTTCCCCTTGGAAGTGCGCAGGACCCGCAGGTGCATGTGGGCCAAACCCTCCACCCGCTGGGTGCAGACCAGGGAACCGGTGACCTGCATGATCTCCATCAACCCGGACTCCCTTGGCCCTTGGCGCCCGGGGCGGAGGCGGCTCCCCCATTGCCGGAACGGTCCCCCGTCGGGGACGAACCGCCGGCGGCGGGACCGGTGGTGGCGGGTTTGGCAGCGGCGGCCGATTTGGCCGCGTCCGGATCCCAGTGGTAAATGATGCCCACGATCGTCAGATCGCTGGGGTAGGACTTGCTGCCCGCCGCTTCCCGCGCGGCGGAACTGCCCACGCAGATCACCCAGTCGCCAGGGATGCAGCCGACAGCGTCGACAGCCACCTTTTGCGTGCTGCCATCGAGCACCACCTGCAGGTGTTTGTGCTCGAAGTCGGGAATGCGGTTGGTGGAAACCAAAGGCTTGACCACCTTGCAAATGATCATCTCAATGCCCTCCGACGCTGGCGAAGGAGATCGTGGAGCCCACCGCCTCGGCAGGCACATGGCGATCCTGATCGCGCACGGTGAGCAAAACGTGGATCAAGCCCTGCTGATATAGATCCGCGTAGCGGCTCTCAATGGCGGCCTGCACACGCTGGGCATGGCGCACCGCACGCTCCTTGGCGCCAGGCACCTGGCCGTGATAGTCGAAGCGCACCACCACGGGAATGGGCAGTCCACGGGAGATGTTCAATCCCTTGAAGATCTTGATGCCGACATCCAGATCAGGGGCGCCCTCTTCGACGGTATCCATATAGGCAAAATAGGTAAGATTGCGCAGATGGATTTCCTTGAAGCCGATGCCCACGCCAATGAAGCGCTCCGCATGGCCGGCATCGGCATAGTGGCCGCCATGAAACTGCCGCACATAGTCGATCTGCGACAGGTTGTTCACCAGCAGACGACTGATCAAACGCACCATGCCCGGATCCGGCGCGGAGGGCGCCGCCTGCTCCACCAAGCTCGTGATCCGCTGGCTGGCCTCGGCTGCGGAGAGCGAGCGGGTGGCGGCATGCACGGCTTGCGCATCCAGCCAGTTCTCCAGATCGGTGTGGCCATCGCGACCCGGCACATGGACGCGGAGGGCATCCGTGTCGGTGTCCAAGCCCATCAAGAGGAGATCAACGGAGGCGCCGCAACAAAAGCTGTTCTCAATCGCCGTCTGGAAATCCAACAGACGCCCCATGCCGCACTGGGCGGCCTGCTCGTCGTCGCTGCCATGGGCGGCACAGCCCTCATGGCCTGGATCGCGCGAACTGAAGTGGTAGAGCACCACTTTCAGGTAGCGCGTGTCCGCGTGGGCGGGGTTGGGAACGGCCTCGCGATAGCGCCGGTGTTCCGTCTTCACCCAGCGATTGACGGTGTTCTCCACGTCAAACAGCGCCCCCGCATGGGGACGACGACGCACTGAGCTGTAGGGAATGCGCAGGGCAAAGGCCACTGCGTGGGCCAAACGACCGTCAGCGCAGGGGGTGATGTCGAGCAGGTGGAACCCACACTCCAACAGGAAGGCGTCAAAAGCTTCCGCCGGATTGCCACCGGGACGGCCAGCGAGGGGATCTGCGTCAAAAAAGCTGGCACTGGTCTGCTCGTAGGTCTCAAAGAGACACCAGGCAAAGAGCGTGCGCATGTCCAGCTGGCTGACCCAGGCGGTGTCAAGCAACTGGGAAGGCAAGGAAATGCCGAGTTCAGCCTGGGCCAACTCCTGGGCTCGCGCCTCGAAGCCCTCGTCGTGTTGCAGGGCGGAGATGCGCTTGAGCACAGGCACCAACCGATCAAAGGCCTCTTTCACCTTCGTGTCATAGGCCCGCAGGGCCTCATTCGCGTCGGCATTGGTGAGGGGATGGAGCTCGCTCGCCTCCAGCGAGGAACGCACCTGAGCCAAGCGGACCCGGAACTCTTCCGTGGAAGCGGGCCAGCGGCGACGGGGTGAGCTCGGAGCTTGCGGGCGAGGAGCGGCGGCCGGGCGTCGTGGCATCGGGGTCAGCCTCTGGCTCCGCCGGAGATCGTGATGAGGGATCCGGCTGTGGTGTTGCCACTGGCGCCGGTGATGCGACTCACCGGTTCCGGGATGGCTTCATTGCGCTTGGCCTGGAAGTTGGGCATCGCCGACATCGCCCCGATCCGGGTGGGATTGCGGCGCCGGGCGGACGGCCCCTCGGTGCCGGTGACGTTGCGCCCGCGGTTCCAGTCATCGCCGGTGATCGTCAGACCGGTGGAGATCCCCTCCCCTGTGACGCGGGACTTGGGTTGATCACTCTTGGCGGCCCCGGCCCCGGCCGGAGGCGTCAAGGGACCCCGGGCCTCCTCGCGCTGGCGACGATCCGAGCGGAACTGCTCGGTTCCGGTCACCTTTCCCGCCGCCATGTCGAAGGGACCGGTGATGCGTCCACTGTGGTCGGAAGTGCCTCCGGTCACAGCGCCATTGTGTTGCCGCTCCACCTGGGCCGCACGGGCAGGGGACTGCACGCTGAAGTCTTGCCAGGGAGCGGCGGTCAGGGGCTGGGGAAAGTCGACGGGCATGGGAGACGCCGTGCCACAGCTGGCGGCGAGTTGATCCGCTCCCACGTAGGGCGTGCCACTGATGTCTTCGCAGGCCCCCCGTTCCGCACCGGTCATCAAGCCACCGATGCCGGGCTGGATGCCACTCATCACCGTTCCCATGCGCACAGGCGTGCGCTGGCGAATGGCCTGCACCTCCTTGGTGCCGCACCAGGCACCCGCCTCTTCCATGCCGGCGTAGGGCGTGCCCGTAACCACCTTGCAGGTGCCAGGCTCATCGCCGGTCACCTTGTCGGAACGGCCGGTGCGAGTGCCGCTCACCACCTGGGAGCGAGGGGTGACACTGAAACCCACCTTCGCCGCCTCCGGCGCGGGGCGGGCGCCGCAAAAGGTTTCGTATTGCTCGGTGCCGATGTATTCATCGCCGGTGACGGAGCGGCAGGATCCGGGTTCGTTGCCGGTCACCCGCTCGCTGCGGCCGACGGTGGTGCCGGTGATGCCCGTGCCGCGCAGGGTCTGGAAACTGCCCACCTTCTGGGGCGCGCGGCCACGCACCTGGGACTGGTCCGTGACGTACTGATCGCCGGTGAGCTGGCGGCCCGATCCCGGTTCATCCCCGGTGACCTTCTCAGAGCGGCCGACAAGCACACCGGAAACGGGATGACCCGCTTCCGTCAGGGTGCGCCCCACCTTGCGGGGACCGGGGACGGTCACGCCGCAGTAGGCCTGGCTTTGATTGGCGGAGATGTATTCGGTTCCCGTGACCAGCTTGCAGGTGCCGGGCTCGTCACCGGTGACCTTTTCGGAGCGGCCGACCTCGTTGCCGGTCACGCGGTTGCCGCGACTGGTGGCGGTGACGGCCACCTTCGCGGGCTGGGTTCCCAAGGGCCCGCTGTGGCAGAAGGTGTTGAACACTTCCGCTCCCAGATACTCGGTGCCGGTGACCACGCGGCAGGTGCCAGCCTCGTTGCCTGTGGTGGCCGGGGAGCGGTTGGCCTGGGTGCCGGTGACCACCTGGCCGCGGCTGGTTTCGGTGAGGCCCACCTTCCAATGGGCATCGGCGGCGGCGGCCTGCTTGGCGCCATGGCGATTGGGGCCGGTGGGGCGGGAACCGCCGTGGCGAGCGCTGCCGGCCGAACCGACCTTGCACTTGAGCTCACGCACCTTCTGGGCCAGCTCACGGCTCGTCAGGTCAGGGTTGACCTGACGAGCCACGGCGGCGGCGGTGGTGCTGGTGGGAGCGCTGGCGGACTTGCCCCGCTTGGAGAGCGCTTCCCGTCGGGCCAGGACCAGGGCCCGGCTGGGGTTGTATTGGGCGGCGCGCTTGCCGTTGCCGCGCCGCTCGCTGGCGCCATTGCTCGATCCAGCGGCGCTGGTTCGTCGCGAGACGCTGGCGCTGAGGGACAGGCCTTCAGAACCGCCTCGGCGTTGGACGGCGCTCTCCGCGGCCCTGTCCTGGCATTTGCAGGGCGCGGCGGTCGGGGCGGTGGCGGCCACCTTGGCTGGCGCTTCACGCGCGACGTCGGTGCGGGTGCGATCTTTCGACGTGTTGGCCCGTTTGCCGCGCTGGGAGAGGGCCTCCCGCCGGGCGAGCACCAGATCGCGACTGGGATTGCTGATGGGCCGCGCGGGTTGGCGACTCGCGGTCGGAGCGGCGGCGCTGAAGCGCGTGGCCCGCGGGCGTCTCGCCACCCGGGGCGGGGGGGGGGCCTGGGCGGGAGCGGAGGGTGCCACAACCGCTTGGGAGGGATCCGTGCGGGTCAGGCGCGCATCGGCAGCCGTGCGGGTGCGATTCGGGGTGGAACGGAAGCGACCTTCCGCCTTCTTACCGCCATTGGTGAGCGCTTTGCGGCGCTCCAGAGCAGCTTCACGACTGGATGTGCTGGCCATAACCACCCAAGAGAAAAATACCGATAAATGAAGAAACCACCATGTGCACTGACATGGATGGCAAAGCAAGCAACCGACAGCCACAAGGGTTGCCGATCAAGAAAGAAAAGCCAGGGAAGAACAAGGGCGGCGAGGCCAGCGGTGGTATCCGAAGGCCCCTGCCACCAGGTCCCCCCCTAGGAGAGGAACGCAGACCTCAACGGCCTTCGAAAACCACGAAGCAAGCCCCTTGGCTCTGGGTGTAGGCGTCATAACCGACCAGGCGCACGTGATGATCGGGGTAAGCCCGATGGCAGGCTTCCAGTTCGTTGACGATGACGCCGAGATCTTTCTCGCCGAAAAAGGGGAGCTTCCAATACGACCAATAGGTGGCCATCGAGCGGCTGGGATGGACGTGCTCGATCAGTGGACTCCAGCCCTGGGCGATGATGTACGCGATCTGGTCGTAGATCTCGTCCTGGGTGAAGGGCGGCAGAAACCCGAAGGTTTCCAGGGTGGCGACTGTTTGATAGTCACCCACTGCACTTTTGAAAGGCATGGGGGGAATTTGGCGTAGGGGTTGGCAATCGGCGCGCGGCCGAGGGCTTCATCTCCCCTCACCTCGCGGACAGACACCTGGCCAGCCGGGTGCCTGCCCGCGAGGAAGGGAATCACTGCACGTCGAGCTTGTCGACCGTGTCAAATTCGAACTTGATTTCCTTCCAGGTGTCCAGGGCAATCGCCAGTTCAGGGCTGTGCTTGGCGGCTTCCGTCAGGATGTCGCGGCCTTCCTTCTCGATCTCCCGTCCGGCGTTGCGTGCCTTGACGCAGGCTTCGAGGGCCACACGGTTGGCTGCCGCACCGGCCGCCGAACCCCAGGGATGGCCATGGGTGCCACCACCGAACTGCAACACCGAATCGTCGCCGAAAATCGCCACCAGCGCTGGCATGTGCCACACGTGGATGCCGCCGGAGGCCACGGCGAAGACGCCGCCCATGGAACCCCAGTCTTGGTCGAAGAAGTTGCCCCGGCTGCGATCTTCGGGCACGAAGGATTCGCGCAGTTGATCGATATAACCGAGTGTGGACTGCCGATCCCCTTCCAACTTGCCCACCACCGTGCCGGTGTGAAGCTGGTCGCCACCGGAGAGGCGCAGGCACTTGGCGAGCACCCGGAAGTGAATGCCGTGCTTGGGATGGCGGTCGATCACCGCGTGCATGGCGCGGTGGATGTGGAGGAGCATGCCGTTCTTGCGGCACCACTTCGACAGACCGGTATTGGCGGTGAAACCACCGGTGATGTAGTCGTGCATGATGATCGGCTGCCCGAGTTCCTTGGCGAACTCAGCCCGCTCATACATCTCCTCAGGAGTTGCGGCGGTGCAGTTGAGGTAGTGGCCTTTCTTCTCGCCGGTTTCCTCTTGGGCGGAACGCACTGCCTCGGCGACAAACTCAAAGCGATTTTGCCAACGCTGGAAAGGCTGGGAGTTGATGTTTTCGTCGTCTTTGGTGAAATCCAATCCACCGCGGAGGCACTCATACACCACACGGCCATAGTTCTTGCCGCTCAGGCCGAGCTTCGGCTTGATTGTGCAGCCCAGCAGAGGACGGCCGTATTTGTTCATCCGATCGCGCTCCACCTGAATGCCATTCGGTGGGCCCTGGCAGGTCTTGATGAAGGCCAGGGGGAAGCGGATGTCTTCCAGGCGCAGGTGGCGCAGGGCCTTGAAACCGAACACGTTGCCCACCAGGGAGGTGAGCACGTTGGTGATCGAACCCTCCTCGAAAAGATCGAGGGGGTAAGCGATGAAGGCATAGAACGACTCCCTGTCTCCAGGGACGTCTTCGATGCGGTAGGCGCGACCTTTGTAGAAGTCGAGGTCGGTGAGAAGTTCAGACCAGACAGTGGACCAGGTGCCGGTTGAGGATTCCGCGGCAACGGCGGCAGCGACTTCTTCTTTGGGAACGCCTTCTTGGCCGGTGCACTTGAAGCAGGCCAGCAGGTCGGTGTCCAGGGGGACGTAATCAGGAGTCCAATAGGTGTCGCGGTACTCCTTGACCCCCGCGTCGTACTTTTTGCTCATGGAGATTCTCCAGTTGGGTCGGTGGAATGAGGAACGAAATGAACGCCTAGGGCGTCAGCTCCTCAGTCCTTGGACCCCAAACCGAAGGTGCTGTTGAGAGCGGGCTCCACTTCCCTATGGGGGCGGGCGATGATGTGAGCGGCAACGAGGCCGTCACCGACGCGCTCGCAGGCATCGGCGCCGGCACGGACGGCGGCGTTCACGGCGCCGGTTTCACCACGCACCAACACCGTGACGTATCCGCCACCGACGAATTCACGACCGATGAGGCGCACTTCGGCCGCTTTGGTCATGGCGTCAGCCGCCTCAATGGCGGGCACCAGGCCCCGTGTCTCAATCATGCCGAGGGCGATGCCCATGGTTTCACTTGCCATTACCTGCTCCTGGAGGAGGGGGTGGAATGTTCGATGCAACCCTGCTCCTGCGCCATCCCTTCCGTCAACCCATGGGAGCCGCAAAGTCCATCACCGTTTTCAGCTGGCGCCATAAGAGGCCCTAATGCCGCGGACACAAATCTTTGGAATCTCTCCGGTGGGCCCGGCCCGGGCCCCCGCCCCCGCTCTGGAGGGAGCTAGAAAACCTCCGCGTCAGACACAAATCCCACCCCCCCGAAGCGCTCCAGCAGGGGGCGCACGGCCTCACGCATCATCTCCAGCGTGGCCGCATCACAAAACACGACCACATGGGCATTGGCCCCCAAACCGCTGAAGTCCATCGCTTCGGAGATTTCTCCTGCGAGGCCCCAGCCGGTGACGTGGCGCATCACCGAATAGCCCGGTGCGCCGGCTTTGAGAATGGCTTTGCACAGCCGATCAATTTCACGCTCGCTGACAAAAAAATCAATGCGTTTCATGGGAGTTCAGCTAACTGGAATGAGGCGTTGCACAAGCGCCATGTAGAGGGGAATCCCCACCACCACATTGAAGGGAAAGGTGAGCCCCAGAGCCGTTGTGATGTAGAGACTGGGATTGGCATTGGGCACCGTCATGCGCATGGCGGCGGGCACGGCGATGTAGGAGGCGCTGGCGCAGAGCACCATGAACAGCAGGGCATCCCCCTGGGGAAGCCCCAGCAGTTTGGCGATCAGCAGGCCGATGGAGGCATGCACGAGCGGAGCCGCCACGGCAAAGCCCACCAGGAAGGTCCCGGTCTGACGCAAATCCCGTAGCCGCTCAGCGGCGACAAGCCCCATGTCGAGCAGGAAGAAACAGAGCACGCCATAAAAAATCTTCTCTGTGAAAAATGCCATCCTTTCGATGCCGGCTGGATTGAAGTGGGCCACGATGGCGCCAATGATCAAACTGCCAATCAGCAGAAATACGGAGCCATTCAAAAAAGCTTCCTGCAACACCTCTCGCCAAGCAATGCCTTCATTTGGGCTTCCGTTGCCTTCTTTTGCTTTCTCCACATTGGAGGCGGCTAATCTGGCCATTACCACCCCCACCACAATCGCCGGAGATTCCATCAGGGCAAGGGCCGCCACCATGAAGCCGTCGTACGACACTTGCAGCACATTGAGAAAACTCTGAGCCGTGATGAAGGTCACGGCACTGATGGAACCATAGGCGGCGGCAATGGCGGCCGCATTGTCTGTACCCAAGCGGGTGCGCAGGATGAAAAAACTACTGACAGGCACCACCAAGGACATCAGAATCGCCGCGCCGATTGTCAGCAGCACCATCTGCCCCATGCCGCTGTGGCTCAGCTCCACGCCCCCCTTGAAGCCGATCGCCAGCAACAAATAGAGCGAGAATAGCTTGGGTAGCGGCGAGGGAATCTCCAGATCGGAACCCAACACGACCGCCAAGATCCCGAGAAAGAAAAACAGCACAGGTGCTGACAGAAGGTTCTGCAACACCAAAGTCGTCTGCATGAACACTCTCCTTATGAGGACCTGGTCAACGTTCAAACCTAGGTGAGCTCTGGAGCCTTGGCGTCAGGATCGGCGCATTCTTGATGGCCCCCCCCTGCCCAGCAACGGTTTTTTTGTCTAAGGTTTCAACCACGAGGCAGGAACCCTGGAGTTTTCCGGGGGTGGAATGTTCAACCCGTCCTGCCTCAACCCAATCCCCAATAGCACAGCGGCGGCTCATTACCATTGCCCAAAGGCCCTTGATGCCCCAGGGCTGATTCAAACTTGCCACTCTGCGTTCATGTGCCCAGCAGCTCTGAGGAACTGAGTCCCGAGCTCATCGGGGTCTCAGGGTGGGACCTGAATCACAATCGTGGCCTGGCGCCTCTATCCAACCACTTTAAAGCAGCCCTGCTTGATGCCCGCTGGCGTTGGGCCCGTTGCGCATCGCTTGAGAATTCGGTTCTCCCGAAACGCCCTTCCCTCCCGGATGCGGAGGGTCGGCCTTGGATAATGCCAGCTGTCCCCGCCCCCAGGCCCGTTTCCACCATGACCGCACGGAACCGGCTGGTGATCGCCAGCGGCAACCTCCACAAGGTGGCCGAAATCGCCGCCATGCTGGCCGTTGTGGACATTGAGGTGTTGGCCAAGCCTGAGGACCTGGAGATTGAAGAGACAGGCGCCACCTATGCGGAGAATGCCCGACTCAAAGCCGAAACCGTCGCGCGCCTGACGGGGGAATGGGCCTTGGCGGATGACTCGGGTCTGGAGGTGGATGCTCTGGCCGGTCGTCCGGGGCTCTTCTCCGCCCGTTATGCCCCCACAGACCACGAGCGGATTCATCGCCTCTTGAAGGAGCTCGCCGATAGCCTCTATCGGGGCGCCAGTTTCATCAGCGCGATGGCTCTGGCGGATCCAGCGGGCCAGATCGTGGCCGAATCCCAGGGCCTCTGCCGGGGCCTGATCCTGCGGGCCCCGGAAGGCCATGGCTCGGGCTACGACACCATTTTCTGGGTGCGGGAAGCCGGTTGCAGCTACGCCCGCATGGGCGACCACCTCAAAACACGGCTGGGCAGTCGTGGCAAGGCGGCGCGGGAGCTGGCGCCCTGCCTGCGGCGCTGCCTCGGCCTGGACCGTTGACGCAAGGGCCCGTCCCCCGCCAGCGCAGGGGACGGGCGCCCTCAACCGTTGATCTGTTGCACGGCCCGCATGGCCGCCGCCGCCGCCTCATTCACATCGCCTTCCTTTCCCGCCAGAGTCAGCCGGCCGTAGGCCCCCACAGCTTTGACATCAACAACCGTGATATTGGAGGCTTTTTCCGCCTCGTTGGCGGCAATCAACACATAACCGGCGGGTTCGGTTTCCAGGATGAACATGCTCATCCCGGCCTGAATCATCGAGCCGCGACGGTTTTGGCGGTTGATCAACACCGCATGGTCGGGTGTGATCGCGTAGATGATTTCCGTCCAGGTCACCTCACAGCGGCTGCGGCGATCGACACTGCTGCCGATGGCTTCCAGCACCACCTCGCCCGAGTGGAGCACATTGCTCTGGTCGCGGTGATACATCGCGATCGAGCCGAAGGCCCGCTCCACCACCATCTGGCCCAACCGCACGGTGCTGGCCTTGAGGGCAATGTCGGTGACCCGATGCACGGCCATCCCTGGAGAGACCTCCAACCAGAGACAGGCATCCCCCGGAATGGGGAGAAAACCTTGGCTCACCGTGCCCATGTAAGCCGCCAGCTGGGGCTGCAGGGAGTCGAGATAGACGTAGGTGCGCAGTTCTATCGACTGCACATGGCTGTGGCCGCGCAGCCGCTGCCCCACGGTGTCGGTGGTGATCACGCAGCTGGCACCGGCGTCTTCGCCGCTGATGGCCGTGCCGGTGATCGGGGCGCGACCCAGTTGCAGGGCTTCTCGCCGCCGCCGGATGGCCCGATCCTCAGTCCCCTGGCTGAGGGCTGGTCGGAGGGAGCGGTTGGGGCGGGAGGGATCGATCACTGCGCAAAGCCCATGGCGCGCGCCGCTCCACCAGCCTGCGGCGCCGCTGGGTCGTCAGGACAAAACCTGAGCGACCAGCGCCGATCGCGCCGCGGCTGAGCGGGTTGCGGCAGGAGAGGGTTTGACACGAAGGCCGGCTTGCGGGGACGCCTGGCCAGGTTTTCTCGCACAGCGGAGCCAGGATGCGCTGTGAAGTCTACGGCCGCGGGGTGCGGAGCCCCTGACAGAAGGGCCGGTTGGGTGACGTCTGCCACGTCCGCGTCTCCACCCATCGATCAGCGCTTAGGGCCGATGACTCTGGGAGCGGCTGGCGTCCCGGCGAGTGGTGTAAATCCCCCGGCACCCCCACCCCGGCGTCGCCGGGGTGGGCCGCACACCTCAGTCGGCTGGTCCCACGGCTGGCCTTGCAAGGGGTGGGCAGGTCCGTTTCCCTGGTTCGAGAAC
>JBKDSV010000139.1:0-1918 GCA_046340795.1 Cyanobacteriota bacterium | reverse complement strand
GAGCGAACTGGCCCGGGCGGTGGAGCTGCCGGAAGATGAGGTGAAGGATCTGCTCTGTCGGGCCCGGCAGCCGGTGAGCCTGGAGACCAAGGTGGGCGATGGGGAAGACACCGAATTGCTGGATCTGCTGGCGGGGGACGGCATGTTGCCCGATGAAATGGTGGCTGGCGAATGCTTGAAGGGAGATCTGCGGGCGCTGGTGGAGCAACTGCCGGAGTTGCAAAGCAGGGTGTTGCGGATGCGCTACGGCATGGATGGGGAGGAGCCCATGAGCCTCACCGGCATCGGTCGGGTCCTGGGCATCAGCCGGGATCGGGTGCGCAATCTGGAGCGGGAGGCCCTGGCGGGCCTGCGCCGTCGCAGCTCAGCGATTGAGGCCTACATGGCCAGCTGAACGCCGAGCCTGAGCCGAGCTGACACCGGGATCACAGCGTGGGCGCTGACTGCCGATCTCGACTGGTCGGCGCCTCCCGCCCGACCCGTTGCAGTGCCCCTGTGGCGACGGACACCGGGGATCTGGCGGCCTGCGGGCGTCTTACCCTGGCCCAGACTTGTTGTGGTCTTGCCATGGCTGCGGGGCCAGCTCCAGCCAACGCTGCGGATGGCGGCTCTCCGGCTTCCGTTGCCGCCGCCGAGATGCTCACCCTCTTTCCCCGCTACGTTCTTCGGGGGCGGCTGTCGGACAGCCTGCTGGCGGCGATGCGGACCCTGGCCACCCAGGTGGCGGCGTCACCGGACGCCAGCCCCGATGCCTCTGGCAAGCTCGCCGGCCAACTGTTTCAGCAGCGGGAACTGCATCCTGCCCACCCGGCGGCGCGGGAGTTGGGTCAGGAGGTGATTCTCCCCGGCTGTGAGCGCTGGATTCGCCATGTCATCGATCAGCAGCCTCCCCAGGGGCGCGGTCCCTGGACCCCCGGGCGGTATGGCCTGCGGTTGATCGACCTCTGGCTGAATGTGCAGCGAGCCGGGGATTACAACCCCACCCACACCCATGGGGGCAGCTTTTCTGGAGTGCTGTTTCTGCGGGTGCCGCCCCAGATCACCAGCGAGCGCTTCGATGGCCAACTCTGCTTTCACGGCCCGGAGGAATGGCAGATCCAAACCTTCCGCACCGGCATGGCCCACTACGTGTTGCCGCTGCCTGGTGACTACTACATCTTTCCCGCCTGGCAGCCCCATTCGGTGGCACCATTCCGCGGCGAGGGGGAACGCTGGTCCGTGGCCTTCAACGTGGTGGCCGTGCCCCAGCAGGTGCCCGCCGCTCCGGGTCTGGCGTCGCCTCCCGCCAATGTGTCCCTCTCCAGCAGCCGCCAACGCCCGGGGGGCTTTGGTTGAGGAGCGTGAGGGGATTGCAGGGCCTCCGCTGGGCGGAGTCGAGCAGCCCAATGGCTCCATTCAGTCTCGGTGGCTTGAGACCTTGAGGGCGGGCACGTTTCTGGTTGGAACAACAGGTTTGAAGGGCACCTCGAAACATTCCCCATCCCCCTCGCCTCCCCAGGGCTGACCAAAAGTCCTGTGGAAGCTGGGGATCAGGGCGCCTGTTCATCGACAGACCCGTCGTCATTTGTGCCCAGCCAGGACGGTCCGCGTTCTTCAGTTCCATTTGCGGGACCTCAACTTGACCTTGAGGCAGCCCTGCTCGCCTCCCGGAGTGAAATCCCTTCCTGTCACGGACCTGGCTGGCCAGTCGCCGCAGGCCAAAAGTGATTGTTCGAGGTGGCCTGCAGTTTCAGCCTTGCAGCAACTGGCAGCTCCGCGCTCTCACAGGTGCCGCTGAGGGCAGGGCTGATTCAAACTTGCCACTCTGCGTTCATGTGCCCAGCAGCTCTGAGGAACTGAGTCCCGAGCTCATAGGGGTCTCAGCGTGGGACCTGAATCACAATCGTGGCCTGGCGCCTCTATCCAACCACTTTAAAGC
>JBKDSV010000138.1:0-66689 GCA_046340795.1 Cyanobacteriota bacterium | reverse complement strand
CTGGCCCCCTCTGGCCTCACTCCGTTCTCTGGCACCCCATGGCAGGGAAGGGGCAGGGCCACGGGAGCGCCCAACCGGAAGCGTTGCGCGCGCCCTCCCCTCACAGCCGAACGGGGGAACCTGGGACAGTGCAGGGGGCGGGACAGCTTGGTGGCCATGTAGACGCCAGATCAGTCGTTCCATTCTGACCTGAAAGGCCCGCTCCGCCAAAGGCGCCAGCCTCCTCTGATCGCTGGCGTCAATGATGAAAGCGGCTGGGTTCCGCAGGGCCCACCGGCATCGGGCTCTCCAGGCCACTGAACCAGGCCACCGCCCGTGCCACATCCTCCAGAAGTTCCTCCGCGAGATGGCGACTGAAGCCGGCCCGCACCACAAAGCGCAGCACGGCCCGCTCGCCCTGGCACTCCGGCAGGGTGTAGGCCGGCACCAGCCAGCCTCGCTCTTGCAATTTGTCGGAGAGATGAAACACCGTCCACCCCCGCAGAGAGGGATCCAACTCCACGCAAAACACCGGCAACTGCCCCCGTGGGTGGCTCACGAGCCGCAAGGCCGGCAGGGCGGCCAGGCCCTCGGCCAAGTGGCAGGCGATGGCCTCCAGCGCCGCCATGCGGCGTTGGTAGCCCCGGCGGCCGAGATGGAGAAAGTTGAAATACTGCGCCACCACCTGGGCGCCAGGGCGAGAGAAATTCATGCCGATCGTCGGCGTGACACCCCCCAGGTAGTTGACATCAAAACGCAGCTCCCGCGGCAGCAAGGCCTCCGACCGACACAGCACCCAACCCACCCCAGGCAACACGCCTCCATATTTGTGTCCACTGGCGTTGATCGACCACACCCGCGCCAGCTGAAAATCCCAGCGCAGCTCAGGGGTGTTGAAGGGCGCCACGAAACCGCCGGAGGCGGCATCAACGTGGAGGGGGATGAAGAGACCGGTGCGATCCTCCAGGGCATCCAGGGCGGCGGCGATCTCGGCGATCGGCTCGTAGCTGCCATCCACCACGCTGCCCAGCACACCCACCACGCCGATCGTGTGTTCATCACAAAGACCCACCGCCTCCGCCGCCGTCAAATGGAGGCGGCCCGGGGCAAGGAGCATGAAGCGGGGCTCAACATCGAAGTAGACGCAAAATTTGTCCCAACAAACCTGGCGATTGGCGCCCATGACGATGTTGGGGCGGCTCGCGTCCGCCCCATTCGAGCGCTGGCGCCGTCGCCAGTGCCAGCGCATGACGAGGCCCGCGAGCATGCAGCCCTCGCTGGAGCCGGTGGTGGAGGCGCCCACCGCATCCGCCGGATCGGGAGCGCGCCAGAGATGGGCCAACATCCGCAGGCAGCGCCGCTCCAGATCCGCAGTCTGCGGGTATTCATCTTTGTCGATGAGGTTCTTGTCCGCGCAGTCCTGCATCAATTGCCTGGCCTCGGGCTCGATCCAGGTGCCGACAAACGTGGCGAGGTTGAGTCGGGCGTTGCCATCCAACATCAGATGGCTGTGGATCAGCTCATAGGCTCCATCCCCCCGCATCCCTGACTCCGGCAGGCTGTCTGGGGGCAGATCCGCCGGCAGGTGGGAGTCTGAACTGGGGACGGGGGCGGCGGTCATGCCATTCGCTGGTGGCGTGGACGGGCGGTCATCCCAACGGTCTACACCCTTCCAGGGGCCTGCTTTCGCCCTCTGGCCCGCTGCTGCGGCTCGCGGCTGGAGGCGACGCGCCATAACGTGACGGTCATCGATGCCAAGGGTGATCATGAGCGGCGCCCCCCTGCCCAGCTCCCAAGACCTGTCGCGCTATCTGGAGGCTCGCGGAGAACTCGGCAAGCCCTGGATGTGGCATCTGTTGCGTCTGGCGAAACTGCGCGAAAGCAAAGACTCCCTCGCCCCTGAGGACTACGTGCGGAAGCTCCAGGAGGCGCATGCCGATTTGATGCGCCTGGGAGAGTTTTGGAAAGGGCGGGAGCCTGAGGTGTTTGGTGGCGCCTACGTGCCCTCTTCCGTGCTCGAACCCCTCCCCGGCTCCCCCGACGACCGATGAGCGCGGCCCCTCCGGAGCGTCACCGCTACGGCATGGCGCCGGTGATCCGTTTCACCCTGTTGGCCCTCTATGCCTCCCTGGTGTTGCCCCTGCCGCTGGTGGCGCCAGCGGAGTTGCGGGGCTGGCTCTGGGGGGCGTTTGTGCTGGGCTGGATCGTGGTGGTGGCTCTCACCAGCGAACAGGTTGTTGTGGATGGAGAGGGCTTGTCGGTCGCCCATCCGCCTTGGTGTGCCCGGCTGTTGCGCCGAGGGTGGCAGCTGGCCTGGAGCCAGGTGGCCGGGCTCACACCGGTGGCCACCAGCCAGGGTGGCCGCGTGTTTTATGTGCGCGCCAAGGGCGAATCTCGCGCCTATCTGCTGCCGCAACGGGTGGAGCGTTTTGATGATTTCCTCGTCCGATTCAGCGTTCTCAGCGGGGTCTCCACCGACACTGTGGCCCGCATCACCCCGCCGTGGACCTATCAACTCCTGGCGGTGATGAGCGTGAGCTTGCTGGTGGCCGAAGGATGGGTGTTGGCGATCCACCGCTGAGGAGAAGGAGCGCTCCCGCGACCGAAAACAAGCCTTGACGCGTGCGATCCGACAACGAACGGGTGGAATCTTCTCTGAATCCCAGTTGAGACATCACCGCCCGACGCCGATCAGCCCAAGCGGCTGCCGTTGGCTTGGGAGAGAGCCATCATCGGTTTGGTTGCGGCGGGCTCCTCGGTCTCCGGCAGCGTGTCAAGACTGAAGCGATAACCCTGCTGGCGCATGGTTTCGATGCCCCCTCCCTCACCGAGACCAGCCTGCTCCAGCTTGCGACGCAGGGTGAGCACCTGGGTGTCCACGGAACGGGGCCCGCCACTGAAGGGCGGCCAGGCCATCCGCAGCAATTCCTGCCGCGTGCGCACCACCCCGGGTGGCATGAGCAGGGCACACAGCAGGGCAAATTCCCTCGGGCTCAGCTCCACCGGTTGATCGCGCAAGGTGACCTGGCGCAGCAGCAAGTGCACCTCCAGCGGACCCACGCAGACCCGTTCCTGCAGACCCGCGCCACTGCGCCTCAGCAAGGTGCGGCACCGGGCGGCCAACTCCTCCAGGCCAAAGGGCTTGCGCAAAACGTCATCGGCACCCGCGTCGAGCAACGACACCACAGGTTCAGAGCCGGATCGGGCCGTGAGAACCATCACCGGGCAGTGGAGTTGAGCGGCCAGTCGCAGGGCGGAGGTCTCCTCCAGGAGCTCAGCGCTCACCAGGAGGTGGGGAGCTTGGCCCTGGCAGACATCCAGTGCTTCTTGGGCGGAACCCACGGCCGCCGCCAGGTGGCCGTCCTGGCGCAAGCGCTGCGCCAAGACCGTGCGCAAGGTGGCGTGGGGATCAACGACCAAAATGCGTCGAGCATGGCCGCCATAATCATTTTCGGTAGGCTGTGCCATGGATGTCTTGATTTGAGTCTTAATAAGACCGTTTGCTGCGTCCATTTTAACACTTTTCTTGACTTTTCAACAGCCCCCTTTTGCCCTGAAGTGTGCGGTTTTTTGGGTCGGCTCACGCGCACACCTCCCTTGCGCAAGCGTCAAAATGGCTTGAGGGCCAGCCCCATACATGACCGCACTGCAACATCCCGACGCCATTCGCCACTTCCAGTCGCTCTGCGATGCCTGCCAGGAGTTGGCCAACCGCCACCACAGCCCTTCCGAGCTGCGGCTCTACGCCGATGGCTACCTGCACGCCCTCCGGCGCACGGCTGTGCTCGACCATCACTCCCAGCGGCGCCTGGAGGAGCTGATCGAGCGCTGGATCCTCGATCCCTCTGGTTTTCTGGGGCCAGATGGCCAACCCCGCACCTTGATGGAGCGCGAGCGTCACTGACCCCGAGTCCAACGCTGTAGACGACTGAGACAGCTGAATCAGGAGGCCAAGGCCACCGTCAGCTTTTCGCGCAACTCGCCACTGTTATACATTTCGATCAAAATATCTGAGCCACCGATCAATTCACCGTTCAAATAAACCTGGGGAATTGTTGGCCAGTCAGAATAATCTTTGATGCCTTGGCGAATCTCCATATCCGAGAGCACGTCAAAGGTTTCAAAGGGCACACCCAGACTCATCAGAATTTGAACAACATTATTTGAAAACCCACATTGGGGCATCAACTTGTTGCCCTTCATGAAAACAAACACAGGGCTGCTGGCAATCAATGCCTCAATGCGCGTTTGAAGTTCGGCGTTCATGGGGAGCAATCAGAAAGGGGAAAAAGGGTTGAAGCGCCAGCTCAGCCGGGAGTGGCTGTTTGCAGGGCCAGAGCGTGAATCGCCTCGCTGGCGAGTTCGCCGCGCAGGGCGCCGTAGACCATCTGGTGTTGTTTCACCCTGGACAGTCCGGCGAAGGCCCGGGACACCACCTTCACCTGCAGATGGTCACCGCCACCGGTGAGATCCTCCACCTCGACGCACGCATCGGGAAAGGCTTGCTGGATGGCGGAGCGCACGTGGTCCAGTTGAACCATGGCTAGACGTCAAAGATCGTTGGAATCTAGTTGGGGTTGGCGCTCGGCGCCGTGTAGGGGGTGGTGGCGAAGCCGATCTCCAACAACTGCTGATAGGCCTTCCTTCCCGTTTCTGTGCTCGGAGTCATGGTCTTCACCACTTCCACAAGCAGCGGCACGGCCACCTCTGGTTGGTTCTGGCGCCGGAACAGCGCGGCCAAGCGCAGATTGGACTGCACCAGGGCATCCAACACCTGGCGACCCTTGTCATCCATCTCCCGCGGGATGCGGGCATCCAGCCCGCGGAACGCTCCACTCAGATCTCGGTAAAACCCGAGCAACTGCTTGCTCGCCTCCCGAGCCTGATCGTAAAAGCGGCGGGCCTCACCCAAATTGCCGGCCGCGGCCGCCGCGTCGCCCCGGGCCAGCAGGCCCTTGACGGTGCTCACATCAAAGGCGCTCACCGCAGGCGCTGAGCTGGGCGCGGGCGCGGGCGCGGGTTGGGCCAGAGCCGGCGGGAGCGCGACAGGCGTCAGACCAGCCACAAGAAGAGCGCTCCACCAGCCGACCTGACGACGACGGGCGGAGAACAAGGGCCGCTTCACAGGCTGGAGACGCTCGAAAAATAAACTTTACGGGGCGGCGATCGAACGGCCCACAGCCGCACGGGCCGCTTGCTCGGCCGACCCCATCGCCTGCGCCAGGTCGGCGGTGAAGGCTCGTGCCGCCTGCCGGCCCTGGCCGGCGGCGCGCAGGGGAGCGCCAAAGCAGACGGCCGCGCGATCCCCCGGGGCTGGCATGGCATGGGCGTAAGCGATCCCCACCGGCACAACCGCCACAGACACCCCTTGCCCCTCCGCCAGCTGGGCGAGCCGAGCCAGGCCTTGACGCAAGTGGATCGGCCCATCCACCCGTTGGATGCGCCCTTCCGGGAACACCACCAGTTGTTGCCCCCTGGCGAGCAAGTCAATCGCCAACCGCAGGCTGGCCATGGTGGGCCGCCCCTGATCCACCGGGAAACAGCCCAGGCGAGGCAGAAACCACCCCTGCACGCCCACCATCTCATCAATCGTCACCATGAAGCGGCAATCCCTTCCGGTGACGCGACGGCCGGCGGCATGGGGCAACAACAGCGCATCCCAGCGCGCCCGATGGGTGGGGGCGAGCAACACCGGTCCGGTGATCGGCAGCTGCTCGCGGCCCAGCACCATCACCTCGGAGAAAAAGGCCCGCAAGGCCAAATCCTGGGTCACCACCATCGCCAAGGGCGACAACCAGGGGCTGACGCCGTTGCAAAGGGCGCTCTCGCGCGGACTGAGCGGGGCCAGGGCCGAAGGGGCGACCGGCGCCGCCGGTGGCGAAGCGACGGGGTGCTGAGATCCGCATTCGGACCTCACCGATTGCGGCCAGATCTTGGAACGAGCGGCCAACACCTCAGCCCGGGCGGTGGAGGAACACAGGCACCGTAAGGGGCGGGGGCCTCCCGGGGTTGGCGACTCGGGCAGTTGCGGCTGCGGCCGAGGCCCCGCATACCATCGCCGAAAGCTGCTTGCCCATCCATGGCCAGCCTCGGGGTGAACATCGATCATGTGGCCAATGTGCGCCAGGCCCGGCGCACCGTGGAGCCCGACCCGGTCACCCATGCCCTGCTGGCGGAACTCGGTGGGGCCGATGGCATCACCGTGCATCTGCGGGAAGATCGGCGCCACATCCAAGATCGGGATGTGGAGCTGCTGCGCGCCACCGTTCGCACCCGGCTCAATCTGGAAATGGCCGCCACTGAGGAGATGGAAGCCATCGCCCTGCGCCATCGCCCCGACATGGTCACCCTGGTGCCGGAGCGTCGTCAGGAGGTCACCACGGAAGGGGGACTGGATGTGGTGAGCCAAGTGGGACGCCTCGGCGCCATGGTGGAGCGGCTTCAGGGTGCGGGCATCGGCGTCAGCCTGTTTGTGGACGCGGAGCAGACGCAGCTCGATGCCAGTTGTGCCACGGGGGCCCGCTGGGTGGAACTGCACACCGGCCGCTACGCCGAGGCGCGATGGGATGACCAGCCCGGGGAGTTGCGACGGCTGCAGGAGGCCTGCGGCCTCGCCCGCCAGATGGGACTCCGGGTGACTGCCGGCCATGGGCTCACCTATCAAAACGTGGAGCCGATCGCCGCGATCCGCGGCATGGAGGAACTCAATATCGGCCACACAATCGTGGCCCGGGCTCTGGCGGTGGGATTGCGCCAGGCCGTGCGGGAGATGCGGGCCTTGATTCACAATCCAAGGAACGAGCCCCTCTTCGGCAGCTGCCAGCCATGACCACATATCACTTCATCGCCGCCAGCGAGGCTTTTCTCACCCGGGAGGAGCCCCTGGAGGAAGTGCTGCGGGAACGCACCCGCCACTATCAGGAGGCGGGCCGGGCGATCGACTTCTGGCTCGTGCTCCAGCCGGCTTTTCTGGAATCGCCGGAGCTGGTGGCTGTGGCGGCCTCCGTGCCCCGTCCCGCCGCAGCTGTGGTTTCCACCGACGCCAGCTTCATCACCTTCATGAAATTGCGGCTGGAATTTGTACTGCGCGGCCAGTTCGAGGCGCCCAGCGCCGCCATTCCCGATCCTCTGGCCAGCCTTGTCGCCGCGCCCGCGTCCTGAACCCCGCCCCGACCCCACAGCCTGCCACCGCGGCCCCGGGCTGGCGGCGCCTCAGAAGAGGCCCAGAAATTTCCTCCGGGGCGTTCCCTCCGCTCCCTCCCCGGACGCGCTGCCGCTGGACGGACGGCCCTGGCCTCCATCCTGCTGATAGCGGGGCTTGGCGTCACCGACGGTGAACACCGCTTCCTTGTTCTTCCACCAGACCCAGTCACGGATCGGCGGGGTGTCGCGCAGATCCGCCCGGCTCAGCCCAAGCCCCAACCGCTGGGAAGCGTCGAGGAGCACATCGAGCATCGCCTCGCCATCGCCGCAGCGGGCCAGAGCCTCATTGGTTCGCTTGGCGCCATTGAGCGCCTTGACGAGCAAGGCCACCCGCTGGGCGGCGGGAAGGGAGCGCAGGGCCCTGCCCTCCTCGGAGGGGCTCGATTGTTGTGATTCGCTCATGGTCCCCCCACCATTGCCCCGGCTGGCCTCCACGGCACCGTAGCGGCTCGCCCCCGGCCTTCGTTCGCGCTCGCGGGTGACAGGACGCCCCTCAGGAGGCAAGACTGAATCGGACAACGGTTTCCGCATGCCCTCCCCGCACACTGCCCTGCGCCACTGGGTGATCGGGGATGTTCATGGCTGCGGGGAGGCCCTGGCCCGCCTGGTGGCCCTGTTGCCCGCTGGCGACCGGCTCGTGCTCCTGGGGGATGTGATCAACCGGGGGCCGGCGATCGAGCAGGCCATGGACCTGGCCTGGGACCTGGTGTGCAGCGGTCGGGGCGTGTGGCTGATGGGCAATCACGAGAAGAAGCTCCTGCGGGCTCTCGATCCCCGCAGGGAGAAGGCGTTCAGCCGCCTGGCCGGTTGCGACACCTACCGCCAACTGGGGCACCGCCGCTGCGGCCAGTGGGTCGAGCGGCTGCGGCAATTGCCGACCGCCTTCTGGGGAGACGGCTGGGTGGCCACCCATGCCGGCTTCGATCCCCTTCGCTGGGTGCCTGATCTGGACGTGCGCCTGCCCTTCTGGCAGGCCTACGACGGGCGCTATGGCGAAGTGATCGTCGGTCACACCCCCGCCTCCCATGTGCGCCGCCTCGATCGCATCCTGCTGATTGACACCGGTGCCTGCTACGGCGGACGCTTGACCGCCTACTGCCCCGAATCGGGAGATCTCCTCAGCGTGCCCGGCTCCGTCCTGTCATCCTCAAGCTCAAGCACGCGCCCGTCGTCCCGCTGCGCCAGCGTGGCCTGAGTCGCCGTGGAGAATCGCCGTTGCTGACGATCTACCGCAGCAATCGGGCAGAAGTGTTGGTCCAACTGCTGGCGGCCCAGCTGCGCACCCCGCCGCCCGCCCCCCTGGAGCCGGTGCAGGTGGTGGTCAACACCTGGCCCACCAGCCGCTGGTTGGGGGAGGCTCTGGCCCTCCATCTGGGCGGCATCGCCGCCCAGCTGCGCTTCCCCTTTCCCGGGAGTCATCTGCGCCGGGTGGTGCAACTGGCCCTGGGCGAGGGCCACGGCGGCGAACGGGAGGAGCCGGAGGATCCCTGGCGCGCGAGCAACCTGGTGTGGCCCCTGTTGGAGGAGCTTCCCGCCATCGCGGCCGAGCCCCGAGGCGAGCTGTTGGGCCTCTGGCTGCGGCGCTGCCCCGCCGACGGCCGGGTGGAGGCCTCCCTGTGGCAGCTGGCCCGAGCCATCGCCGATGCCTTTGATGATTACGCCCTCTATCGGCCGGAGCTTCTCGATCAGTGGGAGAGCGGGCGCGATCTGACCGCCACGGGCCAACCGCTCCCCCCCACCCAGCTCTGGCAGCCGTGGCTCTATCGCCGTCTGCGGGGGCGCCTGGGGGTGGCGCCCTTCGGGCCGCGGGTGCTGGAGGTGATTCGCCGCTTGCGGGCCGGGGAAGGCAATCCAGTGCTTCTGAAGCGCCATCTGGGGGAGCGCCTGCGGCTCTTCGGGCCGAGCAGCATGGCGCCGATTCAGGTGCAATTGCTGCAGGCCCTGGCCACCTGGCTCCCCGTCGACATCTACTTGCTCACCCCCTGCCCCGGGCTGTGGCACCGCTGCGTCGCCCGTCGCCAGGCCCTGAGCGAGGCCCTCGCCCTGCGCCAGCCCCTGGATGGGGAATGGCTGCTGCAAGCCCCGCCCTTGGAAGCCAGATTCGGTCGGTTGGGCGCTGAATTTCAGCAGCTTCTGGAAGGCACCGGTGAGGCCCAGTTGAGCGAGGAACGGGACGAGGCTCTCTTCCTGCGACCCACCCTGGCGGGCACGGGCGGCCGGAGCGAGGCTGGAACGGCTGCGGCGATCCCGCCAGCCTCACCACCGCGTCTGCTGCATCAGCTCCAGGAGCACCTGCTGGATCCGGAGCTTCAGCCCGCTCTGCAGCGGGCGGAGGGGGATCACTCCCTGGAATTTCATGCCTGTCCGGGTGATCTGCGCCAGGTGCAGATCGTGCGCGACCGGGTGCTCCAGCTGCTGGCCGCCGATCCCAGCCTGGAACCCCGCCACATCCTGGTGATGACTCCGGCGGTAGAGACCTTCGCTCCCCTGGTCGCCACCGTGTTTGGCGATCGGGACGCCACGGGAGTGGACCTGCCCTGGCGCCTCACCGATCGCAGCCAGGAGCACGATGGCGGGGCGAGCCGCAGCCTGCTCGATCTGCTACTCCTGGCGGGCGAGCGGCTCACGGCGAGCGGCCTGGAGCGGTTGTTGGAGTCGGCGCCGCTGCAGCGGCGTTTTGGCCTCAGTGCCGAGGAGGCGGCTGGGCTGACAGCGCTGCTCCAGCGCTGCGGGTTTCGCTGGGGACTGGGGGCTGCCGAGCGGCGAGGCGACCCCACCCACAGCCTGGGCTGGGTCATCGATCGCCTGCTTCTGGGCCTGGTGTTGCCTGAACCGGCCGGCTCCTGGCCAACCGACACCGCTCCCGCCCGTCCGCCCGCTTCCCTGGATCTGGGGGGACGGACCCTGCACCTGTTGCTGCGCCTCAGGCACTGGCTGGAGACCCTCGCCCGACCCCGTCCCTGCGCGGCCTGGGTGGAGCGCCTGGGGGAGGCCCTGGATGACCTGTTCGGCGCCGAGTCCGCGAGCGCCGTGGAGATCGCCCCGTTGCGGAGCGTCCTGGAAGACTGGCGCGGGGTGGCTGGCGCCTGCGAGCTGCGCCTGGAGCCCGCAGTGGTGGCCGCCGTGTTGGAGGAGCGCCTGACCCGGGACAGTGGCCGTTTCGGGCACCGCAGCGGCTCCCTGACCATCAGTGCCCTCGAACCGATGCGGGCCATTCCCCACCGCGTGCTGATCCTGATGGGCCTGGACGCCGGCGTGTTCCCCCGGCAACGGCAACGGCCCGGTTTTCACCTGCTGGAGACCAGTCGACAGCTGGGGGATCCCGATCCGGCCGACCAAGACCGCTACGCCCTGCTGGAGGCCCTCCTCTCCGCCAGAGATCACCTGCTGATCACCTGGAATGGCCTGGAGGAGCGCACCGGCGTGGCGAGGCCACCAGCGGCGCCCGTGCAGCAATGGCTGCAATGGCTCCAGAGCGTTCTCCCCGCCGCCCAGGCTGAGGCGCTGCGGGTGTGGCATGAGCCCAACCCCCTGGATCCGGCCAACTTCCTGCCGCGGGGAGAGCGGTCGCCGTCCAGTTGCGATCGCCGGCAACTGGAGGCCTGTCTCCAGTTGTGCCAGGGCCTTTCACCCCCCGAGCCGGGTTTGGCCACGGTCCCGTCCCCCCCGGCGGCGGGGCCCCTCCAGGAGGCTGTGCTTGCCGGGGAGGCCCCTCAGAGGAGATCAGAACCAGCGCCAACAGGGGCCCTCTCAGCCTGGGATCAGGTCCGGGACCCGCAGGCCAACCCGGAAGTGACCTCAGCCTCCGATCCGTCTGCGGCCTCGCGGTCGGGCCTGGAGTCGACGCTGAAGTCAGACCCGGAGTCAGACCCGGAGTCGGACCCGGAGTCGGACCCGGAGTCGGAGCTGGAGTCGGAGCTGGAGTCGGTTCCAGAGTCGGACGATGCCTTCGAAGAGCTGCGTGCCTGGTTGCGGGCGCCGCAGAAGCAATGGCTGCGCGATCTGGGCATCGTTCCCGCTGAGCGTCGCGAGGAGGTGGACGACCTGGAGCCCCTGGAGCTGGGTGAACGGGAGCGGGTGGCCTTGTTGCGCCATGCCCTCGCCCAGGGGCCGTCCTGCCCCCGCGAGCTGGATCCCCTCGCCGGGGGGAGTGACCTCTGGTTGCGTCGCCACCGGGGGGAAGGCCGTTTTCCTCCCGCCCAGGGCGCGGTGTTGGAGGCCCAGAAGCTGGAGGAGCGCTGGCAGAGCCTCCAGGCCGCCTTGCGACTCCTGGGAGAGGAGCAACCGCTGATTGTTCAGTGGGGGCACTGGCAGGGCGGCGTCAGCCTGCGGGGCGACGCGGTGGTGCTGGTGCATCCCGCCCTGGAGCGGGTGGAGCATCGCTTGGATCTCTGGTTGCAGCTGCAGCTGGCGGTGGCGGCCCTGGGCGACGCCGGGCCACGCCGAGGGCTGCTGATCGCCCGCGGATCGGAGCAGAGCAAAGACACCTTTGCCTGCCAGCTCGCCTTCACCGCGCCTTCACCCCCGCAGGCCCGCCGCGAGTTGGCACGGCTCTGGCGCCTGCGCCGCCGCTGGCGATCCCTCTGCTGGCCCGTGCCCCCGCAAACCGGTTGGAGCTGGTTTGCCCACGGGGGCCTCGCCGCTGGCGCCAAAGCCCTGGAGAAGGCGACGGAAGCCTGGGAGGGCAACCCCTATCTGGGCCGTGGCGAGCGCGATCAGGAGGTGATGCGGCTGTGCTTCGGCAGCGAACGCTCCCTGGCATCGCTGCTGGCGGATCTGCCCTTCGCCGAGGGCGCCAACGCTCTCTTCCCTCCCCTGTTCGCGGCCATCGTCCCCGCCCAGAAGGCCCGCCGCTGATGGCCTCTCCCGCCGACCGCCGCCGTCAACCCGCCGCTGACCTCGCTGGCGACTTCGATCCCAACGGCTGTCCCCTGGAGCCGGGCCTTCGGCTCCTGGAAGCCAGCGCGGGCACGGGCAAAACCTTTGCCCTGGCCCATCTGGCCCTGCGGCTGGTGACGGAGCGCGCCATCCCCCTGCGCCGCCTGCTGGTGGTCACCTTCACCAATGCGGCGGCCACCGAGCTGCGGGAACGCATCGGCCGCCGCCTGGAGGAGGCCCTCAGCGGCCTGCGAAATCCGCAGCGGGAACCGCCGGACGCGGTGCTTGCCGAATGGCTGGCGCGGCACCGGATGGAGGGCGGCGCAACGGTGGCGGAGATGCGACTGTTGCTGGCCCTGGAGGATCTCGATGGGGCCGACATCACCACCATCCACGGCTTCTGTCAGCGCAGCTTGCGGCGCCACGCCCTGGAGGCTCGCCGGCCGCCGGAGCTGATCCTCGACAGCGAGGGGGACATCCTGCTCCAGCAGGTGGTGCACAGCTATTGGCAGGAGCAGATGCTGCAGCTTCCGTCGCCTATGAGCCAGGGCCTGCGTCGCAAGGGCATCAAGCCGGAGGGTCTGACCTCCCGGTTGCGCACCCTGGATGTCGATCCCGGCCTGGAGCTGGATCCCCTGCCACCCTCCCTTTCCCTTGATGTCAGCCTCGCCGCGGCCTTGCCGAGCCTCTGGCAGGAGCGTTGGCAGCGCTTCACCCGCGCCTGGAACCGTCACGGGGAGTCGCTGATGGCCGATCTCTTCAGCCAGGCCAGGCAGTGGAAGGCCGCTGGCCTTCCCTACACCCCCTATGTCCTGAAGGAATCGAGCCGGAAGAGCCGGGCCGTGGTGGAGGCCTTCATCGCCGCCACGACCGAGGCCTCTGCCGTCTCTGCAACCTCTGGCGCACCCGCTCTTGCCGGAACCTCCTCCAGCGCCAGCGGGGAGGGCACGGTCTCCGCCGTCCCCGGCTACGAGGCGGTGCTGCAGCAGGACATGTTGACCACCTTTCTTCATCCCGGCACCTTCTGCAAGGCGGTCCGCGCGGCCGAGGGCCAGGACGCCGGGCCCATCCACCTCCCCCAGCGCCCCTTGATGGAGGCGGTGGCCGATCTGGTGGATGGGCCCGCTGAGCTGGCTCTCCTCCACGGCTGCCACTGGGGCCGGCGGGAGCTGGTCCGACGGCGCGAGCGCCGCGGCCTCTGCTCTTACGCCCAGCTCCTCAGCGACCTTGATCCGGGTCCTGCCGCCACGGCCCCCACGCCCCTGCTGGCGGCGGTGGCGGAGTGCTACGACGCCGCCCTGATCGATGAATTTCAAGACACCGATCCCATCCAATGGCGGATCCTGCGGCTGGCGTTCGCTGGGGGTCGCCACCTGCTGGTGATGGTGGGCGATCCAAAGCAGGCGATCTACCGCTTCCGCGGCGGCGATCTGGCCACCTATCTGGCCGCTCGCGCCATGGCGGACGCCCGTTACGCCATGCGCGACAACCGGCGCTCCACGCCTGAGCTCATCGATGCCCTCAACCAGCTCTGTGCCCGCGGGTTGTTGCGCTCCGCAGTGGACATGCCGCCGCTGGAGGCCAAAGCCAACCGGGGAGGAGATGGCCAGACACCACTGGAGCTGCTCTGGCTGGGGACTCCCGCGCCGCAGGCTGGCGGGCCAGCGGTCGAGGATCCGGCGTCCGAGCCGCCAGACCCCACCAGCCTGCCCACCAGCACGGCGGTGAACGCCCGCCTGCCCCGCCAGATGGCCAACTACGTGGCGCATCTCCTGAGCAATCCCCCCTTGTTGCGGGAGGGGACGACGGCCCGTCCCCTGGAGCCCGACGATCTTTGTCTGCTTGTCAGCACCCACGCCCAGGCGGAGGGCTTGCGCCAGGCCCTCCGCCAGCTGGGCATCCCCAGCCGCCTCGTCAGCCAGGCCGATGTCTTCGCCACCGCCGCCGCCACGGCCCTGCAACGCCTCCTCGACGCTTTGGCCGAGCCCGCTGACGCCAACCGTCTGCGCCTGTTGGCCGCCTCTCCCCTCCTGGGATGGAGTGCCGACACCATCGCCACCGCCCCCCCCCTGCGCTGGAGCACGCTCGCCGCCCGCCTGCAACAGCTGGCCCGGGCCTGGCCGCTGCAGGGCCTGCTTGGTCCCCTGGCCGCCATGCTTGGCCCTGAGCAGATGGCGCGCCTCTCCTCCGAGGGGCGCTTCCTGGCGGATCTGCAGCAGGTGGCTGAGTTGGTGCAACAACGACTGCACCGCGACCGCTTGGGCCCCCATGCCACGGCCCGCTGGTTGCGCCGCCGGCGTCTCCAGGAGCTGGACACCATCCCCGAGGCGGAGCAGACCCACAGTGACAAGGTGCGCCAGGCCGTTGCGGTGGTGACGGTGCACCGCAGCAAAGGACTGGAATATCCCGTGGTGATCTGCCCCTATCTCTGGCTTGATGCGGGCAGAAGCAAAGCGGAAGGCAGACGCTGGCACCCCGAACCAGGGGGAGCGCCCCGGCTCGATCTCCATCGCAACCGGCACTGGGGCCCCGGCCACAGCGCGGATGAGGCGGCACGGCGGGCGGAAGAGGCCGAGCGGGAACGGTTGGCTTATGTCGCCCTGACCCGTGCGATGCATCGGCTTGTGCTGGCCTGGGTGCCCGCCAAGGGGCGGACCTGCACCCCCCTCCACCCCTGGTTGTTCGCGGATGACGCCCCGCTCCATCCCGACCAGCCCTGGCCGGAGACCAACCTGGAGCGCTGGCGCCAGCGCCTGGCGGAGGAGATCGAGCGGCGCCAGCTTCCTGTGCGCCTGCTGGAGCCCCCGCCGCCACCACCCCGGGCCTGGCGTGCGGCGGGAGCGACCCTCTCCCTGTCCCTTGCTGCCCTCGCTCCGGGCCCCGTCCCGCGACGCCCCTTGAACCAAGGTTGGACGCGCAGCAGCTACACCAGTTGGACCCAGGCGCGCCTCGCCCCCGCCAGCCCCGCCACCGACCAGGGGTCCGCCAGCCAAGAGGTGGCCAGACAAGCGTCAGCCGCTCAAGGGTCAGGAACCGAGGCGTCAACAACGCTTGGGTCAGGGAGCCAAGGATCCGATGGGTCAGGGAGTCAAGGATCCGACCTTTCTGAGCCCAAGACTCGGGAGGGTCAAACCCACGAGGCCAAGAGTCACAAGGCCGAGATTCACGAAGCCGAGATCCGGGGGCAAGAGCTTCAGGAGCCTCCGACTCTCAGCCTCGAACGCGAAACCCTCAGTCCCACGCCCCTCGGCCCCACGCCCCTCAACCCCGCAGCCCTGAGCCCGGAAGCCTTGGAGGAGGGCCGGGACGTCAGCGATCCCGGCTTGGAGCAAGACCCCGCCGTCCCATCGGCCGATGGGTTTCCCCCCGCGCCCGACGCCACCCCATCCCCCTGGCCGGAGCGGGGCTTGTGGGCTGATCTCCCCGCTGGCAGCGGCTTCGGCGACTGCCTCCATCGCCTGCTGGAGCAGATCGATTACGCCGCCGCGCTGGACGATCCGTCCAGCCAGGCCCTGGTGGCCCGTGAACTGCGGCGCGCCGGCATCAAGGACGCTCTGGCCGAGCCCCTTCTTGCCGCCCTGCGACAGATGCTCGTCACCCCCTTCGGCGGCCCCCTTGGCCCCCTCCGCCCGGCCGATTTGTCCGCCCGCGGGCGCCTGAACGAACTGCAGTTCGATCTCAGCCTCCAACAGGCCCGGGCCAGCGACCTCGCCGCCGCCTTTCGCCGCCATCCCGGTGGACTCTTCGGTGCGGACTACGCCGATGCCCTCGCCCGGCTGCCGGTGCATCACCGCGGCTTCCTGACCGGTTCGATCGACCTGGTGTTTCCCACCTCCCTGGCGGGCCAGGAGCAGTGGTGGGTGCTCGATTGGAAAAGCAATTGGCTCGGACGACGGGACGGGCAGGGCAAGAGCCTGAGCTGCGGACCCGGGGACTACGGGCCTGAGGCCCTGCGGGCCTTGATGGTCAGCCACCACTACCCCCTGCAGGCCCATCTGTATCTTGTGGCCTTGCATCGCTATCTCGCCTGGCGTCTGCCGGCCTACGACCCGCAGCGCCACCTGGGCGGCTACGTCTACGTGTTTGTTCGCGGCGCGCCGGGAGCGGCGGCGGCGGAGCTGCTTCCGGCTGCGATCCCTGGCATGGTCGTCGAGCGCCCGCCCTTGGAACGCCTTCTGGCCCTGGATCAGGCCCTGGGCATCGCCCCTCCCGGCTGGCAACCCGGCACCATCCCATGACCCTCTCCCGCCGCCGAGACCCTCCCCCCTGGCTGCCGCCCCTGAGCCGCGCCTTGGCGGAAGCCCTGCCGCGGCTCTACGGCCAACCGCCCGATCCGGCTCTGCTGGAGCTCATCGAGGCGCTCACCCTGGCCTTGGAGCGTGGAGACCTCGCCATCGACCTCAACGGCCCGGCACCGCCTGGAATTCGCTCCGCAGGCTGGCCCGCCCTGCACAGTGGCCTGCTGGCGGCCTCCGCCATCGGGCGCGAACCCCATGGTCCCCTGGCCTTGGAAGGCCAGTGGCTGGGCTGGCGGCGTTGGCTCCAACTCCGCTCCGAGGTGCTCGCTGCCCTGGTCGCCCGGGCCGGGCGGATTCAGCCGGCCCAGGCCGCGGCGCCGGCCCAGCCCAGCGGCGATGGGCTGGATCCCTTGCAGCAACGGGCCATTCGCATTGCCCTGGAGCGCGATCTGCTGGTGTTGGCGGGTGGTCCTGGAACCGGCAAAACCAGTACGGTCGCCCATCTCCTGCAGGCGGTGGCGGAGCGGCAGGAGGGAGCGGTGATCCAGCTGGCCGCCCCCACCGGCAAGGCCGCGGCCCGCTTGCGCCAGGCCACGGCCGGCCGCTGGCCCTGCGGCACCCTTCATCAGCTGCTGGAAAGCCGAGGGGACGGGGCGTTTCGCCGCCATCGCCAACGGCCCCTCTCCCTTGATCTGTTGGTGGTGGATGAGGTGTCGATGGTTGATCTGGCCTTGATGGAGGCCCTTCTGGAGGCCCTGCCGGAACGGGCGCGGCTGGTGTTGGTGGGCGATCCCGCCCAGCTGCCCCCTGTGGCGCCGGGGGCGCCGCTGCGGGAGCTGTTGCGTGGCGAGGGCCAGCCGGCCCTCGCCGAGACGGTGGTGACCTTGCGCACGATCTTCCGCAACGATGGAGCGATCGCCACCATGGCTGCGGCTCTGCGACGGTGGATTGAGGAGGAGTCCGGCATGCCGATGGAGCCGATCGACCGGCTGCGCCCCCTGTTGAGTCGTTTGCCTGCCGACGCCAACCTGCGCTGGTGGCAGGCCGCACCGGGCCCCCTGCCCGTCAGCGTGCGGCAGGCGCTGATGGAACACCTGCGGCGGCTGGGGGCCGCCGCCGCCGCCTGCATCCCGGGAGCGGACCAGGGCTGGCGGGAGCTGTTCGCCATTCGGGATGAGCTGCTTCTGCTCACCCCTCGGCATCAGGGTCCCTGGGGGGTGCACGCCGTGCACCGGGCCCTTCTGGGAGATGCCTCCGCCGCCGCCCTGGGCCAGTGGCCCAGTGGCACCCCGGTGCTTTGCACCCGCAACCTGCATGGCCTGGGGCTGAGCAACGGCGATCTGGGGGTGCTGGTGGCGGGAGCGGAGCGCTGGTTGCTCTTTGGCCAGGAGCAACCGATCTGGGTCCATCCCGCCCAGCTCAGCGGCGCCCTGGAGCCCGCCCTGGCCCTGACGGTGCACAAGGCCCAGGGCAGCGAATCCAGGCGGGTGATGGTGCTCCTGCCCGGCCCGGATCCCAGCGATCCCCGTCTGCTCTACACCGCCCTCACCCGCGCGCGCCAGGAGGCCTGGCTGTTCACCCCCCCGCCGGGGGCGGCCCTGGAGTGAGGTCCCGGCTTCCGCCAGCGGCCAGGCGGGGGAGGCCGCAGCCGATCAAGGCCAGGCGGGTCGCGCCGCCGCCCGGTTTGGAGTTCAACAACGTGAAGGGCTCTCTGCGGCGGGAAATGGTTGGATGGGGGCGTTTGCTGGTCCTTGGCACCAATGAATTCCCTGACCCACGCGCGCGTCGAGCGCCCATGGGGCTGGTATGAAACGCTTTTCTCCGGTGAAGGGTATCTGGTGAAGCGGCTCTGGCTCTCTCCGGGGCAGCGCATCAGCCTTCAAAGCCACCGCCACCGCTGTGAACATTGGGTGGTGGTGAAGGGGCAGGGAGTGCTGACCCTGGGGGACACCGCCATCCCTGCGGAACAGGGAACAACGCTTTTTGTGCCGGAAGGAGCGCGCCACCGGGCTGAGGCGGGTTCCTTCGCCCTGGAGATCGTGGAGGTGCAGCGCGGGGTGGTCCTCAGCGAGGAGGACATTGAGCGCTACGAGGATGATTTCGGCCGACGCTGAGCAGGCTCCCACGGGCGCGTGTTGTGCGGGGCTGGTGTTTGTGGCCCCGTGTTGATGGCCGCAAGCGCTGCGCTGGCCATGATGCTACGATGAACTTTCACCCTTTAATAAAGCTGACGCAGCTCTGAACATTCGGCGAGCGCCATTTCGGTCGCGGCATGCTCACGGATCCATTTCATGGTGAATGGTCTGCGATGTGGCCAGTGTTCCTTATCGAGAGATTCTTTTTTTGCAATCATCTCTTTTCGGGCCAGCTGCAGGTCTCTATTGAAGGATTCACGGCCTTCAAGCCTGAGCTTGTTCCATGTCTGATGTTTCTTTCGGCTCCCATGCCGCCCTTTGTGCTGACGTTCTCCTGGAGGGCGCGGAGACCCGCCGCCCCAGCGCATTGACGGCGTCGGCTCCGCGTGCAGATCTTCCAGAGGAGAGGAGCGCCACAGCGGATTCCGCGCTGCCGCTGAAGGAGGCCGCTGAACAGGCCTCCACAGGCGCCTTCGCCCGCTTCGGCCTGCGCCCCGAGATCCTCTCCGCCCTGGAGGCGATGGGATTCCACACCCCCTCGCCAATCCAGAAGGCGGCGATTCCGGAACTGATGCTCGGCAGAGACCTGGTGGGGCAGGCACGCACCGGCACTGGCAAGACAGCCGCCTTCGGCCTGCCGCTGATCCAGTGCCTCGATCCTTCCGAGCGTCGTCCCCAGGCCCTGGTGCTCACCCCCACCCGGGAACTGGCGTTGCAGGTGGCGGAGGCGCTGGCCAGTTTTTCCTCCCAGTTGCCGCAAGTGCGGGTGTTGGCGCTGTATGGCGGCGCCGATTTCCGCGACCAGGCACAACAGCTGCGCCGGGGCATTCAGGTGGTGGTGGGAACACCGGGGCGGGTGATGGATCACATGCGCCAGGGCACGCTTGATCTCTCCGGTCTGACAACGCTGGTGCTCGATGAGGCCGATGAAATGCTGCGCATGGGCTTCATTGAATCCGTGGAGTGGGTGCTGGAGCAGTTGCCCAGCCAGCGCCAGGTGGTGTTGCTCTCCGCCACCATGCCCGCCGCCATTCGTCGCCTCTCCAATCGCTACCTGCGCACGCCCGCTGAAATCACGATCCACAGCCGCAAGGGGGAAGGAAGCCGCATTCAGCAACGGGTTCTGGTGCTACAGCCTCAGCAGAAGCAGGAGGCTCTCCAACGGGTGTTGGAGGCCGAAGGCCAGGGAGGTGTGATCATCTTCACCCGCACCAAGGCAGTCAGCCTGTCTCTGGCGGAAGCCCTTGAACGGGAGGGGCACAACGTTGCCCTGTTGAACGGCGATGTGCCCCAGGCCCAGCGGGAGCGCACGATTCAACGTCTGCGTGACGGTCGTCTGGATGTGTTGGTGGCCACCGATGTGGCGGCCCGGGGCCTGGATGTGGATCGCATCGCCCTGGTGATCAACTACGACATGCCGTTTGACGGCGAAGCCTATGTGCACCGCATCGGTCGCACCGGGCGGGCGGGACGCTCCGGCCAAGCCATTCTGTTTCTCACGCCGCGGGAAAAACGCTTCCTTGGCGAACTGGAGCGCGCCGTCGGGGAGACCATCACGCCGATGGAGGTGCCCTCCAACGCGAGCATCAATCAAGGCCGCCTCAATCGTCTCGAATCCAGCCTCACCGCCCTCTTGGCCGATTCCCCCTTCTCCGAGACGGAGCAGGCGTTGTTGGGCGAGCTGCTGCAGCGGGTGAGCCGGGAACAGGGTGCCGCTCCCGAGGATCTGGCCCGGGCCGCTCTTGCCCTGGCCCTGCGGGGCAAGCCCCTGCTGCTGAACGAGGAGGAGCGGATCATGGCCTCCATCCCGGTCGAGCAGCCCAGCCGGCGCCGCGCCGCCTCCTCCTCCCGCCCCTCCCAGGCCCCGCGAGGGGACAGTGACGGCGGGCCCGAGTCGCACATGGAGCGTTTTCGTCTGGAGGTGGGCTGGCGCGATCGCGTGCGCCCCGGCAATATCGTGGGCGCCATCGCCAATGAAGGGGGCCTGACAGGGCGATCCATCGGCAAGATCCGCATCTATGACTGCCACACCACGATTGATTTGCCCAAGGACATTCCCGCCGACGTTGTGGCCAACCTGCAGCGTTTGCGGGTGATGAACAAAGAACTTCAGCTCTCCCGCCTATGAGTCGTCGTTGCTTTTCCCTCGCTGGCCTGGGAGTGCTGGCGGGGGTTCTCTTGAGCCAGATCGGCCAGCCGGCCAACAGTTCTGGTCTGGACGCGATTGTTCAGGCCTACTGCCTGGTGGCCGTGGAGCAGGAGATGGCGCAGTCGGGCAAGGTGCCGCCGGCAGGAATGGCCGATTTTGCTTGTCGCTGTGTGCTGGATCGCCTGACCCAGGGCATGAGTGTCGCCTCAGCCCGCAGTTTGTGCCGCGAATCCACGGCCCGCCGTTACGCCCTGTAGGCACGGCGGGACCGTTGTGGCCTCAGGCGCACAATCCCGTCACCTCACTGGTGGACAGGTTGGTGGCGTCTGTGAGGCAGATTTTTTCCATCGCAAAGACCAGGGAGGGTTGGGCGTCATCTGTTTCCATCACCAGTAGGGTCTGCAGGAGATCGAACCGATCTTGGGCGGCCAGTTCGCCATCGTCCCGCCAGGAGAGGCTCCAGAGCACGGGAGGGGGGGTGGAGGGAGGAATCATCGGGGATCAATCCAGATCAGCGTTTGCTGACAATGGTGCCACTTTGGCGTCAGACGATGCTCTCTTCCACTTTCTTTCCATCTCCCTTCACACTCCTCAATCAAGGGGGAGGCTGCCGATGTAGGGTTTCAATGATTCCACAGTGTTCAGGCTTCCTGCGGCACGCTCAGCCGGCCTTGACCCATCAGGTTCTCCCCCCTGGCTTCGTCCTTGGGCGTTTCCTGATTTTCACCGCTCACTGATCTTTCCTGGGACACCAGCACCAAACGAATCTGTTCCAGGACCCATTTACGAATGACCATTTACGTTGGCAACCTCTCGTTTGAAGCCGAGCGTGAGGATCTCGTTGACCTGTTCGGTCAATACGGCCGAGTGCGCCAATGCAGCCTTCCCCTTGACCGGGAAACAGGCCGCAAACGTGGCTTTGCTTTTGTCGAGCTGGTCGAGGCCGATGCCGAGCAGCGCGCTATTGACGACCTGCAGGATGTGGAGTGGATTGGTCGCATGATCCGCGTCAACAAGGCCACCCCCAGAGAAAGCGGAAGCGGCGGCGGCGCAGGCCCCCGTTCCCGCTCCGGTGGCCGTGGCGGCTACGGCGATCGCTCGGCGCGGGTTGGCGGCTCTGTCCACTGAGGTGTCTCTCCCTCCTCGGGGGGGAGGGCGTTCGGGGCTGGCGAGGCTGCTGCGTCAGCTCCAGCCCCATCGGCGCTTGGTGATCTGGGCCTCGCTCTGCTCGCTGCTCAACAAGCTGTTCGATCTGGCCCCGCCAGTCTTGATCGGCCTGGCCGTGGATGTGGTGGTGCAGAAAAACACCTCCTGGCTCGCCTCGTTTGGTTTCCAGACGGTTCCTTCCCAGCTGGCGCTGTTGGCGGGAGTCTCGTTTGTGATTTGGAGTGCTGAGTCGCTGTTTGAATATCTTTATGCCCTGCTCTGGCGCAATCTGGCCCAGACCGTGCAGCACGAGTTGCGTATTGAGGGTTACGACCATCTGCAGCAATTGGAGATGGCCTTCTTTGAGTCGGGCAGCAGTGGTCAGCTGCTGACAATCCTCAACGATGACATCAACCAACTGGAGCGCTTTCTTGACCATGGCGCCAACGAGATTCTGCAGCTGATCACCACGGTGGTGGCCATTGGAGCGGCCATGCTGGTGCTCTCGCCCACGGTGGCGGGGGTTTCCTTCTTGCCCATTCCCGTCATCCTTTGGGGGTCGCTTCGTTTCCAGCGCCGTCTGGCTCCTCTCTATCGGGATGTGCGCGACCGTGCGGCTGATTTGTCCAGCCGGCTGAGCAATAACCTCGGCGGCATGCTGACGATTAAGAGCTATGCGGCGGAAGCCTGGGAGCGTTCCCGCATCAGCCAAGACAGTGAGGCTTACCGCCTCAGCAATCAACGGGCAATTCGGTTTTCGGCGGCCTTTGTTCCCCTGATTCGTTTCGCCATTCTCTTTGCCTTCCTGTCCATTCTTGTCATTGGTGGCCTACAGGCCTGGCAAGGTTTCATCGCCGTGGGCACCTACAGCTTCCTGGTGTTCATCACCCAGCGCCTGCTCTGGCCGCTCACCACTCTTGGCCGCACTCTGGATGACTACCAGCGCGCCATGGCCTCCACCCACCGGGTGCTGAATCTGCTCCACACTCCCATCGCCATTCCCTCAGGCCACCGCTCCCTGGAAGTGGGTCAGGTGGCGGGGCACATCCTGTTTCGAGATGTCACCTTCGCCTATGGGGGCCGTTCGCCGCTGTTGCGCCACTTTGATCTGGAGATTCCAGCGGGAAGCACGGTGGGCATCGTGGGCGCCACGGGTTCGGGCAAAAGCACGCTTGTCAAATTGTTGTTGCGCCTGTACTCCATCCAATCCGGCGAGATTGCGCTCGATGGCCTGCCGATCGACAGCCTGCGCTTGGCAGATCTGCGCCGCGCCATTGCTCTGGTGAGTCAAGAGGTGTTTCTCTTTCCCGGCACAGTGGCAGACAACATCGCCTACGGCAGTTTCGATGCGCCCCGCTCCGCCATTCAACGGGCGGCGGCCCTGGCGGAGGCCGCCGCCTTCATTGAAGCCCTGCCCCAAGGCTATGAAACGGTGGTGGGTGAGCGGGGGCAGCGCCTCTCCGGCGGTCAGCGGCAGCGGCTGGCCCTGGCTCGGGCCCTGTTGAAAGATCCACCGGTGCTGATCCTGGATGAGGCCACCGCCGCCGTGGACAACGAGACCGAGGCGGCCATTCAACAGTCCCTCGATCGCGTCACGGCGGACCGCACCACCTTGGTGATCGCCCATCGCCTGAGCACCGTGCGCCATGCCGATCGCATCGTGGTGATGGAGCAGGGCAGAATTGTGGAGTCGGGTCGCCATGATTCCTTGCTCGCCGCAGGAGGGGCCTATGCCAATCTCTGGAGGGTGCAGGCGGGTCTGCGCGCAGATGAACCCTTGAGGCTGTAACACCGCCCCGTCGATGCCGCGTCGCCGTTCCTCCCCCTCTCGTCGTCCTCGCCGTTTCCATTCCGGCTGGTCTGTCCTCCTGGCCATTGCCCTCGGTTGGGGCGCCGGCTTCGCTCTCTCCGCTCCTCTGGCCAAGCTGGTCTTCAGCGCGGACAAGGGAGCGCCGCGCTTGCCATGGAGCAATCCCTTCAGCGCATGGGCGAATATCGGCCAGGAGGATGTGTTGATTCTCGGGATGGATGTGGGTGGTGGCAATACAGATGTCATTGCCACTGCACGGGTGGAGGGAGGAGAGACGACAATCACCCAGATCCCGCGAGACAGTTATATCGAATCCGATCAATATGGTGCCATGAAAATCAATGCTCTTTATACTGTTGGCGGCATTCAGGCCTTGGAACACGAAATTTCAACGCGCATGGGTCGACCAATTCGCCATCATGTTGTGCTTAATCTTGGCGCGATTCGCCGTATTGCCGATATGATGGGTGGCATCGAAGTGAATGTGCCAAAGCGAATGTTCTACACGGATAATAGTCAAGGTTTATACATTGATCTCCAGCCTGGACCGCAGACCTTGAAGGGTCGCGACCTGGAAGGTTTTCTGCGTTTTCGCCACGACGAAACCGGCGACATCGGCCGCATGGAGCGACAGCAACTGGCTGTTCAGGCCTTGTTTCGCAAGCTCACCCGTCCGGATCAGTTCGTGCGGCTGCCTGCCCTGCTGATGAACAGTGGCAAGGATCTGCGCACGGACATGGGACCAATGGAGCTGGGGGGACTGATCACCGCGATCAGCACCACCAAGTTGAACATCCACCATCTTGAAGGTCGACCCTTTGATCAAGGTGGTGTGAGCTATCTTGACATTGATTGGCCAGCCCTGGCCGAGTCGAGCCCGAAACCAGAGAACCCAGAGAGCTCACCGCTCCGTTCCTTCTTTCTATTTTAAGGGCACCTCGAAAAATTCCGCATTCCCCTCGCCTGCCGGAGTGAAATCCCTTGCTGTCACTGACCTCGCTGGCCAGTCGCGGCAGGCCAAAAGTGATTGTTCGAGCTGCCCTCAAGGGCGCCTCAAACAATCCCGCTTCCCCCTTGCCCGCCGGAGTGAAATCCCTTCCTGTCACAGACCTCGCACCCTAGTGTGCAGTCCCGTAAGTTCATGCGGAATCTTCGGCTTGGTCCGCGCGTCTAGATGGCTTCCTTAACAAGGGCTCTGAGCGAGACGCCCAGCAAAGGATCTACAGCGCATTTCAGGGACTGCACACTAGGAGCCTGTTGCGCATAGAACAACTTGGTCAACGGTCACAGACAAAAGCTGCAAGACGCACCAACCGAGAGCTCTTGAGGAGCTCATTGAGCTGGCTCAAGCAAACAGATTCTTTAGAAATCCTTTTTTGGAAGCAGATTTGGCCTAGATCCAGTCGAGTCGGAGCTCGATTTATCGCGGAATAATTCCATCTTGGCCTCGAATTATCTTGATATCCTCGCATGGACATCTATGCGCAACAGGCTCCTGGTGTCCTGCCCCGCAAGTTCATGCATCATCCCTGGCTTGGTCCATGCGCCTCGAGGCCATCATCAGCAAGGACTACAGGCGAGACACCCATCGAGGGATCCAAAGCGCATTTGCGGGACGGCACCCTAGCGATCGCCCGCGTCGCCAGGGGCATCGCCCTTCGTCGTGGCCCCGGAGCCGGGTCGGCGATCGGAAAGCGTGATCAGGGCCAGGGCCAGGGCTGCCAGGGCCAAGGAGGGTCGGGTTGCAGCCACGGTCACCCCCAGGGCAGCGGTGAACCAGATCGAGGCCGCGCTGCTGAGCCCGCGCACTTCGGGGGGTTGGTCCCGGCCCCGGGGAGGGCCCACCAGAATTTCGCCAGCGCCCAGGAAGCCCACCCCCGTGGCCACGCCCTGAATCGCACGGCTGCGGGCATCGGCGCCATGGCCGGCGGCAAGCACCATCAAACAGGCGCTCAGACCCACCAGCACATGCACCCGCAGCCGATTGGGGTGGGGAAAGGTGCCGTGGTGGGCGCGAGTGAGGCCCACGGCCACGCCGCAGAGCACGGCGAGTCCCAGGCGCAGGAGCACCTCCAGATCCGGGGTGAGGTGGGCGATGGGCATGGGTTCAGGGCAGCAGCTGGCGGGCCAACCGGTCGGCGTGCAGGGGGACCCGGGAAAAGGCGCCGCTGAAGCCGCAGAACACCCACAGCCCGGGGGCCTCCTCCACGGGGCCCGCCAGGGGCTGGCCATCAACGCAGAAGCTCACCGGCACCTGCCGATAGGGGGCCTCCAGGGCGGCCAGCTCGGGATCGAGCAGGGCCAAGCCCTCCCGCAGACGCGCCTCCATCCAGCGGGGATCCGGGGCCTCCAGGGGAGCCCCGGGGGCTGGCAGGGCGGTGGCGGCCGGGGGGATCAGGCTGATCTGGCCCAGCACCACTCCCTCCCCGCGGGGCGCCAGGCCCGCATCCACGATCCACCGCGGCTCCTCGCTGTGGGCGCAGGCGGCCTCCAGCGCCGGCCGGCGCCAATGGCGCGGTTGCACGACGCGCCCCCGCCGGGCCTGATCCAGCCAGCGATTGGCGGGACCACCCGTCTCCAGGTGCAGCACGCCGGCCCAGCTGTGGCGCAGCCGGGTCGGTAGGGCAGGCCAGAGGGCGCGGTTGCCCGCGCCCGCAGCAAGCACCACCAGGTCGGACTCCAGAGCGGAGGCGCCGCTCCACTCCAGCCGCCAGCCGCCGCCAGGCTGGGCTTGCAGGCCGCTGACCTGACCCACGAGGTGAGGCACACCCGCTGCGACCAGGGCCTGCCCTCGGGCGGCCAGCCAGGTGGGGGCATCCACGCGGGCCAGGGGGATGGGCACGGCTCGGGTGAGGGCGGCCAGCGAATCGGGAAGGCCCGCCCGCTGGTCATGGAACACCAGACCGCTGGGGCGCCAGCCCATGGGCCCGTGACGGTGTTCGAGCTGTCTCCAGGCCCGGGAGGGTCCCCCCCGTGGCAGCGTTCCATAACTGAGGGCCGTTGCCGTCTGCCGCTCCGCGCCGATCAGCTGCACCCGGGCGCCCCGCTGAGCCAGGCTGAGGGCAAGCACGCTGCCGGCCAGACCGTCACCGATCACGGTGATCCCCGGGCCGCAAGGAGAAGGGGATGTCACACCAGGAGATTGAAAGAGGTGATCACCCGCTGGAAGAGCTCGCGCACCTTCGGCCAGCGGGCGTCATTGGTGCTGGCGGCAAAGGTGTAGAGGCGACCGCGATCGACCACGACGGTGGCCAGCTCATGCCGATTGCGGTCGGCCAGGTGCACGTTGTATTCGAGGTCGTAGAAGGTGCGGCCTCCCAGCTCCCGCTCTTCCGCCTCCACCAGCTCGGCCTGGCGACCGCTGCCCTCAGGGGCGATCACGACCTGCTTGAGCCGTTCGCCCACGGCCTCCGCGCCGCCCAGATCGGTGAGGTCGTTGATCGTGTTGACATCGGAGATCACCAGGCTGAGGGTTTCATCGCTGTTGATCAGGTCGTGGAACACCACCTGGGGACCACCGTTGACCTGCACCCGATTCCAGCCGGTGGGGTAGAGGAAGGCGTAGCGCCCGTCTGGACTTTGAAAGGACTGCAGACCGGCCGCCGCCGCGCTGCAGGCCGTCAGGCCACCGATCAGCCCCAGCACCAGGAGGGCGGCGAGGGCGGCCCGGGCGGAGGCCGCCGCGATCACCCGCACGGCGTGACGTGGAGCGGCGAGGAGGGACGGAACAGGCATGGGGGCGGCGCGCGGTGAGGGGGCGCCAGGGGGCTGGCGCGGGGAGCTTGCCCGCCATTCTCCTCCTGGCGCGTCGCCCCTAGATTCAGCGCACTCGCAGGCAAGCGCTGAGCGGCTTCACCCGACCCTTGGCCCGGCTGATCGATCAGTTCGAGCGGCTGCCCGGCATTGGCCCGCGCACGGCCCAGCGCCTGGCGCTCCACCTGTTGCGCCAGCCGGAGGAGCAGACCCGCGCTTTCGCCGACGCGCTCCTGGCGGCCCGCAGCCAGGTGGGCCATTGCCGCGCTTGTTTTCATCTCTCGGCCGAGCCGCTCTGCGACATCTGTCGCAACGCGGAGCGTCGCAACGGCCAGATCTGCGTGGTGGCCGACTCCCGCGACCTGCTGGCGATGGAGCGCACCCGGGAGTATCGGGGCGGCTACCACGTGTTGGGAGGACTGATTTCGCCGATGGAAGGGGTGGGGCCGGAAGGGCTGCACATCCAGCCGCTGCTGGAACGGGTCGATCGGGAGAACGCCACGGAGGTGATCCTCGCGCTCACCCCCAGCGTGGAGGGCGACACCACCAGCCTCTATTTGGCGCGACTGTTGAAACCTTTCACCGTGGTGAGTCGCATTGCCTACGGGTTGCCGGTGGGCAGCGAGTTGGAGTATGCCGACGAGGTGACCCTGGCACGGGCCTTCGAGGGCCGACGGCGCATGGAGTGAGTCTCGTCCTCCCTGTGTCGCTTGCCCTGCCTCTCGTCCCTGTGTCGCCCGCGCCATGAGCCTCTCCCGCCCCAGCCGCTACAGCGCCATCCCGCCTGCGGAGCGACTGCCGCAGTGGTTGCGACGGCCGGTGGGCAGCGCAAGCGAGCTGGCGGAGGTGCAGGAGGTGGTGAAGCAACAGCGGCTGCACACGATCTGTGAGGAGGGCCGCTGTCCGAACCGGGCGGAATGTTATGCGGCGGGGACGGCCACGTTTCTGTTGGGAGGCCCCATCTGCACCCGCAGCTGTGCGTTTTGCCAGGTGGAGAAGGGTCAGGCGCCCACTCCGCTGGACGGGGCGGAGCCGGAGCGGGTGGCGGAGGCGGTGCGGCTGCTGGGGTTGCGCTATGTGGTGCTCACGGCCGTGGCGCGAGATGATCTGGCCGACCATGGGGCGCGGCTGTTCACCGACACGATGGCCGCCATCCGCCGGCTGGATGGAGGTGTGGCCATCGAGGTGCTCACCCCGGATTTCTGGGGCGGCCAGCGGCAGGAGTCCCTGGCACTGGCCGCCCAGCGCCAGCGCCTGAAGACCGTGCTGGAGGCGCGGCCGGTGTGCTTCAACCACAATCTGGAAACGGTGGAGCGGCTGCAGGGGGAGGTGCGACGGGGGGCCACCTATCGCCGCTCGTTGGGCTTGCTCGCGGCGGCCCGGGAGCTCGCGCCGGAGATTCCAACCAAATCGGGCCTGATGCTCGGCCTGGGGGAAAGCCGCGAGGAGGTGGTGGCGACCTTGCGGGATCTGCGGGGGGTGGATTGCCAGCGCTTGACCCTGGGCCAATATCTGCGGCCATCCTTGGCCCACCTGCCTGTGGCGCGCTACTGGAGCCCGGAGGAGTTTGCGGAGCTGGGGGTTGTGGCCCGGGCGATGGGTTTCGCGCAGGTGCGCAGCGGACCGTTGGTGCGCAGCAGTTATCACGCCGCCACCAGCACTGGCACTGGCAAGGGTGACGGCGACGGCCACGGCGAGAGTGCGCGTGCCAGTGCGCGTGCGGCTGAGGGCGGCTGAGGGCGGGCCCGCCCCCATCCAGGCCCGAGAAGGAAGCCTGCGCCGTCCGCTGGCAGCTCGGATCGGTGGTTGGCGGATGGGCCGCAGCAGCCCCCGGGTGGGACGACCCTACGTCCCTGGCAAAACCACTAGGTTGAATCACCTTTCCTGGTCGTGGCGCCCGAACGCCGGGCCTTCCTCCTGAACGCCACTCCGTCTCCTTTTCCCTTGCCCGCCGGCAGCCCTGGTCCGTCATGGTCCGGCGGTCCTGTCCAGTCCTTGAGCAGCGCTCCGCTCGCCCCATCCGGGGGCCTGCCCTGCCAAGAGGCCAGTGAAGCCGCCTGCGATTCAGGCTCAGGCCCGTTCGCTTCGTCTGCCCAGCCAGAGAATCGGCCCCTGCGCCGTCGGGATTTCGTTTTGGAGCCCTTTCGTCAGCCCAGCAATGCCCGGGCGGCCTGGCAACTGCTGACCACCCTGGCGCCGACGGCGGCCCTCTGGGGGCTGGTGGCCTGGCTCGGCCAGGCGCAGCTGGGGCCTCTGCGGTTGGTGGTGGCGCTGTTTCCCGTTCTGGCGCTGCTCGTGCTGTTTTCGGCGCGAACGTTCTCGTTGATGCACGATTGCGGGCACGACTCTTTGTTTCGCAGCCGCTGGCTCAACCGCCTGGCGGGTTTTCTGCTCGGCGTGCTCAACGCCATCCCCCAGCATCCCTGGTCCCGGGGCCATGCCTTTCACCATCGCCACAACGGCAACTGGGAGCGCTACCGCGGCCCCTCCGCCCTGGTGACCCTGGAGCACTACCGGGGGTTATCACCGCTGCGGCGCTGGCTTTACGGCTTTCTGCGCCAGCCGCTGATGCTCCTGCCAGGGGGCTTCTTCTACCTGGTGATCAAGCCGCGCCTCGCCTTGCTGCTCGGCAGCGCTGAGTTCCTGATCGCCACAAGTCGGGCCCTCTGGGCCGCCCTCGCCGCCCGGGGCTGGCGGGCTCTGGGGGAGCTGCCCAACCTGGTGCGTCAACACCGCTCCAGCTCTTGGTACACCCGTGGCGAACTCGCCGACCTGGTGGCCAACAACCTGTTGGTGCTCGGCAGCTGGTTTCTGATGGCCCACTGGCTGGGGGCTGGACTGTTCTGGAGTTGCTATGCGCTGGTGATGGGCTTTTCTGCGGCGCTCTTCATCTGCATTTTCTTTGTGCAGCACAATTTTGCGAACACCTATGCCCATGGCTCAGCCGACTGGAACTACCTGCGCGGCGCGGTGGAGGGCAGCAGCAACCTGGAGCTTCCTGCCCTCCTGCATTGGTTCTCGGCGGATATCGGCTTTCACAGCATCCACCACCTCTGCGAACGCATCCCCAACTACCGCTTGCGCGCCTGCCACGAGCGCAATGCTCACCTGCTGAGCGCCTCCCGGCGTTTGCGGTTGGCCGACATTCCAGGTTGTTTCGCCTACATCCTTTGGGACAACACCAACAATCGCCTCATCACCGTGGCCGAAGCGGAGGCGGAGCTGGTAGTGGCTTGAGAAGGTGCCCGAGAGTAGCGTGCCTGGTGCCGCGCAGCGCTGGATACGGATCGGGTCGGATTGAAAGGGAGACTCTGGAAAACCCCTCAGCGGCACCTGTGAGAGCGCGGAGATCCCAGTTGGCGCCAAGGGACAGCTTCCACTGGCGACCGGTTGTCCAGAGCTTCCAAAGCGATCAGATCTGTTGGGATTGAAAGTAAATCTCTTCAAAGGGCTGGAGCACAACCCAGCCAGGGCCATCAAATCGGAGTTGAATCGCTTCACCACTGCCCCGCCCCATCAGGGTGCGAAGATTGACTTTGCTGACCACTTCAGGCGACAGATCACCGGACCAAACAACGGTGGCATTTGGATCTGTGAAGACTGGTTCTCCGGGCCTGACCTGGAGGGTCAGGGGTTCGTAGTGCGTGGTGATGGCCACCAAACCCGAACCTGAGAGCCGGACATTGAACAGACCACCAGCCAGCATTCCCGCCACTCGCCGCAACATCGAGATATCCCAGTGAATACTGTCTTGCATCGCCAGAAGATCATTGCCATTGACAAAAATTGTTTCCCCTTGCAGCTGGAGAATGCGTATTTTCTTGCCGCGATCTGCAAGATAAACACGACCGCGTCCCTCCGCCTTCATCAAAGCCGTTCCTTCGCCAGACACCATCCGCTTGAGCAAGCTGCCGACACCATGCTCCAATACTCCCTCACGGCTGAAGTTGATCTGGCCGAGATAGGCAATCATTGCACCAACTTTTGTCCAGACTCGACCATTGAGATTCACTTCTAGAAGATAAGGATTTTCCAGCTCAAATGCCTCTGCTTCCCTGTATTGTTGCGCCGTAGACTCGAGAAAACTTCCAATTGTGTAACGGGACATTAGGCGCTCCTGAGACACAAGTCACCGCTCTAGTCTAGCGCGTTACTCCCTAGGGAGGCTCTGAAAAAAAACCTCAGCGGCACCCGTGAGAGCGCGGAGCTCCCAGTTGGCGCTAGGGACAGCTTCCAGTGGCGACCGGTTGTTCAGAGCTTCTCTAACTGCGATAAATCAGTCGTCCCAGCGCCTCCCGCAGGGCCCGACTGCTGCTGTCCAAGCCATCGGAGCTGGGAAACCAATAGCGGAAATCCTTCAACACCGACCCTGCCCAGACACCGCGCGATTGGAAATCCACCGGATAGGCAATCACCTCCAATCCCTGACGCGCAAAGAGGGCGCTGGCGCGGGCCATGTGGAAGGCAGAGGTCACCAGCAGCACCCGGCTGCCCTTGGGAAGTTGGGCCGCGACGGCTTTCGCTTCCTCGGCGGTGTTGCGCACGAACGGGGTGACGGCCAGGGCGCGGGGCGGTAGACCGAGGGCCAGGGCCTGCTGGCGGTGCACGTCCCCCTCGGTGGGCAGACCGGGCTGGAGGGCGAGGGCGCCGCCGGTGAAGAGCAGCAAGGGGGCACGGCGGGCGCGAAACAGTTCCAAGCCGCCGAAAAAGCGATCCGCATCCATCCACTCCGTGCGGCGCAAGGGACCCGGGGCCGGATGGCGACCGCCACCGAGCACCACGATCGCCGCGGCAGTGGGCATGGATTGAGGCCGCAGCGGTTGCCAGGGGCGCTCGAGCAGCCGCCAGAGTGCCTGGGCTGTCAGCGGGGTGGCCAGGACCCACAGCAGGGAGAAGGCGCCCTTCACCGGCAGCCAGCGCCGACGACCGATGCCCCAAGCAAGTAGAAGCAGGGTTAACCCCAACGGCAACACCAGCAGGGGAAGCAACTTGCTGAGCACAAACATCGAGAGCGACCTGCTACGAGGAAGGGGGAGAAGGGAAACAATAAAAAATGGCGCTCCGCAGGTCAGCAGCGGAACGCCAGAGATTCATCAACGGGCAGAAAGACAGGCCGCTCTGCAGCGCCAAAGCGGCACCGGGGAGCAGGTCGTCAGGCGGCGGCCAGGTTGGCGGCGACGAAGTCCCAGTTCACTAGCTTGTCGAGGAAGGTGGTCATGTAATCCGGGCGACGATTCTGGTAATCGAGGTAGTAGGCGTGCTCCCACACATCCATGGTGAGCAGGGCTTTTTGCCCATGGGCCAGAGGCAGGTCGGCATTGCCGGTTTTGGTGACCTTCAACGTGCCGTTGTCGAGCACCAACCAGGCCCAGCCACTTCCAAACTGGGTGGCGCCAGCGGTTTTGAACTGTTCCTTGAAAGCGTCGAAGCTGCCAAAATCCGCATCGATCTTGGCGGCCAGATCACCGCTGGGGGCACCGCCACCGCTTGGCTTCATCCCCTGCCAATAGAAGGTGTGATTCCAGACCTGGGCGGCGTTGTTGAACACCCCGGCCTTGCTGGCATCCCCAGCCACTGCCAGGATGGTGTCTTCCAGGGATTGGCCTTCAAGGTCGGTGCCGGCCACCAAGTTGTTGAGGTTGGTGACGTAGGCCGCATGATGCTTGCCGTGGTGAAACTCCAGCGTGTTGCGGGAGATGTGGGGCTCGAGCGCATCGAGGCTGTAAGGCAGGGTGGGCAGCTGGTGCGCCATGGAAGAAGATTGACGTATGGTTTGGGCCCGGAGGAAGCCGGGTAGCGGCGGCATCCTAACGATCGGATCTGAACCGCAATGGGTGGTGCCCGCCCTTCAGCGGCCAACCCCCAACAACTCCACCTCAAACAGCAGGGTGGCATCGGGAGGAATCACGCCACCGGCGCCGCGGGAGCCATAGGCCAGATCGGCAGGAATCACCAGTTGGCGTTTGCCGCCCACCTTCATGCCGGCGACACCCTCATCCCAACCCTTGATCACCCGGCCAGCCCCCAGGGGAAAGCTGAAGGGACCGCGGCCGTAGCTGCTATCGAATTCCTTGCCATTTTGCAGCGTGCCACGATAATTCACACTGACCGTTTGACCTGTTTTGGCTTCTTCACCCTCCCCCACCACCAGATCGGTGATTTGCAAGCCACTGGCTGTGGTGCGTGGCTTGGGAGCGGTCAGTTCGCCCCCAAGGGCATTGGCCTGGGCCAGGGTGGGCGCGTCATCTGAGGGGGCCATGGCAAAGAGGAAAGGATTGGGATCGTCGGGATCAAGTTCGACAGGCGAGCGCAGGGCAGCGGCGACGCTGGCGCCCGCTGACACCTGCTCCATCAGGGCCGCCGCCACGGTGGCGGTGGGTTCCGGGGGGGCCGCCTCCACCACTGCGGGCGTGACCAGTTGGCTGATCAGCGCGACCATCAGACAGGCCAGGCAGACGCCAGCGCTGATGAGAATGTCTCGCATGGCAGGGGGCAGGGCTGGGGATGGGGCTTCGGGATTCTGGCAGGCCGGTTTGCGGCACGACAGGTGAGACCGCGTCGCGACAGGGTGCTCTGCGGCAGGACAAGCGGCGCAACCGCACGCAGAGGACTTGCCACACCCCCTGCCGGCCATTGGCTTGGTGCCTGTTGACACCCAGGGGCCTGGCCTGGATCGGGCGCAAGACCACGCGCCCTAGCCCTAGGGAAGCTCTGGACAGCCGGTCGCCACTGGAAGCTGTCCCTTGCGCCAACTGGGAGCTCCGCGCTCTCATGGGTGCCACTGAGGGGTTGTTCAGAGCCTCCCTAGTGTGCAGTCCCGCAAATGCGCTGTGGATCTTTTGATGGGTGTCTCGCCCGGAGCCTTTACTGAGAAAGGCATCTGGACGCGCGGACCAAGTCAAAAATGACGCATGAACTTACGGGACTGCACACTAGCCCTAGTGTGCAGTCCCGTAAATGCGCTTTGGATCCTTCGATGGGTGTCTCGCCTGTAGTTCTTTCTGATGATATCAGCCGACATCGAATACTGAGCCAGCGCCGACACCAAAAGTGAGCCACCCGGAAGCGATGGGGAAGCCGTTGCCGGCCGCGTCAGCAGCGGGTAACGGCTCAGGGCTGCTTTAAGGTCACCTCGGCAAACTCTGCTTCCGCCTGCTGTCACAGCGTGTGATCGATTGCTGTCATCAGTCTTGCTGGTCAGCGCTAGCACGCCACAACTGATTTTTCTAGGCAACCTTAGCTTACTTTAAGCGTAAAATTTGTACCCAACAACTCGGCGAGAGCCTTTTGTTGCGGAGATGGCGAGATCTTGTCTTGGCGACGAACGTCAGTGATCAGCCAATCCAAGGCGGCTTCCTGCAGATCAAAATGATCACCATTGCGATCGACGCAATAACGTCCATAAACCAGTTTTTCCACAAGATTTACGCCAGGACCGATACGGGAATAATCAAATATGATAGAGTTGTCAATGGTTGCACCCGAGCAGATGTGGCAGCTTGGACCAATCATCGCAGGGCCCACAATCGTTGCACCATCCTCAATTTTTGTCATGCCACCAATGTACACCGGGCCAGTGACATTGATTTTGTCCCAATTCGCCGCCACATTCAGTCCTGTATAAATACCTGGCCTGACTTCAATTCCTGGCACCTGAACTTGACGGACCTCTCCCTGGAGAACACTTCTGATTGCCTGCCAATAATCAGGAACCTTACCAATATCAACCCATTCAAACTCCATCGGCAGCGCATAAAAAGGCGCTCCCGCAGCCACAAGCCTTGGAAACAGGTCCGAGGCAATATCGAACGGTTCGCCAGAGGGGATGAAATCAAAAACTTGTGGCTCAAAGATGTAGATGCCGGTATTGATCATGTCACTTGCCGCTTCATCCACGGCAGGCTTTTCCTGAAAGGAAAGCACCCTTCCTTCCTCATCCGTGACCACCACTCCATAGCTGCTGACCTGCTCGCGGGGCACCCGCTTGGTGATCAGACTGGCCATTGCCCCCTTGGATTTATGACGACGCACAGCCTCCGTCAGGTCGAGATCGATCAGGGCATCGCCACAGAGCACAACAAAAGTATCGTCGAAGAACGCTTGGAAGTCCTGGATGCGCTTGATACCACCGGCCGAACCCATCGCTTCTCCAATTAACTCACCATCTTCAATTCTCCCTTCAAAGCTATAGGCAATTTGCACGCCAAATCGCTGGCCGTCTCTGAAATAATTCTCAATTTCTTCTGCAAGGTGAGAGACATTGACCATGATTTGGTCAAAGCCATGCTCTCGCAAAAGTTCCAGAAGAAACTCCATGACGGGCTTCTGGAGGATGGGAATCATGGGTTTGGGGGTGGTGTGGGTAATCGGGCGTGCCCGGGTTCCCTTACCAGCCGCGAGAATCATCGCCTTCATTCGCAGGCGCTTTTCAAAAAGTATCCACTAATCTTACGTCCTCTCTCAAGCTGCGATCGCTTCCGGAGCCGGCAGGGAAGCTGACCCCTCTGCGGAAAGGTCCGTCTCCGCCTCAGTCTCCGCCGCCAGAAGACGGCGGAGACTGAGGCGGCCGAAGAGACCGCCCTCCTGCTGCAACTCGACTTTGCCCTGGGCGCTGAGGAACAACAGGGCCCAGAACACCCCCACTCGGTCTTGATCGAGATCCTCTTGCGCCGCCGCCTCCACCCAGCTTCCCCAGGCCTCCACGAGAGCGTCAAAGCCCAACCAAGACTGTCCATCCCCGGGCCAGGAGGCCTGGATGAAGCGATTGAGCGCCGCCGTGGTTTCCGGCAGCTTCTCGCGATGGGCCAAGGCGGCCACCTGAGCGATTGCCACACGCTCGCTGTAGCGACGTCCGCGACGCTCCCGAGGACGCGGCCCCTCCCGCTCCAGACGGGCGGCGATATCCTCCAGCTGGCGGATCAACTCGCCAAGGCTCACCGGACGTTGCAGGGGTGGGGGAGCGACAGGACGCCGCAGCAGCTGGCGCTCCGGCCGCAGGAGCATGGACTGGACACCGGCAACGGGAGCCAGCTCCTCCCCTGGCCCGTCGCTCCCATCGTCGCCCTCCGATTCCAGGCAAAAGCTGCTGCTCTCAAGCAGCTCGGCCTTCAACCCGACCAAAACGGAGGCGGCCAGAAAGGCCTCGCTACTTTCCGCTAGATCCTGCTCGAAGCGGGCGCCTTGGGACAAGGCCCGGGTCGCTTCGCCGATCCGCTGGTGCAACCGGTCAAGAAAACCGTCGATCACCGCGATCACATCGACATCCCAGGGGTCGAGATCGCCTCTGATCGCGGCATCCTGCAACATTCGAATCGCCATGCGGGCGCCCGCTTCGGCCACAGCCACCCGTCCGCCCAAGGAATGCCGCCAACGTAACTTCCCTTCCCGGCATGCACCACCCCCCCAGGGCGGCAAGTGTGAGAAAGATTCAGCCGAGTTGGCCAGGCGGATGGCCTCAGGGCGTTGGGTGGCCTTCAGGAGGGGGCAAGACCCGATCAGCCTGTCAGGAAGGCCCTGGACGACCCCTCAGCGGCACCTGTGAGAGCGTGGAGTTCCGGTTGATGCAAAGAGCAGCTTCCACTGGCGACCGGTTGTCCAGAGCGTCCTTAGCCCGCTCCCAGCTCTCGGGGCGCTGCAGCGGGCCCTTGGCTGAGGGGCTGTGCGGACCCCGCCCTGACCGACCTTGCGCAGCCCTTGAGGGTCCAAGGCGAACATAAAGCCGGCTCCAATCGCTTCAGGCGTGCTCGGGAACTTCAGGCCTGCTCGGTAGGGGCTGTGCTTTCACCCGCTGCGGGCAACAAGGCCAACTGGGCGTCCACGGTGGCTCGATATCGCTCCAGGTCATTTTCCAGCTCCTGGATCCGCACCCGCTGGGCCTCCTGCTCCCCCTCGCTCTGAAAGGACTCCACCTTGCGCACCACACCACTCCAGACGGCGTAGATCCAGGCGGCTGTTGCCCCTAGTCCGCCCACCAGGAGCAACAGGGCGGCCAGAGGCAAGGAGAAGCTCACGCCAGGCAGGAAGCGAACCGTCGTGGCTGTGGTGTTTTCAAGGGTGAACATCACCATCGCCAAGCCAAAGATGAAAATCAGCAAAAAGTTGAGCTGACGCATCGGTGGGGCTGGAAATGCTGTTACCGGCTTAGGGGTTGGAGAGGAGAGTTGTCAATGGAGGAGCCTGCAAGGCAACGGCAGGAAGCCCCACAGGAGCTTGCTGTGGCCGCAGAATCCCCCGGACTGGAAGCGGACCCACCTTGCTCAGAGCATTGGTTTCCTGCCGCACCAGGGTCTCGATCGAAGCCCGGTAGCTGTCGGTCATAATTCGGGGATAAAGACCGATGCCCACAATGGGCACCAGAAGGCAGGAAATGACATAGATCTCACGGGGCTCAGCGTCCACCAACTTGGTGTGGGCAAGGAGCTCGGGATTTTCCTTGCCAAAGAAGATCTCTCGCAGCATGGAGAGCAGATAGATCGGCGTCAGAATCACGCCAATCGCGGCAAGCACGGAAATCATAACTCGGAAGGCAAGGCCATAAGCCTCACTGGTGGCAAATCCGACAAACACCATCAGTTCAGAGACAAATCCACTCATCCCTGGCAGAGCAAGGGAGGCCAGGGAACAGACGGTCCAAAGAGCAAACATCTTTCGCATTTTCTGACCAATCCCTCCCATCTCCTCCAATTGCAATGTATGGGTGCGGTCATACGTGGCACCCACCAGGAAAAAGAGACTGGCTCCGATCAGACCGTGACTCACCATCTGCAGCATGGCACCGCTGGTGCCTAGGGCTGTGAGACTGCCAATGCCGATCAAGACAAATCCCATGTGACTAATCGAAGAATAGGCAATTTTTCGCTTCAGATTTCTCTGGGCAAAAGATGTCAAGGCGGCATAAATAATATTGACAACCCCTAAAACGACCAAAATCGGAGCGAATTTTACGTGGGCATCCGGCAAAATTTGTACATTAAATCGTAGCAGGGCATATCCACCCATTTTCAGCAAAATTCCCGCCAGCAACATGTGCACAGGAGCGGTGGCTTCGCCATGGGCATCCGGTAGCCAGGTGTGCAGAGGCACGATAGGAAGCTTGACACCGAAAGCAATCAATAATCCCGCATAGCAAATCACTTGAAAGGCAGTGCTGAATTCCTTGGCCGCCAAAGCTGTATATTCAAATGTTGGCGTAGCTCCACCATAAAAGCCCATGGCTAAAGCGGCAAGCAAGATAAAAAGGGAACTGCCGGCAGTATAAAGAATAAACTTTGTCGCTGCATACTGCCGCTTCTTGCCACCCCAAATCGCAAGCAGAAGATAAACAGGAATCAGCTCCAGCTCCCAGGCAAGGAAAAAGAGCAACATGTCTTGAACAGCGAAGACAGCAATCTGCCCGCCATCCATGGCCAGAAGCAAAAAGTAGAACAGCCGCGGCTTGAACGTCACGGGCCAGGCCGCCAGACAGGCCAGAGCCGTAATGAAGCTGGTCAGCAGGATCAGGGGCATCGAGAGACCGTCTGCCCCGACGGACCAGGCCAGGCCTAGATCCGGCAGCCAGCTCACCCGCTCAACCAGTTGGAGTCCGTCAATGGAGGGGTCATAACCGTTCAGGTATCCCCCGACCGTGAGCAAGAAGGTGAGCAAAGCCACACCGAGGGCATACCAGCGCACCTTGCGGCCGTCTCCATCGTCAGGGACAAACGGGATCAGAAGGGAAGCCGTGATCGGGAGGAGGATCGCGGCGCTGAGCCAGGGAAAGGGCACGGAACAGGGGCAATCACGTTGAATGAGTGTAGAAATGCGCGTCCCGTTTCAAAGGATGCGGTGGGGGTTGCCACACAAGCGCCACCCCCTGCAGCCAGATCCTGACGCCGACCGCGCTCAAGGGGGAGAGGGGCTGGGCAGTCTGGCTAGCCTCTGCAACCTGTTGAGGAAGGAGCCAAAAAAGAGCTCGTGCCCGAAAGGGCTGAGGTGATGATCATCTTCATAAAGGAATTTATGCCCCGCAGACAGTAAACATTTATTGCTATCAACACAAATAGAGGGTTTTAAAGACAAGTAGCCAAAACCTTCTTGGGATTCATACTGTTGCCTTAGGTGGCGGTCAAGCCCGTGAAAAAATCTGGTTTCCTGACTATTTTTTGGATGAATCGTCTCAGAGCGATTCAAGGCATTGAACCAGTCTGGGCGGAGAGCGGCCAGTTCCTGGGTGGAGAGATTTGGATTTCCTCCCACAAGCAACAGCGAGGCCCGTTTTGCATGTATTTTTCGCCACAGATCATCAATGGCTCTGTCGTAAGCATAGACCTTTGGCTGCTCACTGGCCGAAGGATAGCGAAGGTAACTCTTGCTGCTGCCATGCAGTCTGAGCACGACAATATCTGCTGGCTTGATGGACGCCAATAAAACCTCCTCAAGCATGGATTCATTGAGATAACGGCAATGGGGAAAACTTGGATTGTCAATCAGATCCGAACGGAGCAGATAGGGGCAACCATAACCAAAGATGACATGAAAGTCATACCCAATCTTTTGAGCCGCCAAGGCCGCAAATGGAGCAAGTTTTTCAGCAAAGCTATCGCCAAGCAAAATCAGCCGTGATCGCCTCGACAGCTTTTTCTCTGCTGGTAGACCGCTCAGCTCCAGGCAGTTCTTTAAGAACTCTCGATCCAGCTTTTGCGGCAGAGAGTAGCTATTTGCTCCCAACATAAACGGAGTTACATTGCACTCTCTTAGCAGAGCCTCCACCTGTCGCGACAGGGCATCTTCAGACGGGATCAGTTGGGAGGCCAGGCGTTTGCTTTCCATCGCAGCTCCGCCTTTCCCAGTAAACAGCCTGCCTTTCAGGGGGCCCCCCAAGGCAAGCAAAAAAGCGGCAGAAACGCACGCAGCCAAAACACCCTGAAAGATGGTCTTGACGTTGGCCACAGACCAGACCGCTTGACGCAGTGGTTGTTCAACGACCCGATAACTGATCAAGGAGAAGATAACCATCAGAACCAATAGAAAAGGAAGGCTCCACACCGGCGTTCCGATCGTCCAGCGACTGATGCACAAGACGGGCCAATGCCAAAGGTAAAGAGAATAAGAAAGTAAGCCGATTGAGACGAAAAAGGGATGAGACAACAAGGAATAAATAGAAGCGACGCCATCTTTCTTGGAGCAGCTGGCTTGCTGGCTCGTTGTGATCAGCAAGCATGTCAGAAGCACGATTGTAATGCTAGAAATAGCAACACTTTCCTCAGAAAAGAATCTGAATACTGCTAAGATCGCAGCCAGTGCAAACCAGGAAAGTAGCGGCTTGCAATCTAGAAATTTCTCACGTTTAACAGGGTCGCTGCCACTGTTCCCTTGCGTTTTTTGACTGCACAAGGCCAAGAGACAACCCGCTCCCATCTGCCAAAAACGGGTTGGCATCAGGAAATAGGCAGCCGCAGGATGTGAACCAAATAATATTACAAAAAGAACCAGTGAGATAACGGAGAGAAATAGGATGCCAAGGAAAAGCTTTCTTGTGTTTTGTTGACTGAAACCAGCGCGTCTGGATCGCCAAGGACCAGCGAGCCAGAGAAGCAAGGGAAAAAACAAGTAAAATTGTTCTTCAACGCCCAGAGACCATGTATGGGTAAAGATATTGAGATCTGCCGAAGGCGCAAAGTAGTCGGTTGACTGAGAAAACAAATACAGATTTGAAAAGCCAAACAAAGCTGCGACCCCAGTCTGGAGAGAAAAACCAGGGAAGCGATTAAACAAAGAGATCAGGATTGCTCCAACAACAATCAAAATACATAGCGCCGGGAGCAACCGCTTGATACGACGTGAATAAAAGGAGCCTAAATTAGACCAAAAGCCAACGATTGATTGATGACGGAGAGACGATGTGATCACCACTCCGGAGATCACAAAAAAAATATCTACACCTAAAAAACCAGAGGGCAACCAATCTTTATTAAAATGATTGACAATTACGGCGACAATAGCGACTGCTCTAAGGCCATCAATTTCTGGTCGATAACGAGAGTTTTTATGGCTTAGGGCAGGGCTTGGGCGCAACATTCAAATCGTCACGCCTATATTAAGCGCCAAAAACACTGAATAAGACAACCAGAACAATGACCCCGGCAAAGACAATGAGTGCATAGAACTGAGCGCGTCCGGTCTCAAAGTATTTCAAGCCCTCACCACTTCCCAAGGTTAGCAAGCCCGTCAGGTTGACCACACCATCGACAACCTTTGAATCCACATCCAAAACCTGCTTGGCAAGTTTGCGGCTTCCCTGAATGAAAATTTTATCGTTGATGTCATCGAGATACCATTTGTTAGCCAAGAATGCATTCACAGCGGGGAAACGAGCGGCCACCGCCTGGCCAAGATCAATTCTTTGAAGCAGATAAGCTACAACAGCCAAGGAAATCCCAGCCACAGAAATCGCCACAGAGGCTCCAGCCAGGGGCAGGAATTCACTCCAAGAAAAGTGATGGGCCATCTCTGCCGCTTCCTGGGGATCCAGAGCCATGGCAAAACGGCTGTTCCATGGAGTGCCAAGCCAACCAATGAGGATCGATGGAACGGCCAAGACAACAAGTGGTGTCGTCATCTGCCATCCAGATTCATGGGGGTGATGGCGGTGATCAGCCGCATGGCTTGAATCGTGACCGTCAGAGGCTTCTTTACCAGCGGCAGCGAGAAGTTGTGCTTTCAGTCCCTCATCGTTGCCCCGGAAGCTGCCTTCAAAGGTCAAGAAATACAAGCGGAACATATAAAAAGCAGTCATGCCAGCCGTGAGAAAACCCGCCCCCCAAAGCAAGGGATAGGTCGTGAAGGCCTGGCCCAAAATTTCATCCTTGCTCCAAAATCCAGCCAGAGGGGGGATGCCGGCAATGGCAACGCAACCGATCAAGAAGGTGATGGCGGTGAACGGCATGAACCGCCGCAGGCCTCCCATGAGGCGCATGTCCTGGGCCAAGACAGGTTCGTGGCCCACCACCTCTTCCATCGCGTGGATCACGGAGCCAGAACCCAGGAAAAGCATGGCCTTGAAAAAAGCATGGGTCACCAGATGAAACATGCCTGCCACGGGCGCGCCACAGCCCATGGCCAGCATCATGTAGCCCAGTTGAGACACCGTGCTGTAAGCAAGGCCCTTTTTCAAATCCTGTTGAGTCAGCGCGATCGAAGCCCCCAGAAACAGGGTGATCGTGCCGATCACGGCAATCACCACCTGCACGATCGGGTAGGGCGCATAAACGGGCTGAAGCCGAGCGACCAGAAACACGCCAGCGGCCACCATCGTTGCGGCATGAATCAGAGCAGAGATGGGTGTGGGTCCTTCCATTGCATCGGGCAACCAGACATGCAAAGGAAACTGGGCGGATTTTGCCATCGGTCCCATGAACACCAGCAGACAGAGGATGACGGCTACCAGCTGGCTCAGGCGCCCATCGGCAACAGACTCCTGCAGACGCAGGCCGACAGCCTCAAATCCGAAACTGCCTGTGGCCCAGAACAGACCAAGGATGCCCAACAACAGGCCAAAGTCGCCGACGCGATTGACGACAAAGGCCTTCTGGGCCGCATTGGCGGCCCCATCACGGTCGTACCAAAACCCCACCAACAGGTAGGAGCACATGCCCACGAGCTCCCAGAAGACATAGATCTCCAGCAAATTGGGGCTGATCACCAAACCCAGCATCGAACTGCTGAACAGGGCGAGATACGTGAAAAAGCGCACATAGCCCTTGTCATGGGCCATGTAGCCATCCGAATAGACCATCACCAACAGAGCGATGCTGGTGACCAGCGCCAGCATCACAGCTCCCAGGGCATCAACCCGGTAGCCCATCTGCAAACTGAAGCTGCCCGCAGTGGACCAGTCAAAGAGCACCTCCTTGGGCGCGGCACCGGCCAACTGCTCGGCCAGAACGGCAAAGCTCAGCACCGCCGAGGCCCCCACACAGGAGAGGAGAAACCAGGCCACCGGTTTTCGCAACCGATTCACCGTGCGGTTGAAGCTCAACAGGCCGAGGCCGGTGACACAGGCCCCCAACAGGGGAAGCAGGGGTATCAGCCAAACCAGGTCAGCAGCGGGCATCCCAAGGATTCAACGCTTGTGGAGTGTAGGCAGAACAGGCCCATGGAGTCCGCCACGATTGTGTCTCATCCCAACCAATGGGCCAGAGCGATTCGTGAAAAGGCCGTGCTCGCAGCGCCAATCCAGCGGTGAGCCCACCACAACACCCCCACCGCCACGGCGATTCCCAGCTGCGCTGGCCGGAGAAACTCCCCGATCACCAGCCGCTGGCGACCCGCCAGCACCGCTTGAAACGGAAGGATCGAGGTGCTCGCACGCAGCTCCTCGAAGGCTGGGCCAAAGCGCTGCCGCAGCCGGCGGTCCCCATGCCAGACGGCAAAGGCGTGATGGGCGATCAACCCCAGGCAGGTGACCACCATGAAGCTCGATCCGATCCAAAGCAGGTGCGTGGCGCACCACAGCACCTGACCCACGGCCTGCGGGTGGCGCGTGACGCGGATGATGCCGGTGGAGTAAAGCCGCACCTGGGGCTTGAGCAGGGAGGGAATTTCCAGAAGGTTGTAGGTGGCGGGGTAGAGGAAGAAAAAGCTCACGGCTGTTCCTGCCCAGACCACCAGCCACAGCCAGGGCACCTCCTGCAGGTTCCAGAGGCGGAGGCCGTCGTAGCGGTGCGCGAGGAAGTAAGCGATCAGGAGGGCCGCCGCGGGCACGCTGACCGCGGCGAACAGAAGGCGCCAGGCCCGTTCGCCGATCCGCTCGGCGCCCCAGGGGCGCAGGGCGGCACCGCCGCTGTGCAAAACAGCAAAGCCCAGCAGCAGCGAGGCCATCACCCAACTGCTGTGGTTCAGGGAGCTGACCATGGGAGAGTGCGTCGTGAAGCCGTCCAGCGAGGCAGTCTGCCAACCGGCAACACCCCCTTAGAGTTGCTGCCACATGCCGGTTCAGCCATCGGCCAACCCGAGGCCTCTTCCAAGGACCCCAGCGAGGACCCATAGAGCCCATGGCAGATCTGCCCTTCACCCTCGATCAACTCCGCATCCTCCGGGCGATTGCCAGCGAGGGAAGTTTTAAAAAGGCGGCCGACAGCCTCTACGTCACACAGCCGGCCGTCAGCCTGCAGATCCAAAATCTTGAAAAGCAGTTGGATGTGGCCCTGTTTGACCGGGGTGGGCGCAAAGCCCAACTCACGGAGGCGGGTCATCTCCTGCTCAGCTACTGCGACCGCATCCTCAGCCAATGCCAGGAAGCCTGCAGAGCACTGGATGACCTCCACAACCTCAAGGGTGGCTCCTTGATTGTCGGCGCCAGCCAAACCACTGGCACCTACCTCATGCCGCGGATGATCGGTTTGTTTCGCCAGAAGTATCCCGATGTCTCGGTGCAGCTGCAGGTGCACAGCACCCGGCGGACGGCGTGGGGCGTGGCTAACGGCCAAGTGGACCTGGCGATCATCGGGGGGGAATTACCCTCTGATCTGAATGATCTGCTGCAGGTCGTGCCCTACGCCAATGACGAACTTGCGCTGGTGTTGCCTCCCAAGCATCCCCTCTCCCGTCTGCCTGAACTGACCAAAGAGGACCTCTACCGGCTGGGATTTGTCTGCTTGGATGCCCAATCCACCACGCGCAAGATGGTGGATCAGTTGCTCTCACGTTCCAAGCTGGATGTGGGAAGGATGAAGATTGAAATGGAGCTCAACTCCTTCGAAGCGATCAAGAATGCCGTGCAATCCGGCCTTGGCGCCGCCTTCCTGCCGGTCGTCTCCATCGAACGGGAGCTCGCCTCCGGCAGCCTTCACAGGCCCCAGGTGTCGGATCTGCAGGTGCGCAGGCAACTCAAGCTGATCAGCCACCCGGCTCGCTACTGCTCCAGAGCCGCGGAAGCCTTTCGCAAGGAGGTCTTGCCTGTCTTCGCGAGCCCTGAGAGCCCCCTGCGGCAAAACGGCGCGAACCGTGCCAACGATCCACTGGTCACACCGCTGGCCCCTTGATCCGCTCTGCTTGATGGCGCGGGGCTGCATCTGCCCGGTCAGGGCAGGTGCAGTTCCACGGGGAGACCCGTTGGCTGTCAGGACGCAAGCTGTCGCTGCCGCAGGCCTCTTGTCACAGGAGGGAGTTGGCATGCGTCTCGGGGCAAGAGCCGAGAGCCCCTCAGAACTGATCGCCTTCAGCGGTGACGCCGCCTGAATCATCCGCGGCGCCAGCCGTGCCAGGCAACTGGAATTTGTTGCCGGTGATGTCCGCTTGGTAGACGCAACGCACAATCGGCTTGTCGCGAATCGAACCGATGTAGGCAAAGGTATTCATCCGTTGCTTACATTCCCGCATCTGCTCAGCGGTGACGGCGCCTTGTTTTTGCAGCACGGCCCAGTTCTCCCGGCGAATCACGCAGCCCGGCTGGAGCGTGGGCTGGGTGACAAAGCTGCTGCTGGGGTTCATGGTGGTGTAGAGCTCCACGTCCATCACAAAGGCGCTCGCACCCCATTGTTTGCAGAACTCTGGATCGGGCACGGCCATGTCCAATTGTTGGCTGCTGGCGATGTTTCCCTGGTTGCCCTGGGTGGTGCTGGTGACGGCGCTGCCGATGCCGATGCCCACCACCAGCACACCGGCAAGCAAGGCCGCCGTGGCCACGTTGATGGGAGAGCCGTCCCGTCCCGGTCCGCCGCCGCCAGCGGGGCCAGGGCGGCGGGGAGGCCCCTCCCATGCCTCCGGATCGGGACCACGACGCGTCCCCGAACCTCGCTCGGGGCGCGTATAGGCCTCGGAGCGATCCCAGCGGCTGGAATCCTCACGGGGGGAGCGCCAAGAACGAGGGTCTTCCGAGAAAGGTCGGCGATGGTCTGGCCGAGAGCGACTCACAGGTTTTCCGGGCTGCGGGGCTGGCCCATGGAATAGTTGAGCACCCGACATTCGGGGTTGTAGCGCAACTCTCCAGCCTGCAGCAACTGGCGAATCACGCCCTCGAGCTCAGACCCGATGCGGCGCAGGGTGTAATCACTGAGCTCCTCGCCGGCACGGGCCTCAACCAGCTCCCGAAAGCGGTTCTGCACCTTGGTGACGGTCGCCTCGTCCCAGAGAAACTCGTTGTCTGGATCCAGATCCAGGGTGAGTTGGTTGCGATCCGCCACGAGGTCGCCGTCCTCCACCCGGGCGGTGAAGAGGCGCACGTGGCGGGTCGTCGACTTCAAGAGGGTGTCGGTCATGGGCGGCGAAAGGCGCGGGAGCGGCGGGAGCGGCTTCGTGTTGGCGGAAACTCTAGGCAGGAGGCCGTTGGCTGCGGGCTGGAGCTGCTGCCCGATAAGGTTGCCAGCAGTTTTCAGGTCCACGCCATGCGCGTCGCCATTGCGGGAGCCGGCCTGGCGGGGTTGTCCTGCGCCAAGTATCTCTGCGATTCCGGCCACACTCCCGTGGTTTACGAGGCCCGGGACGTGCTGGGTGGCAAGGTGGCGGCCTGGCAGGACAGCGATGGAGATTGGTATGAGACGGGATTGCATATCTTCTTCGGGGCGTACCGCAACATGCGAGAACTGATTGCAGAGTTGGGCCTTGAGGACCGCCTGCAGTGGAAAAGCCACTCGATGATTTTCAATCAGCGGGAGGTTCCAGGCACCTACAGCCGCTTCGACTTCCCGGACCTGCCAGCACCTTTGAATGGAGTGGCGGCGATCCTCGCCAACAATGACATGCTCACCTGGCCGGAGAAGATTGCTTTTGGCTTGGGCCTGGTTCCGGCGATGTTGCGAGGCCAAGCCTATGTGGAGGCATGTGATCGCTACTCCTGGACGGAATGGCTGAAACTGCACAATATTCCTGAGCGGGTGAATGATGAAGTTTTTTTGGCCATGAGCAAAGCCTTGAATTTCATTGACCCTGACGAAATCTCTAGCACAGTTGTGCTCACGGCTCTCAATCGCTTCCTGCAGGAAAAGGATGGTTCACGCATGGCTTTCCTCGATGGCAACCCGCCCCAGCGCCTCTGTCAGCCCATCGTGGACTACATCCGCGCCAGAGGGGGGGATGTTGCATTGGGTCGTCCGCTTAAAAGCATTGCGCTGCGGCCGAATGGCTCCGTTGCGTCCTTCAGCGTCGGCAGGCAGGAGGGGGGTGCCGAGGATGTGGTGGCCGACGCCTACGTCAGCGCATTGCCTGTAGATCCATTGAAACGTCTCTTGCCAGAACCGTGGAAAGAGTTGCCCTACTTTGCCAAGCTCTCCGGCCTGAACGGCGTCCCCGTCATCAACATCCACCTCTGGTTCGACCGCAAGCTCACAGACATCGACCATCTCCTCTTCAGCCGCAGCGACCTGCTCAGTGTCTACGCAGATATGAGCAACACCTGCCGGGAATATGCAGACCCTGAGCGATCAATGCTGGAACTCGTGTTTGCGCCAGCTAAAGATTGGATTGGCCGCTCAGACGCTGACATTGTGGCCGCTACCATGGAGGAATTGAAGCGCTTGTTCCCCCAGCATTTTCAAACAGACAACCCAGCCACTCTGCGTAAGTTTGTCGTCGTCAAAACCCCCCTTTCCGTCTACAAGACAGTCCCCGGCTGCCAAGCGCTGCGTCCAGACCAGAAATCGCCCATCAGTAACTTTTTCCTCGCGGGCGATTACACCATGCAACGCTACCTGGCTTCCATGGAGGGAGCTGTGCTGAGCGGCAAGCTCTGCGCTCGGGTCATCAGCGAGGGAACGTGAGCGTGGCGGGCCACATCACCCCCTCCCCATCCCCTCAGCCCGCCCGGGCCAGCCTGGGGGAAGCTTATGAACGTTGCCGCCAGGAAACGGCCCAATGGGCGAAGACGTTCTATCTCGGCACGCTTCTCATGCCTCCAGAGAAACGCCGAGCGATCTGGGCCATTTATGTCTGGTGCCGGCGCACCGATGAAATCATGGATGGCCCGCAGGCGCAGAACCTGCCAGCCACCACTCTGCTCTCACGCCTGGATGCTTGGGAAGAGCGCACACGAGGGCTCTTCGAGGGACGCACAGTCGACGATCTAGATCGCGTGATGGTGGATACGATCGAGCGGTTTCCCCAGCCGCAACAGGCCTATCTAGACATGATCGAAGGCCAGCGCATGGATATCAACAAGCACCGCTATACATCATTTTCCGAACTTAAACTCTACTGCTATCGTGTGGCCGGTACCGTAGGACTGATGAGTCAAGCCGTGATGGGCCTGGATCCGGCCTACACTTCCGCACCATGGAGTGAAAAGCCGGATCCAAGCCAAGCAGCAATTGCCTTGGGGATTGCTAACCAACTGACCAATATCCTACGGGATGTAGGAGAAGATCGAGAACGGGGACGCATCTATCTCCCTCTGGATGAGATGAATCGATTCGGCTATAGTGAATCCGATCTTCTTGCGGGCAAAATAAATGAAAACTGGCGTGCTTTGATGGCGTTCCAGTTGAGCCGCGCCCGCGATTGGTTTGCCCGTTCGGAAGAAGGGGTGCGTTGGCTCTCAGGCGATGCGCGCTGGCCGGTCTGGGCCTCCTTGCGACTTTACAGGGGCATTCTGGATGTAATTGAACGCCAAAATTTTGATGTTTTCAACCGCAGGGCATATGTACCCACCGCAGAAAAGCTATTGGATCTGCCCCTGTCCTATGTTCTTGCCCAGGTGCATTAGGGAAGCTCTGGACAACCGGTCACCGGTGGAAGCTGTCCCTTGCAGCAACTGGGAGCTCCGCGCTCTCACAGGTGCCGCCGAGGGGTTTTCCAGAGCCTCCTTAGCTGGCCTTGAGCCACTGCAACAGGATCGGATTCACTTGCTCTGGCGCCTCATCATGGGGACAGTGGCCTAGGCCTGCCAACACCTTGAGTTCTTGAATGCTGGCGAACGCATCGGCCCAACGATGGGCCTCCCGAGGAGATTCCCAAGGATCAGCGCCTCCCCAAATCATGCGCACTGGCAGATTCAGCTCGGCCAGATAGTCCGGAGCCAAAACGTCCGCAAAGAGATTCACAAAGCCGCGAAAGCTCTCCACGGCTCCCGCATCTTGCGAAGGCTGGTGCAGGACAGCCACCAGCTCATCATCCACATTGGCGCCCGTGGGATAGGCCTCCGCCAACACCTGACGAATGAAAGCGGGGCGAGCCAAAAAGCGAAACAGAGGCGCGGTGAGCCAGCGTTCACGCACCAGCCGCTTCAACAGCGGTCGTGCCAGCCGCTGCGGCAGGGGCAGCTCGCTGACCCGCCTCTCATCCAGGCTGCGCTGGGCACAATCGATCAGCACAACCTGCGCTGGCGGCAGGCCGCGGTGGCAGAGCCTCTGGGCGGCGGCCAAAGCCACCACCCCACCGATGGAATTGCCGACGAGGTGAACAGGCCTCTGCGGTTGGCCCGCGCAGACGTGACTGACGACGAAGTCCGCCACCAGCTCAGCCCAGAGAGCGAAGCCATAGCGCACAGCGCCTGGCAGGGGAGACTCCCCCTCCAGCAGGGAGGGGGGTTTTTCGCTGGCGCCAAAACCGAGAAGGTCGAGGGCAAACACCTCCGCTTCCGTTGCCAACACAGGGATGTTGTGACGCCAGTGCCCCACGCTGGCCCCAAACCCGTGGATCAGGACGACAGCCTTGGAAGCCTCCGGCGAGCCTTGCCGCACCCAGCGGATGCGCTGGCCACGCCAGTCCCAGTCCATGGGGCCGGGCATGGGCATCCCCCCCGGCTCAGACGCCAACAGTCTGATTCGCCAACAGAGTCTTCAGCTTGGCCAGCTCGCCGGCCCAGCGAGGATCGGGCGCATTGGTTTCCACACTGTCCGCATGCACCACTTTGTCGGCGGCCTTGCGGGAGCCGTTGGCCGCGCTGCCAGCGGGCCGGCGCTCGTCCCTGGCCTGGGCTGGGTTGCGACTGTCGCGCCGTTCCGAGATCTCAATGCGCAGTGGCTGACCACCGAAATCCTGGCCGTTGAGCTTGGAGATCAGAGCCTCGGCCAGCTTGGGGTCATCGACGTTGGCGAAGCCAAAGCCGCGGCAGGCACCGGTGTCGCGGTCGTTCACCGCCTTGAAGCGGATTCCCTCCCCCACACCATTGAAGAGAGCCTCTAGCTCCTTGACATCAAAAGCGCTCGGCAGATTGCCGACGTAAAGACGAACACTCAGGGGAGGGGTTGCGAAAGAAAAAAGAAGACCGTGCCAGGCGACGAATGACGCCGTTACAGGAAGGCGCCATACACAGTTCAGTTAATCATGGCAGGGGGCTGCCGAGGCGGAAATCCAGCTGCGGGCGGCCCCCAGGATCCGCCCATCCGCCTGAGCGTCGCGGGGAAGACGACCGAAGGCGCGTTCAGCCGTCAGGTGATCGAGCAGCTGGCCGAGGCGGGGCCCGGGTGGGAGGCCAAGCGCTCGCTGGAGCTCCCCGCCATCCACAGGGGAGCGGGGATGGAACAGGGGATCCTCGGGGTCACGCCAGCGCTGGAGCGCCGCCGCCGCCGCCAGGGGAGCCAGCTCCAGCAGCAGGGCTGGCAGATCCGCATCCACCTGGCGGTGCAACTCCAGCTGCTCGGCCTCGGGCAGGGCGGCGAGTCCCCGCTCACCCGGGTTCAACGCGGCCAGCCGCTGGCGCCATCGCCGCAGCAAGCGGCAACGCTGACGCAGCCGCTTGCTGGCATGCAGGTCCCGCAGGGCCTCCTCATCCAGCAGGGTCGCCAAGCGGGCGATCGGCAGGGCGGCCCTGGCCTCCGCCTGCGTCAGTCCCCGCAGTCGGGCTTCCGCAAGGGTGAGGTGGGCCGCGGCCACGGGGGGGCGCCCTTGCCCGATGGGGCGCGTCGTCCAGCGCTCGAGCAGGCCACTCCGCAGAAGCAGCTCCACTCCTCTGGCCCCATCGGCACCGGCCACCAGGCGCAGCAGCTCCGCCAACACCCGTTCGCCCGCCACGGATCCCAGGCTGGCGCGATGGCGCACGATCCAGTCCCAGCTCAAGGCGGTGAGGGTGAACGCCAACTCCGCAGCAAGTCGGAGGCCCCGCAACAGTCGGATGGGATCCTCCAGGAGATTGGCCTCCGCAATCGCGCGCAGCTGGCCCCGTCGCAGATCGTCCAGACCCGCGAGGGGATCCACTAGGGCCAGGGGCTGGCCGGCCAGGGGCAGAACCAGGGCGATGGCGTTCACGGTGAAGTCTCGCCGGGCCAGGTCCGCGACCAGGCTCTCCGCCTGCAGGCGGGCCAGATCAATGGTCCAGCCCTGGAGCACCAACCTGCCGATGGAGCGCTGCTGATCCAAGACCACCGCCGTGCCTCCCAGCTGTTGCGCCAGCTGCCGCGTCAAGGCCAGGCCATCTCCAGGCACCACCAGATCCAGATCAGGCCGCTCGCCCAGGCGACCAAGGAGCCCATCCCGCACGGCGCCACCCACCAGCGCCGTGCCGGGGGGCAGGAGGTCAAGGGGCAGGGGCCAGGCGTCGATGGCCAGCTCGTCAACCAACCGCTGGTGCGGCGAAGACTCCCACGCCAAAATGGCCCCGTCCGTTGGATCAGGCGGCATGTGCATTTGCGTCGATTGCCACTGGATCAATCGCTGCCAGGCCTACCACGCGGTGGAGCGGCAGCATGGAGTGCCCCATCTCACGCCCCGGCCGACCTTTCGACCGGAGCAGCCCCAGGTGCATGTCCAGATTCGCCAGCTGCCTGGCGGGGAGGTGGGGATCGAGTGGGATGTCAGGGCCTGTGACAGCTTCTCCGCCGATCCGGGACACTGGCAGCGTCTGCGGCCGGATGAGGCCATTCCGGCATGAGCGTGCGTGATGCTGAACCGAAGCAGGGCGAAGGCTGGCTGCTGGCCCTCCACAGCTCCAGTGACAGCCTTGGCGTGGCCCTCCAACCGTTGGGTCGGCCGGAGAGTCCCGCGACGCTGCAGGCCTTCCCCTTGGGACGCGCATTGGCCCATCACCTTCTGCCCTGCGTGGAGGCAGTCTTGCCAGCTCGGGCCTGGCCCCAGCTGGCCCGCCTGGCCGTGGCCACGGGGCCGGGGGGATTCACGGGCACGCGCTTGACAGTGGCCATGGCCCGCACCCTGGCCCAGCAGCTGGATCTGCCGCTGGATGGCATCAGCAGTTTTCATCTCATGGCCCGACGTCTGCTCGCGCCTGAGCCGGCCGGCACGTCCGTGATCCTGAGCCATGACCTGCCGCGCCATGGTGTGGTGGCAGGGCTCTATCGCTCTGATGTCACGGCGCTCGCTGGCGTGGCGGAGCTCTGTCCTCCTCGCCTCTGGCCCAACGCGAGCGCGCTGACGCGGGCCCTGGGCGACCACGCCCATCACGCCGCCCAGCCGCTCCTGCCGGGGGACGCGGAAGAACTGCTGGCCTTCAGCCAGGAGGCGGCGCATTCGGGTCGACCAGCCCCCTGGTCCTGCGTGGTGCCCCTCTACCCCACCAGCCCGGTGGAGCAAGCGTGAGTCAGGGCCGTCGCCGTCAGCGACGGCCCTCGCGGCTGCCTTTGGTGGCCACCGGCCTGGCGGGGGTGGCGTTGGTGGCCCTCTCCCGCGGCCTGTGGTGGCCAGCACCACCTCCGGCCCAGCTGATCCTGGTGCTTGGGGGCGATGCGGATCGGGAGCGGGTCGCTGCCCACCTGGCTCGCTCCGATGGCCTGCCCGTGGTGGTCAGCGGCGGCACCAACCCGGAATACGCCACCTGGTTGTTCCGCGAGCGGGAGGGTCTGCCGGCGAATCAGGTGCGGCTGGATTACCGGGCGCGAGACACCCTGACCAATTTCACTTCCCTGGTGGATGATCTGCACCAGGCCCGCATTCGCCACGCCCTCCTTGTCACCAGCACAGACCACATGGCCCGCGCCCTGTTGGTGGGCCGGATCGTGGCCGGCAGCCGGGGCATCCATCTGACGCCCGTCGCCGTGCCCTGCGGGTCGGCCTGCGTCACAGAAAGCCGCGCCAAAATCTGGGGGGATGGTCTGCGGGCGGCGGTGTGGGTGCTCAGTGGCCGGGATCTGAGGATGTGGGGGAGATCAGAGCTGGTGCCTTGGTTGCGGCGAACAGGGGCGTTTTGATCAGGCCCTCATCGAGCAAACGGTTGATTTCCGCCTGCAGGGCCGCCGTAGCGGCCTTCAGATCCGCGCTGCGGGTGGAGACGGGGGGCGGGATCGGCGCACCGATGCGCACATGCACCGGCACCAGCCGCAGACGCCCCGAGCCAGGGCCCAGGGCGCGATGGCTGTTGATAATCGCCACTGGCAGCAGGGGCACGCCCATGCGAGCCGCCAGGAAGGCCGCACCCTCATGGGGCAAGTTCACACGGCCATCCTCCTGGCGGGTGCCATCCAGGAACACCCCCGTCGCCCAACCCTCCTTGATCCGCTGACAGGCGGCGCGCACCGCCCGCAGGTCGCTGGCCCCGCGGGCCACGGGATAGGCGCCGCAAGAACGAATGAGAGGCCCCAGCAGGGGCACGCGAAACAGCTCCTCCTTGGCCATGAAAGCCACGGGCCGGCGCAGAGCGCAACCAAGGATCGGCGGATCCAGGTGGGAGCCGTGATTGGCCACCACCACCAGCCCTCCTCGGGTTGGCACGTTGGCGAGCCCGGTGGCACGGCCTCGCAGGAGGAGGCGAAACACCGGCACCACCATCAACCAGCACAACAGCAGATAGGGCAGCGTCGGTTCGGGCGCGTGGGAGAGAACAGAGCGCTTCACAGACCCACATCGGCTGAACTGGACACCTGGGCGGTCTCAAGACCTGGACAAGCCCGTTTGATCAGGCCGCTGAGCACGGTGCCCGGGCCGATCTCCACGGCCGTGCGGATGCCTTGCCGCGGCAAGCAGGCCATGGTCTCGCGCCAGCGGACACCACTGGTCATCTGCCGAGTCAGCCTGGCCTTGAGCGCCTCTCCACCCCGCTCAGGGGTGGGATCTGTGTTGCTCAACACCGGCACCACGGCATCCGCAAAGGGCACCCGCTCCAGCTCACTGGCAAAGAGCGCGGCGGCCTCCGCCATGAAAGGAGAGTGGAAGGCTCCTGACACGGCAAGGGGCTTGGCGCGCTTGCAGCGGAGGGCTCCGCTCACCGCCGCCACCGCCTCCGGGGTGCCCGAGAGCACCACCTGCCCCTCGCTGTTGTCGTTGGCGATCACCCCCCCCTCTGTAGCCGCCACCAGATCGTGAAGCTGGTGGGCATCAAAGCCGATGACGGCGGTCATGGCCCCGCCACCGGCTGCCGCCATCAGCTCGCTACGGCGCTGCATCAAAGACAGGCCCGTCTCGGCGTCAAACACGCCCGCCGCGTAGAGGGCCACCAACTCCCCAAGGCTGTGGCCCGCCACCAGGGCGGGGCGACGCCCCTGGGCCTGCAGGGCATCCACCAGAAGGCTCTCCACCCCATAGAGGGCCGGCTGGGTATTGCGGGTGTCGTTGAGGTTCAGCAGCCCCTCGCCAGACGCGCTGGCGGAGCAGATGGCCAGAAGGTCGCGGCCCAGGTGTTCAGAAGCGAGGGCGAAGCGCTGACGCGCCCCAGGGAGGGAGAGAACGGCGTCGGCCATGCCCGCCTTCTGCGAACCCTGCCCCGGAAACACCCAGGCAACAGCCATGGAACTCAAATGCGTGAATGGGCTTGGAGACTACGTGGAGGCCGAAGCGGGAGGGGAGAACGCCGAAGGGCCGCTCCAGCGCAGCACCGCGGCCCCCCAACTCAAACCGGCGCCAAACCCGCTGGTGGCCAGGAGGTGGCCAGGCTGAACCCGTCTGTCACGCACGGCCTCATCCAACATCAACGGGATGGTGGCCGCTGAGGTGTTGCCGTAAAACTCGAGATTGCTGAGCACCCGTTCCCTGGGCACGGAGAAGCGCTCGGCCACCGCATCAAGAATCCGCTGATTGGCCTGGTGCAGCAGGAGCCAATCCATCTGCCGGGCTTCCAGACCCGCGGACCGCAGCGCCTCGGCCAACACGATCGGCACCTCGCGCACGGCAAATTTGTACACCTCCTGGCCGTTCATGAAGATGGGCTGAAAGCCTCCCTCCTGGGTGCTGAAACCAGCCTGCGACGGCCTGGAATGCTCCAGCTGAGCCAAGGTCAGACAGGCATTGCGGCTGCCATCGGAGCGAAGACGAAAGGCCAGCAAGTCGTCGTTCTCCCCGGCACAAGCCTCCAGCGCCACGGCACCCGCCCCATCACCGAAGAGCACGCACGTGCGCCGATCACTCCAATCCACCCAGCGACTGAGCTGGTCGGCTCCAATCACCAGAGCCCGGCGCACACTGCCGGTGCGGATGTACTGGGCCGCGGTGACCAGGGCGAAGAGGAAGCCACTGCAGGCTGCCGTCAGATCGAAGGCCACGGCCTGGCGGGCCCCCAGGGCCGCCTGCACCCTTGGGGCGGTGCCAAAGAGGTCGTCCGGGCTGGAGGTGGCCAGCACGATGAGATCAAGCTGATCGGCTTCCCAACCGACATGGCTCAGGGCGGCCTGGGCCGCTTCGGCTGCCATCGACGTCACCGTCTCGCCTGGCCCGGCTAGTCGGCGGGAGGCAATCCCCGTGCGACTGCGAATCCAGTCGTCCGAGGTGTCGACCAAGGCACGCAAGGCGTCATTGCCAACGCTGGTTCTGGGAAGGGCCCGTCCTGAGCCGACAACGGCGACCCCCCGAAGATCGGAGGGGCTGCGGGGGCTGACAGTGTGCTCCGACACCCGTGGCGCTCGGTTCGGATCAGTCAATCACAGGCAGCCGCGGAAACCGCCGCATCACCGAGCGCATGGAGGTCCTCCATCACGTGATGGCTGGCGGCGGAATGGGCCAGGCGCAGGGCGCTCACGACCGAGAGCGCCTTGCTGCTGCCGTGGCCGATCACACAGACGCCGTCAACGCCGAGGAGGAGGGCGCCGCCATGCTCGGCGTGGTCAAGGCGTTTTTTGATGCGCACCAGATTGCTGCGCAGGAAGGCAGATCCCACCTTGCCCCGCCGGCCCCGGGGGAGTTCGGCCCGCAGGACGTCAAGCAGCACGCTGCCCACCGACTCCAGAAACTTCAGCAGCACATTGCCGGTGAATCCGTCGCACACCACCACGTCAAACCGGCCGGAGAGCACATCCCGTCCCTCGCAATTGCCGGCGAAGCACAAGCGGGGATCGGCCATCAGCAGGGGATGGGTTTTAAGAGCCAGGTCGTTGCCCTTGCACTCCTCCTCTCCGATGTTGAGCAATCCCACCCGCGGGCTGGCCACCTGCAGCACGTCCCGGCTGTAGATCATGCCCAGCAGGGCGAACTGATGGAGCCAGGCGGGCTTGCAGTCAGTGTTGGCCCCTACGTCGAGCACCAGCACCTGCTCCGCCGGGTTCTTGGTGGGGAACAGGGCGCCGATGGCCGGACGTTCAATCCCCCGCAGCCGCCCGAGACGAAAGATGGCGGAAGCCATCACGGCTCCGGAGTTGCCGGCGGAATACACGGCCATGGCCTGGCCGGACTTCACCAGGTCCATCGCCATGTTGATGCTGGCATCGCGTTTGCGGCGCACCACGGTGGCCTCCTCGTCCATGCCCACGGACTGGCCGCTGGGCACCAGCTGGAGCAGGCCGCGGGCCTGGGCCTCCTGGAGGTCTTGCTCCAGGCCGAGGCTGGCCACCGCCTGCCGCAGGGGCTCGTGCTCGGCCACGAAGCGGATGCGCAGCGGCAGCAGCCGAACAGCCCGCAGGCAACCCTCCAGGATGGGACCCGGAGCGTTGTCTCCTCCCATTCCGTCGACGGCAACCCACAACCGATCCCGATCGTCGATGACGGGCCAGTCTTCGCCCCCCCCGGACCCCAGCTGCAGCCGCCGCAGAGGATCGAGCACGAGGGGTTGGAGAACGGTGCCAGCGACACTGCCGGCCATGGAGGTGGCCGCGCCGGCCACGGATCCGGCGGCGCTGGCCGTGTCCACCAAGCTGGTGACGGCTGCGTTTCGCTTGTACCAGATCACCAACCGGCGGATGGTGCGGTTCTGCCGTTGACGCCGGCTCACAGCCTGGCGCCCGGGGGAGGGAAGGTGGTCAGGGTCCTTCGGAGGCAACGGAGTCAACGATGCGCTGGAAGAGATAGCCAGTGCCCCGGGCCGTGAGAATCAGCTCGGGGTTGGCAGGATCATCCTCCAGTTTGGAACGCAGCCTGGAGATGTGAACATCCACGACACGGGTATCGACGTGCCGCTCGGGGGTGTAGCCCCAGACCTCCTTGAGGATCTCGCCACGGCTGAAGGGCTCACCCGACCGGCTCACCAGCAGTTCAAGCAGGCTGAACTCCATGCCGGTCAGCCGGATGCGCTCCTCCCCCCTGTACACCTGCCGCTTGTTGGTGTCGATGCGCAGATCCGCCACCTGGATGACGCCGGAGTTGGGGATGCCCGCCACCTGCTCCTTCTCCACCCGCCGCAGCACGCAGCGAATGCGGGCTTCCAGCTCCTTCGGGCTGAAGGGCTTCACCACGTAGTCGTCGGCGCCGAGCTCCAAGCCGGTGATGCGATCCGCCACATCGCCGAGGGCGGTGAGCATGACGATCGGCACATCCGATTCCTTGCGGAGCTCCTGGCAAACGCCATAGCCATCAAGCTTGGGCATCATCACGTCGAGCACCACCAGGTCAGGATGGGAGCGATGGAAGGTTTCCAGGGCCTCCTCGCCATCGCAGGCCGTGAGCACCTGATAGCCGATCATCGACAGACGTGTCTCCAAAATCCTGCGAATGCTGGCCTCGTCATCCACAACAAGGATCGTTTCTTTGGCCGGGGAGGTCGCCGTCATCGCCAGGGCGCAGCAAGTACAACGGAACGGAACTACTGAAAAGGTCTGAGGCCCCCCTGTTCAGAGACAGCCATCTTTCTTCACAAATCCACCGTGGCCCGTTCCGCCTCCCTCTACCTCTGCCAGACCTGTGGCGCGCAGAGTCGCCAGTTTTTTGGCCGTTGTGCCGCCTGTGGCAGTTGGAACTCCCTTGTGGAACAGCCCGCAACGGTGCGGGACGGGCGCACGGAACGTCTCCGCCCCTCCCCGGCGGGCGGGGGGGCGGCCAGGACACCGGCCCCCTGGCGCTCCACGCCGATCCACGCGTCTGGAACCCAGCCCCTCGTGCGCCTCGGCACAGGCTTTGGCGAATTTGACCGGGTGCTGGGGGGGGGACTGGTGCCCGGGGCTCTGGTGCTCCTGGGGGGAGATCCAGGCATCGGCAAGTCGACCCTTCTTCTGCAGGTGGCCCAGACCATGGCTGGCCATGCCAGCGTGCTCTATGTGAGCGCGGAAGAATCGGCCCAGCAGGTGCGGCTGCGCTGGCGCCGCCTGGCTCCCCGGTCGGCAGAGGAGACGAACGCCCCGGCGGCGGCGGGCGGCGGCCAGAGCCCTCCTGGAGCCACGCTCCAGCTGCTGGCGGAAACCGACTTGGAGCAGGTGCTGGAGGAACTAGACGCGCTCCGGCCCGCAGTGGCCATCATCGACAGCATCCAAGCCCTCCATGACACCACCCTCAGCAGCGCCCCCGGCACGGTGGCCCAGGTGCGGGAGTGCGCGGCGGCCCTGCAACGGCTGGCCAAGCGCCAGGGGGCGGCCCTGCTGCTGGTCGGGCATGTCACCAAGGAGGGTCTGCTGGCGGGGCCGAAGGTCTTGGAACACCTGGTGGACGCGGTGCTGACCTTCGAAGGCGACCGGTTTGCCAGCCACCGTCTGCTTCGGGCGGTGAAAAATCGCTTCGGTGCCACCCATGAGCTGGGGGTGTTCGAAATGCGCGATGGTGGACTGGCGGAGGTGACGAATCCGAGTGAGCTGTTTCTCGGCGGCGGTCAGCCCAGCCCCGGCACCGCCACGATCGTGGCTTTTGAGGGCACCCGCCCCTTGGTGGTCGAGCTGCAAGCCCTGGTGAGTCCCACCAGCTACGCCAGTCCGCGGCGCACGGCCACGGGCGTCGGCACCAACCGCTTGCATCAGATCCTGGCCGTGATTGAAAAACATCTGGGGCTGCCCCTCTCCCGATTCGACTGCTACCTCGCCGTGGCCGGCGGCCTGCAGGTGGAGGAACCGGCGGCCGATCTGGGGGTGGCCGCAGCCGTGGTGGCCAGCTATCGCGACCTGACCTTGCCACCGGCAACCGTGCTGATCGGAGAGCTGGGGCTGGGAGGCCAGCTGCGGCCCGTGGGGCAACTGGAGCTGCGGCTGCAGGAAAGCGCGCGCCTGGGATTCACGCGCGCCGTGGTGCCCAAGGGGGGCGGGTTCGGCCTCGGGTCGAGCCCGGGCCTGGAACTGCTGGAATCGTCGACCCTGGCCGAGGCGCTGGTGCAGGCCTTGGCGGTATCAAACGCCGACTAAAAATACACATCCACAGTGCTGCGACCAGAGCTTTTCAACCAGTTTTCAATATCGAGATATCCGCCTGGATACAGGCGCACCGCCTTGCCCCAGTGCTGGGCCGCGAGGTCAAACCATCGATCGGCACTGTCCTGGTCACCATCCTCTTCGGCGATGCGACCCCACTTTTCATAAATCAGGCCCATGTTCTTGAGACACGAGGGGGAGTTGGGATTGGCCTCCAGGGACTGACTGTAGTAATCCAGCGATTTCTCCTCATCGCCCGTGCTCATGAAGATGATCGCCATATTCTTGAGAATCTCCGCGCGATCGGTAACGTTCTCTTCAAGTCTCAGTGCTTCTTCATAGTTTTGCAGAGCTTCCGCATAATCACCATCATTCTGGGCGGACAGGCCATCCCGATAATAAACGTAAGCTTCCTTGGACTTGGCATCGATCGGCAGCAGCTTCACGATCAGGTCTGCCATCACCGTGAAACTCTTGTCGATGAAGTTGTCGTTGCGCTGGGAGCGGGGCACGGCGCCTGAGGAAATCGTTCAACCATCCTGCCTGTTGAGACCACCGGCCTGTGGGCCTTCGCCTGGGATGCCTAGGCTGAGGATCCCGTCCTCAGCCTGCCCCGTGCCCTCCCCCTCCAGCGGCTCCGTGACAGCGGCGGTCGCTCCCGGCTCGACGGCGCCGCCGTCGAGCGCCGGCTGTGGCGTGCTGCTGGATGTGGAAGGAATGAAATGCGGCAGCTGCCTGCGGGCGGTGGAACAACGCCTGCAACAGCAGCCCGGCGTGCGACAGGCCAGTGTGAATCTGCTCACCCGCACCGCCTGGGTTGACCTGGAGCCAGGCGCCGATGGCATCGAGCCCCTGCTCAGGAGTCTGCAGAGCTTGGGGTTTCAGGCGCAGCCGCGGGAGGAGGGCAGTGTCTTGCTCAACCGCCAGGAGCAGCTGCGGCAACAAAGCTGGTGGCAGCACTGGCGCCAGCTGATCACCGCGTTGCTGTTGGTGTTGCTCTCCAGCCTGGGCCATTGGGCTGAGGCGGATGCCGACGTTTGGCCCAGTCCCCTCGGGGTGCTTCAGGCGCCCTGGTTCCATGGCCTGATCGCCACCGTCGCTTTGGCTGGACCAGGCCGATCCATCCTCTTCAGCGGGTTGCGCACCGCCCGGGCGGGCCATCCCAGCATGGACAGCCTGGTGGGTCTGGGCATGGGCAGCGCCTACCTGGCCAGCCTGGTGGGGTGGATCTGGCCTGCCAGCCATCTGCCCTGTTTTTTCAACGAACCCGTCATGTTGCTGGGCTTTGTCCTGGCGGGCCGGTTTTTGGAGGAGCGGGCTCGCTGGCGCAGTTGCCGGGCCATCGAGGAATTGGCCTCGCTCCAGCCCAATGAGGCCCTGTTGGTGATGGATGGCGGCCCCCCGCGCAAGGTGCGGTCGGGTGGACTGCGGCCGGGCGATCGTCTGCTGGTGCTGCCGGGGGATCGCCTTCCTGTCGACGGAGTAGTGCTCAGCGGCTCGTCCGCCGTCGACCGTTCAGTCTTGACGGGCGAGCCTCTCCCCCTGGAGGCTGAGGCCGGCTCCGAGCTGGAGGCGGGCTGCCTGAACCTGGAGACTCCTTTGGTGGTGGAAGCCCGGCGCTGCGGTCATCAAACAGCCATTGCCCGCATCGTCCGGTTGGTGGAAACGGCCCAGGCCCGCAAGGCCCCCATTCAAGGTTTGGCTGATCGGGTAGCCGGTCGCTTCACCCAAGTGGTGCTCGCCCTGGCGGCGGCCACCTTTTTGTTTTGGTGGTTGTGGGGCACAACCCTCTGGCCTTGGGTGCTCCAGCCGACGGTGACAGGAACGATGGGCCACTCGGGGCACGGAGCGATGGCCGCTGAGATGACGGCCTTCAGCCTCTCTCTCCAGCTGGCGATCGCCGTGCTTGTGGTCGCCTGCCCCTGCGCCCTCGGCCTGGCGACACCCACAGCGATCAGTGTTGGCAGCGCCATCGCGGCCCGTTCGGGCGTGTTGTTCCGCGGCGGCGATGCCATTGAGATGGCGTCCCGTCTCGGCGCCATCGTGTTTGACAAGACCGGCACCCTGACGGTCGGCCGGCCCTTGGTGACCGCCCTGGAGCCCTTCCCCGTGGCGAACGAACCCGACGGACGGGCCGGCGTGGAGACTCTCTGGATGCTGCAACTGGCGGCCAGCTTGGAACAGCACAGCCGCCATCCCCTGGCCCATGCCCTGCTCCAGGAGGCCCAGCACAGGGCCCTGCCGCTCTTGACCGTGGACGACAGCCGCACCTATCCGGGCCAAGGGATCGAAGGCCGGCTGGCGGGCCTGGCCGACCCGCTCCTGGTGGGACGCCTGCCCTGGTTGCTGGAGCGGGGCCTGCCCCTTCCCCCCGCCGCCGAAGCGGTCCTGGCCAGCGCCCCCTTCGCGCAAGCGACCCTGATCGGCGTTGGGCAAGGCCAACGGCTGCTGGGGATGATCGCCATTGAGGATCAGCCGCGGGCGGACGCCGCGCGGGCGGTGCGGTCGCTGCGGGAGCAGGGGCTGGCGGTGGGCCTGCTGAGTGGCGATCGGGAGGCCAGCGTGCGCCACCTGGCCTCCCTGCTTGGACTCCAAGAAGAGGATGTGGCCTGGAGCCTGCGGCCTGAACAGAAGGTGGAAGCCCTGGCCCGCTGGCGCCAGCGCGGTCCGGTGGCGATGGTGGGCGATGGCATCAACGATGCCCCGGCCTTGGCTGCCGCCGATTTGGGCATCGCGGTGGGCACGGGCACCCAGATCGCCCAGGATTCCGCCGCAGTGGTGGTGATGGGAGACCGGTTGATGGAGGTGGTGAAAGCCCTCACGCTGGCGCGGGAAACGATGGCGAAAGTGCGTCAGAACTTGTTTTGGGCCTTTGGCTACAACCTGATCGTGCTGCCGATCGCGGCTGGAGCCCTGCTACCTGCTTTTGCCTTGCGTCTCACGCCCTCCCTGGCTGCCCTGCTGATGGCCTTGAGCTCCATCACGGTTGTGGTCAACGCCCTTCTGTTGCAACGGGCCCAAGCCCCGTCCACCGTTCTGAGCCATGGCCACTAGGGGACGTTTTCTGGTGCTGGAGGGCATCGATGGCTCCGGCAAAACCACCCAGATCCAAGCGCTTCAGGAGTGGTTGCCCAGGAGTGGCTTGATCCCGCGCCAGCGGGAGCTGCTGGTCACCCGGGAGCCGGGGGGAACGGCCTTTGGCGAGGCCCTGCGCGACCTGCTCCTGCACCCGCCAGCCCACCAGGTGCCGGGAGAACGGGCGGAGCTGCTGCTCTACGCCGCCGATCGGGCCCAACACGTGGGGGAGCGCGTCGCCCCCTCCCTGGCGGCAGGCCACTGGGTGCTCTCCGATCGCTACAGCGGTTCCACGGAGGCCTACCAAGGCCATGGCCGCGGCCTGCCCCTGGAGGCCATTCGCCAACTGGAGCGGTTCGCCACGGCTGGTCTGCAGCCCGACCTCACCCTGTGGCTGGACCTGCCCCTGGAGGAGGCCCTGCGACGCCTGCGCCATCGGCGGGGGGGGGATCGCATCGAAGCGGCGGGGGAGGCTTTTCTGGCGCGGGTGCACAAGGGATTCCAGGCGCTGGCCGCTGGGGCGGCCTGGTGGCGGGTGGACGCCACGGGAGAGCCCGCCGTCGTCAGCGAACGATGCCGCCAGGCCGTGCTGGAACGCTTTGCGGCGGCCGATCCCCTGCCCAGCCTCCATGGCTGACGACAACCTGTTTGCCGATCTGGTGGGCCACGCTCTGGCGGTGCGCCTGCTGCGTGCCGCACTCCAGAGCGGCAGGCTGGCGCCGGCCTATCTCTTTGCCGGACCGGAGGGGGTGGGTCGCCGGCTGGCGGCGCGACGCTTCCTCGAAGGGGTGATCAGCGGAGGGAAAGGGGATCCAGGGCTGCGGCGGCGTCTGGCTCAGGGCAACGTGGCCGACTTGCTCTGGCAGGAGCCCACCTTCCTGCATCAGGGGCAGCTGGTGCCTGCCTCTGAGGCGGAAGCGCTGGGGGTGAGCCGACGCACCCCTCCCCAGATCCGACTGGAGCAGGTGCGGGAGGTGAGTCGCTTTCTGGGACGTCGCCCGATCGAATCCGCCCGCCCCCTGGTGGTGATCGAAGCCGTCGAAGCCATGGCCGAGGCCGCGGCCAACGCCCTGCTGAAAACCCTGGAGGAACCAGGCGATGGCCTGTTGCTTCTGAACAGCGCCGCCCCGGAGCGGCTCCTTGTCACCATCCGCTCCCGCTGTCAATGGGTCCCTTTTCTTCCTCTGTCCGCTGACCAGATGGACGTGGTGCTCAGCCGAGGAGAGCCTGCGGTCACGGCTGATGACACCCCGCCACGGCGGGACCCAGAGGAACTCCTCAGCATGGCCGCGGGGTCTCCGGGGGCGCTCCTGGCCCACCGTCGTCAATGGAATCTGCTGCCGGAGGGGTTGGTCGATCGTCTTGACGCGCTGTCGACCAACCCCTTGGCGGCCCTGGACTTGGCGCGGGAGATCAGCGAAGAGTTGGATGGGGAGCAGCAGCTCTGGCTGCTGCAGTGGTGGCAAAACGGACTCTGGCGACGTCACCGGGATCCCCGTCACGTGACCCGCCTGGAGAGGTTGCGCAACCATCTGTTGAGCCACGTGCAACCGCGCTTGGCCTGGGAAGTCACCCTGCTGGATCTGGCCCGTCTGCCAGACACCTGAGGGCCGGGGTGTGGATCAGGGTGTGGCGGGATTGGCGGCCTTGGCCGCGCTCTGGGCCTGGCGGGCGCGCGCCACCAGGGGACTCAGTTCCTTGAGCTGGGCATCCGTCGGCAGCTCAAGGCAGTAGCCGGCTCCATACACCGTTTTGATGAAGCGAGGCTTGCGGGGATCGGGCTCCAGCTTGGTGCGCAGGTGACGCACATGCACGCGGATGGTTTCGATGTCGTCATCGGGCTCGTAGCCCCACACCTCCTTGAGGATCAAGGAGGGGGCGACCGTTTGACCATGGCGCTGCAGCAGACAATGAAGCAGTTCGAATTCCAGGTGGGTGAGTCGCACCGGCTGGTCAAACCAGATGGCTTCAAAGCGCACAGGCACCAGGGTGAGGCAGGAGTAGCTGAGGATTTCGTTGTGCTTGGTGGAGAGGGGCGCCCGTTCGCTGCGTCGCAGCAGCGCCTTCACCCGCACCATCAGCTCTTCGAGGTCAAAGGGCTTGGTGAGGTAGTCGTCGGCACCGGAATTGAAGCCACTCACCTTGTCCTTGGTACCCCCGAGGGCGGTCAGCATCAGGATGGGAATCCGGGCGGTGCGCTCATCACGGCGCAGGCGCTGACAAAGGGTCAAACCATCCACTTTCGGCAGCATCAGATCGAGCAAGATCACGTCCGGGCTGTATTGCAGTGCCAGGGCCTGACCTTTGATTCCATCTTCCGCGCGCTGCACATTGAAACCACCATGCTCGAGGTGGCCAGCCACCAAGTCACGCATGTCGCTGTCATCCTCAACGAGAAGAATGCAGGGTTTCATCACAAGGGACGGCAGAGTGCGGGAAGAAGAAGGCTGGACCAGCAAGAATCGCGGGATATGGACTGCCGCGATGGGGAAAGCCAGACTGCGGGGTCATTCTGCAGGCATTCGCAGGCTCGCGTGAAGAAAAAGGGCTTTTTGTAAATTTTCCTTGCAACTCCCCCTTCGGGCGAGGTCGAAGCTCACCTGGTGAAGTGTGTGGTTTCAAAAACTCCCCGGGCGGGATTCGAACCTGCGACCAATCGGTTAACAGCCGACCGCTCTACCGCTGAGCTACCGAGGAATGACATCCCTTGATCGGGACAATTGACCTTACCCGGCACCCCTGCCCGTGGGCAAGGGGCTGAGCTGACGGGCCAGGCTGGCACCGCTTTGCCATGACCCCGCGCTGCCCCGTTCCATGCGGGCGGCCCCATCCGCCTGGCAGAGCTCTTCCAGCCTGTGGGTGACCCAGAGCGCCGTCAGCGGAGACGGTTGGCGCCTGCAAAGCGCGCGGATCAGCGCCAGCACATCCCCCTGGCTGTCGGGATCCAGCAAGGCGGTGGGCTCGTCGAGGAGCAGAAGGCTGGCTTCCGCGGCCAGGGCACCCGCGATGGCCAAACGCTGTTTTTGTCCGCCGCTGAGAGTGTGAATGGGTCTCTGGGCCAGCCCTTGCAGACCCACCTGCTCGAGCAGGACCTCAATCCGCTCCCTGGCCTGACGATGGCTGAGAGCCGGCGGCAGGCCGAGCCGCAGGTCGGTGCCGCAGGTGGGCATGAGCAATTGATGGTCAGGATTCTGAAACACCAAGGCGGCTCGCAGAGGAGTGAGAATCCTTCCACCACCAGGCGTCAACAACCCGGCAATCAGCCGCAGCAGGGTGCTCTTGCCACTGCCATTGCTGCCCACAAGCATCCAAAGACCGGGAGCAGGAATCCGCAGAGAGCATCCCCGCAGGATCGGACGCTCCGGGCTCCAGCCGAAGTCAATCGCCTCGACGACCAGGGGAGGGGGGAGCCCGGAGGCGGGCATTGTCATGGTGGTCTCAGGCCTCAAAACTGAAGCCGGGCCGTTTGCCGCTGCCACCAATGGTGGATTTCTCATAGATCTGAACAGCCACCACCTCGGCGGTCAGCAGACGAATGCGCTTGTGGGGATCCTTCTCACAGCGAAGCTCCAGCAGCTTTGGCGAGCCGCTCTCGATGGCACGACCAACTTCTTCATAGAGACCCTCGGCCGCCTCCAGCTCCTTGCGCTGCACGGCAATGGGCATGGGAGTGAGGCGGAGGGACAGCTCGACGACGTACATGGCGGAAAGGGGCTCGCCGCCACTCTGACGGAAGGCGGCTCGGAACCCGGGGGAAGGGGTACTAGGCATATTTACTCATTTGTCGGGGAGGGCGGCCCGGTGGACGCGGGTCAAGCCCGCCGCCCCTTACGATGCAAAACGTAAAGCTTCGTAAAGCTGCTTCCCATGACGATCGCTGTAGGACGCGCGCCAGCGTCTCGGGGATGGTTCGACATCCTCGATGACTGGCTCAAGCGCGACCGCTTCGTTTTTGTCGGCTGGTCTGGTCTGTTGCTCTTCCCCTGCGCCTACCTGGCCCTG
>JBKDSV010000137.1:0-6706 GCA_046340795.1 Cyanobacteriota bacterium | reverse complement strand
GGGCTGACCAAAAGTCCTGTGGAAGCTGGGGATCAGGGCGCCTGTTCATCGACAGACCCGTCGTCATTTGTGCCCAGCCAGGACGGTCTGCGTTCTTCAGTTCCACTTGTGGGATCTCAACTTGACCTTGAGGCAGCCCTGGGATCCGTGTGGATCGTGTCGCTGCTGACCGGTCCAGGTGAGAGAGCTCATCTGCAAGCCTCTCCTTGGTCAGACCCGAGAGGTCAGGCCCGAGCCTCTCCAGTTGTGCCACAGGGCATTAGGTTTGCCATCGCCGCCTGCCACTGGTCCAGTTGGATCCCAGCACCTGGTTGGAGGCGTCCCTGCCGCTGCTGCGCAGTCCGCTCGGCGCCCTGCTGTTCATTCCCCTCTACGCCCTTTGGGTGACGCTGCTATTGCCAGGGGTGTGGGCGTCGATGCTGGCTGGCGCGCTCTACGGCACCTGGTGGGGAAGCGCGGTTGTGTTTGTGGGGGCGTCCCTCGGTGCGCTTCTGGTGTTTCTGTTGGGGCGCACCTGGTTGCGGGACTGGGCCCGGCGCCGTTTGCAGGCGGCTCCCAAGCTGCGTGCCGTGGAGCAGGCTGTCAGCCGAGAGGGCTTGCGGCTGGTGTTGCTGACGCGCCTCTCGCCAGCCTTTCCCTTCAGCCTGCTCAACCTCGCCTACGGTCTCAGTGAGGTGAGCTGGCGCGACTACAGCCTTGGCTTGATCGGCATCCTGCCGGGCACAATCCTGTTCTGCGGCCTTGGTGCCCTGGCGGGGGATGTGGCTCGCTTCCACACGGTGCTCAGCGGCGAGGCCGATCCCCTCACCTGGGGCATGCGATTGCTCGGCGTTGTGGCCACCCTGGCGGTGGTGTGGCTGGTCAACCGGGTGGCTCGGACCGCCTTGCGTACGGAAAGCGACATCGGCAGCCGGTGAGTGAAGCAATCGAGCTGTGCCGCGACAGGAGGCCTACCTGCGGGCCACGGCGGGTGGGGGCAAGCGCCAATCCCGCAGGGCGGCGATCACCACAAACCACCAGCGCCGCAGCCGGGCCCCGGGCCCGCGTTGGCGGGCCAGCTCCAGATACTTGGCTTGTCCGCACTCGCTCTTCACCCAGCGGGCGATCGCTGGCGGCACCTGGTTCGCTTCGTCTGTGGAGGGCGGCATCTCGGCGACCTGGGCGGTGGAGGGCGAAACAAAGGCCGCGAGCTCTGCGGCGGATCGTGGCCTGGGCCTGGATTCAGGCACGGACGGAATGGTCATGGCGGCGTTAGGACGGGCGGCTCAGATGCGGCGGAGGGCGTCGGCTTTGTTTTTGAAATCACTCAGCAGCAACTGCAGGTAGGTGACCTTGCGCAGCTTCACGTTTGCCGTGATCGACATCCCCACCTGCAAAGGCAACCTGGTGCCATCCTTCAGCTGCAGCGTCTGCGTGTTGAGGGCGATGTCGACGGGAACGCGGTAGAAGTTCTTCAGCTGATCCGGCGGCAGGGCATCGGAGCCGATGCGCCGTACCCGCCCCCTGATCACGCCGAAATCAGAAGAGGGGAAAGAATCAATACTGATGTCAGCCGGTTTTTCGACACTCACAAAGCCAATGTCCTTGCTTGGCACCTCGACGCGGGCCTCCAAGGTGTCATTTGGCACCACTTTGAGCACCGGCTCACTCGTTTGCGCTACAAATCCCTTGGCCTTTGGCTTGAGTTCAAACACCACGCCATCCACGGGTGAAGTCAGGGCCTGGTAGCGGAGGTTGACGTTGTTTTCAATCAGCTTGCTGCGCAAATCTGCCAGTTCCGTCTGCAGCTGACGGATCCCTTGGCCGAGGATGGCCAACTGCCGCAGCCGTTCTACTTTCGCCTCCTCCAGCTTGCTGGCGACTTCCTGTACCTTGTTGCGCTGGGTGAGGAACTGCAACTCCGCTGTAGCACCCTCCCGGTTGAGCACCTCCAAGCGATTCAACACCTCCTGCTCCAAGGAAAGGCTGCGCATGAGCATGCGCTGTTCGGTATCATTCACATCTAGGTAGCGCTTCAATTCTTCGACCTTCAACAGCAATTGTTGCTGCTTGAACGCAATGCTGCTGAGCAAACTCTGCTGGCGATCTTTGGTGGCTTCGGTGTCAAGCCGCATCAACACCTGACCCTTGCGCACCTGCTCTCCCTCCTTCACCAGGATCACATCGACCACACCGCCGACAGGCATGCGGATCTCCTTTACGACGCCCAGGGGCTCAAGTTTCCCTGGCGCAGTGACGATCTCCTCGGTTTTGGCCAGGGCCAACCAGCCCAGACCAAAGACCGTCACGCCCATCAGGGTCCAGGTGATGCTTCGCGCCCAGAAGCGCGACTGTCGCAGCACCACCTCTTCGCTCTCACCGACAGCGAAGAGACGATCCTGGCCGTTGTCTTGCGACTTGGAGCGCGGATCTTCAGGGGGAGGAACGAGGGGAGTGATCATCAGGTGGCCTCTTGCTGGCGATAAAGGGCGAAATAGCGACCCCGCAGGGCCATCAGCTCATCGTGGCTGCCGGATTCCACCAGGGCTCCCTGGTGGAGCATGATGATGCGATCGGCGCGGCGAATGGTGCTCAACCGGTGGGTGATGAAAAACACCGTGCAGCCCTTCATCGCTTCACGCAAGTTGTCGCACACCTGGCGCTCCGTGTCGTAATCGAGGGCGCTGGTGGCTTCATCGAGCACCATCAGCCGGGGCCGAGCCAGTAGGGTGCGGGCGATGGCGATGCGTTGGCGCTGACCCCCCGAGAGGGAGGCGCCCCGCTCGCCCACGGGCGTGCTGTAGCCAGCCGGCAACTCCATGATGAAGGCATGGGCGGCGGCGATCTTGGCCGCTGACACAATCGACTCGCTGCTGGCCTCCGGATTGGTGAGGGCGATGTTTTCACTGATCGTGCCGGAGAAGAGCAGGGGTTCCTGGGGCACAATGCCAATCTGACGCCGCAGGGAATAGAGCTCTACTTTGGAGATGTCGTAATGATCCACCAGGATGCGACCGCTGCTGGGGGCATAGAGGCGGGGCAGTAGTTTCATCAATGTGCTCTTGCCACTGCCGCTCTGACCCACTACGCCGACAAAGGTGCCGGGTTCAATCGTCAGGTTGACCATGCTGAGCACCTCAGCGGCACCAGGAACAAAGGAGAAGTTGACGTTTTCAAACACCACTTTTCCTTCAATTGCTGGTAAGGGGATATTGGCTTTATCCGCCTCATTTGATTCTTCCGGTGTATCAACCACATCGGCAAGTCGCTCAAACGACACGCGCAATTCCTGGATGCTCTGCCAGATTGAAGAGAGCCGTAACAGGGGCTGGGTGACATAACCGCTGATGATACGGAAGGCGATCAATTGGCCCAGGGTCAGCTCGCTCCTGAGCACCATCCCCGCCCCAACCCAGAGCACCAGCAGCTGGGAGAGTTTTTGCAACACCTGACTGCTCTCATTGAGCAAGGTGCCGGTTTTTGTCTTGTCGAAGGTGCGGGAGATGTATCTGCTGTATAAGTCTTGCCATTTCCAGCGGCTGACCATTTCCACATTTTGTGCCTTCACGGTTTGGATGCCGCTGATCACCTCCACCAGATGGCTTTGAGTGCGAGCATTTTCTTCCGCCGCTTGACGGTATTGACGGCGAAACAGCGGTGCCCCGCCCAAGGTGATGGCGATCTGAATCGGCAGTACCGCCAGGGCGATGAGAGTGAGCAGCCAGCTGTAGATCACCATCACAACGATGTAGATCACCGAAAAGGATGCGTCCAGAACCGTAACCAACGCCTGGCCAGTGAGGAAGTTGCGAATTTTCTCCAACTCGGCAATGCGCGTGCCCAGCTCACCCACGGGCCGGCGTTCAAAATAATTCAGCGGCAGCCGCAGCAAATGGTCGATCACCTCGGCGCCCAGACGCAGATCGATTCGATTGGTGGTGTCGGTGAAGAGGTATGTGCGCAGAATGCCGATCACCCCCTCCATCAGGGTCACCACCACCAGCGCAATGCCGAGGATCTGCAGGGTGTCGAGGCTGCGCTGGGCAATCACCTTGTCGATGATCACCTGGATCAACAAGGGATTGGCGAGGCTGAAGAGCTGCACCACAAACGAGGCCAGCAGCACCTGGAGCAGCATCCCGCGGTAGCGCTTCAGAGCCGGCCAGAACCAGCCCGGCCCGAAGCGTTGCTCCGGGGTGGCGGTGCTGCGCTCCAGCAACAACAGCTCCAGTCCCTCGGGGTAGGTGGCGTGGATTTCCGCCGGGGTCAGGCGCACCCAGCCGTCCCGCGGGGAGGCCAGAGTCCAGCCGCCGCCATGACTGCTCACCAGGATCGCGAAACTCTCCTTCCAAGGCACCAGGGCAGGGGTGATCAGTCGGGTGACCGCATCTCCCCGCACCCGGGCGCCGCTGACCAGCAGACCCATCAGGGAAGCGATCTGGGCGCAGAGTTGCAGGCTGGGCCGCTGGCCCTGCGCCACCTTTTCCCGCAACATCTTCTCCACCGCATCGCGGCGGAAGGGCAGGTTGAGCACCTTGGCGAGCATCTGCAGGCAGGCGCAGGTTTCCGCCACGGCCCCGCTGGCGCGCACCAGGGTGAAGCTCCGTTGGGGGCTGGCCTGGCCCAGATCGAGACTGGTGGGCTGGGGCAGGCTGGCTCCCGTCTCCGGGTCACCACCGCTGGCGGGGGTCGTCGGCGCCGCGAAAAATCTTGTTTTCGCGGCCAGCGCCGTTTCCGGCAAGGCGCTCCGGCGCAGGGGCAGGGGTGGCAGGGGTTGGGGCAGGGCCTCTCCAGAGCGCAACCGGCTGCCGATGGCCAAACCCGGCACATTGCCGCTGGCCAGCTGGAGCATCTCCCCGTCCCGCACACCGGATGCCTGCTCCGGCGGGATCAGGCGGGCCTGACGCTCCAGCTGCTCCAGTCGTTGTCGCCAACGGGCCGGATCAAAGGGCTCGGCCGTCGCGTTGCGATCCTCCAGACCCATCAGCAGGCCATGGAGTTCCGCCAGCCAGAGATGTGTGGTGCACCACTGACGGAAGGTTTCCTCCTGCCGAAACAGATCCAGTGCCAGGGCATCGGAGACGGCCATCGCCACCACCGGCGTGGCGGCGGTGACCTGTTCGCAGGCGGCGGCGCGCAGCAGAGAGGCCAAACCCACGATTTCTCCCGTAGCGAGCTTCTTGAGGGTGAAGGGGCGCCCCCCCCGCTGTGCCAACAGCCGCGCCTCACCCTCGATCAACACCAAAATCTGGGCGCTGATGGCTCCATCGCTGCTCATTGCCTGTCCTTCGGCAAAGCGCAACGGCTGAGCATCCAGCTCCAAGCGGCGAAGCGCCTGCGGGGAGAGAAGGGAGAAGGGAGCGAGGGTCAGCCAGCTCTGGAGCTGGTCGGTGGAAGTGGAAACCATGGTGTTCAGAGAGATGGCGCTGTTGGGTGTTCCTTGATCAGCCGCTGCACCTCTTCTTCCACCCACTCCTCAAAGAGTTCGTGAGTCATGCGGTTTTGCATGGCGTCATCAAAGCTGGCCGGCTGCAACGATTCCAGCCTCACCACCAGCCACCATTGCTCAATAGCGAATGGCGGCCGCAACTCCCCCGGCTGGCTGGTGCGCAACACGTTGGCGAGGATCGGGTGGGCCTGCAGCAGGGGCACAGGTCCCACCACGCCCCGGGTGGCCTGTTCCGGCCCCTCCGCATAGGAGGTCGCCAGCTCGGCGAAGTCGGCCTCCCCCTCGGCGATGCGCAGGTAGAGCTCATGGGCCAGGCCTTCCCCCCGCACGCGCAGCAGGCTGTAGATCACGATGTCGAGCTGCTGCTTGCGGCTGAGAAAACGCTGCTCCGCACGATGCAGAAACTGGTCGTGGCTGTGATGGCGGATGCGCACGGGCAATTCCGCCTGCCAGAGGGCGTCGGCCTCCGTCATGGCGTGGTTGCTCAGGTGGCTCTGGAGCTGCTCCGGCGATTGAATCGCTTTCTGCTGCAACCAGAGCTTTTTGGCTTGCTGCTGCTCCTCCTCACTCAACGTCACATCTGTCACGGCCTTCGCGATCAGGGTTTGACGCAGGAGGGGAAGCAGGAGCTGATGGCGGGCCAGCAGGGCCCAGAGGGGGTCTGGCAGCTGGAGGGGCAGGCCATCAGCGGGGGGTGCCGCTGGCGGGGCGGGGGGCTGGGCAACAGGGGCCCCGGACCCAACAGATGCGAGCGGCGCCGAAAAGCGAGCCGTCAGCGGCAGGGAGCTGCTGAGAGTGATGTCCATCGGCGCCAGCGGCGCTGTGGAGAACGACTCGCGCGGAACCGTCTCCAGGGCCCCGGGGTCGGGGGGGAGGGACTCAGCAGGAAAGGGCTCAGCGGGCACGGAGGATCTGGCGAAGTGGCGGCATTAGGAGAGTCCCGCGTGAACGTAGCCGAACTGCGCCCATTTGGGCCTGCGTGTGTTCGGGTTCACCGTTCGGCTGTGAGGGTGCCCCCCCATCTGCCTTTGCCAGGGCTGGATGGTGGGCAGGGTTCCAGGGGCGACGAAGCTCGGCCCGTTCAGCGGTCCTGCGGGGACGCTCTGCACTTCTGAATGACGTCACCGGGGCGTTGTGCGGCAGGGCTGATTCAAACTTGCCACTCTGCGTTCATGTGCCCAGCAGCTCTGAGGAACTGAGTCCCGAGCTCATAGGGGTCTCAGCGTGGGACCTGAATCACAATCGTGGCCTGGCGCCTCTATCCAACCACTTTAAAGC
>JBKDSV010000136.1:0-16195 GCA_046340795.1 Cyanobacteriota bacterium | reverse complement strand
CCAGGGCTGCTTTAAAGTGGTTGGATAGAGGCGCCAGGCCACGATTGTGATTCAGGTCCCACGCTGAGACCCCTATGAGCTCGGGACTCAGTTCCTCAGAGCTGCTGGGCACCTGAACGCAGAGTGGCAAGTTTGAATCAGCCCTGGGTCCCTGGGCATCAATCCCAGCTTGTCTGACCCAGCGACCCAAGCCTGTTGGGTGAATGCCAAGGCGCTTGGAGGCTTCCATAATGGTCAGCCCCTCGTTTTGACAGAGGGTAATGGCTTCAGCCTTTTGCTGAGGCGTGAATCGGCGGCGTTGACGAGTCATGGCGTCCATTATCGGTTGGGAAGGCGGCTTAGCGACCTGTCCACTGAACCGGGACAACCCCATCTCAGGCCTGGTCTTTCTTTACGGGCTCCTTGAGCCATTGGCCATGGCTTAGTAACAATCACCACCGTTGCTTGTCAGCTTTTGCTTGCATTCAGCTTCTTAAGCGAGACAGCTGGCGTTCGATTCCCTAGAAACAAACCACTCGTCATTGAGACGGGGTTCATCTCGGGGATTCTGAGATTATGATCACACAACATGTTTCCGTCCTGATCGGACGACTCCTTCCCTTTCATCAAGGCCATACGCAGTTGGTGAAAGCCGCCTTGGTCCAGGCCGGGCGCCTCCTTCCGCTCATTGGCAGTCATTGCTACGTATTCAAAACTAGCAATTGCTGGAACAGCACAGAGCATCAAGAGATGGTTTGCGCGGCGCTGCTGAGCGGGTTGAGCAAACTGGTGGTGGTGTTCCATGATCGTTTCTATGGCCCAAGTCGCTTGCCTGCGAAGGCAAAGCAGACCAGAATAAATACTAGAGTAAAATCCAAGAATATACTATCATTTTGCCATCATAATAAACGCAGTTATTTCGGTTCCAGTTACACATGCAGTTTCAGAGCGTTTCCTGATAACTGCAGAGCCACCACTCCTGCTTTCTTCTCCAGGCGGAGAGGGGCGTGCTTGGCTGTTCCGCTCAGAGTTGCTTCTCCACCAGCTGCCAGGTCTCTCTTCTCCGGCCATCTGCGGATGGATGGGGGAGGGATTTGCCCATGGGCGTGCGGCAGGGGGGCTTGGCACCTCAGCAGACGGGCCCGTACTGCCGGTTGGCGGCGGAGCTGGCCTGCATCCCCGTTTCCTGCCAATGACGGCCTGTGGCGCCCTTTCCGCCAATCTCGGGTCCCGCTGTTCCCACAGCCATCACGGCACCAGGCGCCACGGGCACCCCGTCCCCGTTGCCCATAGTTGGCAGGGGCCCAGAAGGCAGTGTCGGGGAGATGACCAGCGCACCATGGAAAAGCTGGCTCCAGCTAGCCTTCCAATCCATCCAGCGGTCCCATTTCCCGAGGCGATTCGCTTGAGCTCCCAATCGGGCTGAATCCATTGCTCAGCCCTATCGGGCACCTCGAAAACATCACCTCTGGCGTGCCACAGCCGCCCAGCCAGATCAGTGACAGCAAAAGAGCTCACTCGGGGACAGGAAGGGAAAAGGGACTGTTTCGAAATGTCCTACCGGGCTGTCCCCTACCGCTGGTGCCACCGCCACTCGCCTGCCATCGCCTTCGGGATGGAGAACGCCCTTGCCTGATCTTCCCATCTGCAACCTATTAGGAGTCATATATGTATTGGGTAACCTGTACTGCCTGCGATTCACCATGGCCACCTCATCCTCCACCCCGGGCCGCCGCTCCCGGCGGGGCACCCCTGATCTGCTTGCTCCCACCACCTCTCCTGCAACCTGCCAGGCCATCCCTCCTCCTGGCAGGACAGCACGCCGAACACGCACACGGCCAGCCCCGGCTCAAGACAGCCGGCGCCCTTCCCACCGGACAGCTCTCCCCCTGCGTCTCCCACCGGCCTCCGCATCGCCATCCGCATCGCCGTTGGCTCCAGATCAAGAGCTGTTGCAGTTCAACGTGCGTCTGGCCAAGCTCCGCCAAGCGCTCCTGGATACCAATCGGATCGAGCGCAAGGCATTTCGTGAGCATGCGCGGATCGAAAATGCTGTCAGCGCCTATGCCAGGGAGCTGGGCGCCCTGCTCGACGAACGTGGATTCACCCAAGAGATCCTCCTCAGCGATCCAGCTCCAAATGATGAAGCTGTCTTGATCGTGCAACTCAGTGACCTACACTTCAACGAACAGGTGGATTTGCCAAACAACCGCTATGACTTCTCCGTCGCAGCAGCCCGCCTGGCAAAGCTTTCCGCCCGTGTCAAGCAGTTGGGCCGCAGCTATGGCGCCTCCAAGGTAGTGGTGGCTTGCCTGGGCGATTTCCTCAACAGCGATCGGCGCCTTGATGAACTGCTCAGCAACGCTACCAACCGCAGTAAAGCCACCCTTTTGGCGGTAGACATATTACGAGCATTCCTGTTGGATTTGCGCAGTGAGTTCAACCTGGAGATCTATGGCATCACTGGCAACGAAAGCCGCGTGAAACAAGAGCTTGGTTGGAGCGACAACCTCGCCACCGATAGCTACGACCTGATGATCTACGCGATCCTCAAGCGCGGCTTTGCTGGTGTGGATGGTCTCGACTTCCGTGGCTTCCAGGCCAATGAACTCCTCTTTGAGGTGATGGGCCGCACCTTCCTTTGCCTGCATGGCCATCAGGTGGGCACCAATGTGCAGAAAAGCGTGCAGGAGATCATCGGCCGCCATGCCGCTACAGGCGTGAACGTCGACTACACCCTCTTTGGCCACCTGCACGCCACTTCCATTGGCGACTACCACGCCCGCAATGCCTCTCTGGTGGGCAGTAATGCCTACTCTGAGGCGGGGTTGAACTTTTGCGGCAAGGCCGCCCAGAACGTTCACCTCGTCACCCCTTCCGCCATCGACAGCGTGAAGGTGGATCTGCAGGACACCACCGGCATCACGCCTTATCCGTTTGCCAGCGAATGGGAAGCCTATGCCTCCAAGAGCGAGAGCAAGCTCCATCAAGGAGCTGTTGTCTACCAGGTGACCATCTGATGACCTTCTCCACCCACCAGTCCCACCAGTCCCACCGACTGGTCTCTGGCCTTGATGGCCACAGCCCTCCCCATCCTCCCCGGCCTGGCCGCCCCTTTCCGGGCACCTGCCGCCAGGATCGTTCCCTTCTGGCTGTCATGGAGCAGCTCACTGACGCCATGCGGGGGCTCACCACCGCCCTGGTGGGTGAGGCGTTGACGGAGGAGCGGGAGCCTGCGCCATCCCGTCCCAGCGGGCTGACGCCCGAGCAGGAGAAGGCCATCGCCGCCGATGCCCTGGAGCTCCTCGACACCCCCTGGGAGCACCTCTCCGTGGTGGAGATGCGGGCCCTGCTGCGGGCCTTGCCGATCGATCGCACCGCCCTGCCCGCCCCGATCGAGTACCTGCGGCGCCATGAGCTGGTGGAGGCGTTGCTCCACCTTCCTGCCGTCTGCTGGTAGGGGCTACAGGGCCCCCTGGATTGGGGCTGGCTGGTGGTTTGCGGGAGCAGCGCTGTCGCTCTGACCCGTTGCTGGTGCCGCTCACAGGTCGCCAGATCCAGCCAGGCCCCTTGGTTTTTCTCGGTTCACCTTTTGCCCACTTGCTGCACACCGATGGCTTCCAATCGTTCCAACCGTTCCGCTCTCACTTCCGCTGGCCACTCCGCTCCTTCCTCCACCACCCCCATGGCTACGCCCATCTATCGCCCTGCACCGCGCCGCTCAAGGGCCAAGGCCGTTGCGCAGGCTGCGGTGCAGCCCGTTGGCAGCCCTGACCCCAGGGCCATGGCGGTGCCTGCGGTGCCCCTTCCCTTCCCCGGCCATGCCAGCCCTTCTGTGGTGCCCTTCCAGCCCCGTGCCTTGCTTGCCCCCGCGAAGGAGCCTCAGCCGCCGGCTCCGGTGAGCGGCAGCCCTGAGCCCGTGGAACAGGCTGCCGGGGCCGCTGCGGGAGAGGCCAACCCCGCAGACGCCGCTGCAAGGCCCATCGCTGCGGATTCCGTAGCCATGGAACCCACTGCAGAAGCCATGGAACTCGCCGCCACTGAGGCCCCCGAGACAGATGCCGCCGCCCTGATGCGCGAGCTGGGGATGGAGCCCGCTCCAGGCACCCCGGAAGCCCTTGCCCTGCTCGCGGAAGCCGGTGTCGCCGCGCACCCCGCCCCCGGTGAACCCCTCGGCCCCGATGATGAGCGCTTCTCCCCGATCGCCATCGGCCACCTCACCCATCGGCTGGTGGAGGTAAAGCGCCTCCTGGAGCAGCTCACTGCGGAGCAGAAGGCCCTGCATGAGACCCTGCGGCTCGCTCACCTGCGGGGGGATCTGCTCCACCTGTTGGCGCCCTCCAGTGAAGGGTGGTGCTACCAAATCGGGCAGAGGGTGCTCCTCAATCGGCGACAGGGGAACAAGAAGTGGTCCTACAGCGAGCTCTGGGCGGAGCTGGAAGCGCAGCTCAAGGCGCGGCAAACCTATGAGCAGGCCACCGGGGAGGCCACCTGGCGCCATGGGGTGGCGTTTTGGGAGATCAGGAGCAGCAAGGGGTGAGGCTCGTCTGATCGGGTGATTGGTTAAAGCGCATGGGCCCTGGCGAGAGCTGGGGCCTTTCTGTTGACGCCGCCACCCACACGCACCAGCCACACGCTTGAAATCCTCCGAACTCCTGGAATCCTCCGAGCCAGCAGGAGCCCCCACCGGACTGTGGCCGATCTCAACATCACCACCCAGGACGCCCTGCCCGGCTCCGATGGTGGAGCTCTCTATGTGCTCTTCGTCAACGAGACCGAATTACAACAACACCCACTTACCGCGCACCAACGCTTTGTCTTCTACTGCGCTATCACCACTCACCAACACCCCCAGGCCATCCCCGCGCGTGCGGGGAAAACTGAGCTACAGACGCCCCCGATCAAACATCACGCCGGGCCATCCCCGCGCGTGCGGGGAAAACGACCCGAAACCCCTCAAGGTCGACGATCAACGCCGGGCCATCCCCGCGCGTGCGGGGAAAACTCAGCTAGCCCTTCGGGCAGGCTGGGATTTCAGCGGGCCATCCCCGCGCGTGCGGGGAAAACTGCAGGGCGGCGGCGGCACGCAGGGGGAAGGCCGGGCCATCCCCGCGCGTGCGGGGAAAACCAGGAAAGATTTAAAAATCCCTGGCGGTGGCGGCGGGCCATCCCCGCGCGTGCGGGGAAAACGCCACAGGGGAAGCCGCCAGTGACGGCGCTGGCGGCGGGCCATCCCCGCGCGTGCGGGGAAAACGGATACCCGAACCCGACGGGCTGGGCCAGGGTGCGCGGGCCATCCCCGCGCGTGCGGGGAAAACCCGAGCGCGGTTGAGCCGACTGCGTGCGGCAGGGCGGGCCATCCCCGCGCGTGCGGGGAAAACGCTGCTCCTCGTCGCCCCCTCGGCCGCGGCGGTAGGCAGGGCCATCCCCGCGCGTGCGGGGAAAACCTGCTGGTCCGCACATCTCACCGGATCCTCGGCGCGGGCCATCCCCGCGCGTGCGGGGAAAACGTCCAGACCTTGTTCCCGCCAGGTCGGTTGTTGCCCGGGCCATCCCCGCGCGTGCGGGGAAAACCACGATCAGGATCGAGGCCAACAGCGGCCCCGTCCGGGCCATCCCCGCGCGTGCGGGGAAAACCAGACTCCGAATTCCACGGAAACTGAGCAAACGACGGGCCATCCCCGCGCGTGCGGGGAAAACTGGGACGAGGTGGATCGGACTGCTCGGCGCGTTTCGGGCCATCCCCGCGCGTGCGGGGAAAACACTTGAGAAACACTGAGGTTTCACAGGGTTATGGGGCCCGAAGTCTTTTCAGACTGACCCAGCATGGCTTGCTTGGGCCGAACTGTAAAGCGATTCATGGCTTCGCGCCACGCGGCATCCTTCACGGCGATCATGGGCAGTCCCTCCAAGTCCACCAATTCGGCATCCACCAGCCCATGAACACGGAGTGCATAGCCAGGTTCACCACGGCTATGCCAGATCTGGATCACTCGGCCCTGGCCTGCTTTGGTGACAGCTAAGTTCCAAAGCTGATCCCGCACCAGGGCGCTCACCCGACCGACATGCACCCCACCGCCAACCGGAGTGAGCCAGCGGCTGAGCTCACCCCGGAGCGCAGTGGGCACGTTCTCAAGAATCATTACGTCCATGTTGAACACCTCCTGGAATCGGACCGTTGCTGTCCCACAGGGAACTCACGCCGTCACCGCATGCGCTGTCAATATCAGCATCTTGCGTGTCGAAAAGGGCAGGAATGATCTTCGTCAATCGATCCTGGAGACGATCTTGGCAACAGCGATCCCGCAGCAACCTTCTTGCCCTCGACTCCACCTGTTCGCCGCCTCCAGCAGCCGCCTCAAACGCGGCTGGAATACTTGTTTCAGTCTTTACCAGATCTGCTATATCGTAGACAAAAGACAGTTGCTTACCAGTATGCACAAAACCCAATGACGGGCTGTAACCCAATGAGTGAAGCCCCGCTAGGACGATGGCATACAAAGCCGAATTTGCTGCTGAAAGTGCTTGATTGACAGGGTCCGCATCTGCCCAACTGGAACGATCATAACGCCGCCCACTCCAATTTATCCCGAAGGCTTTGGCCAATTTTTGATAGGTCTCTCGAACACGAACTCCTTCCTTGCCTCGAATTTGTTGCAATGTCAGCGTCTCGAGCAAGATTTCCCGAAACCGCAACTGGTACATCCGTCGCACCACCAGCAAATGGAGGCCAGGATCTGCCCAGTGTTTGGCTTGTGCTTCAATTCCATGGCTGAGGCGCGTTTTCGGTTGGCCGCTGGCATAGAATCTCAAGCCTTCTGATCCAGTCCATATAATTATAGAACCGCAATCAGCAAGTACTTTGATTGCGGCATGAGTGATACGGGTTCCAGGACCAAGCATTACGCTGCTGAGATTAGCCGCCGGTAGGGTGATGCGGCCTTCCGGTGTAAACGCCGCAATAGAGTGCTCTTCCTGCTCAATCACGGCATGTTCCAAGTAGACATGGCTGAGGCTATCGGTATAACGTGCCAGAGCCCGCAGATTAGCCTGCCCCATCACGCCCTCACTGGCGCCAGAGAAAGCAAACCATGCCCAAAACTTCGACCACGGCCGATGCCGGAGCGAAGGCCAGCCAGAAGGGCAGTGGGATTTGCGATTACCGCTTTGCCATCGAATTGTGCAGAGACCAGAGTCACCCTGGTGTCACGCTTGCGGAAGCACAGTTGTTCAGATTGACTGATAGAGGCTTCGACAGCGTCTAGGCCAAGATGTTCTGCCTTCCGGTTCATCCATTCGAGCTGCTCAGCTTCGCATTTGAGGCCGATGCGCTTGCGGCGATCCCTGGCACTTTGTTCAATGAATCTATCTGTGGATGAACTATCGGGCACCCGATTCACTGTGGGATTGGCTCGCACACGGAAGGCCACTTGTCGACCCGATATCAGCACATCCTCTGGGTTCCAGGACCGTTCTTGAAGGCTGAGCAGATACCCAGTAGGTAATGTACTCCAGCAACCTTCATCAGCCGATTGCACAAGGACGTAGGGAATGTCCCCAGCGATAGAGGCCTCCAATCTCCAGAGATGAGGCCGTACTGAATCCTGGCTTTGAACCGCATAGGCTCTTGCCATGGTTCGGTGCATGTCATAGGGGTTGCCAAGATCGCGACGGACAGCTCGATCTTCAAGGTTGAGCATCAGTTTGTAGAGGAAAAGAGTCATGTGTCCTGTAGCGAAGAAATGGTGATTGGTGCTGGCGTATCGCCGTTGCTGGGAGGGCAGGCAAAGGTCTGGGTCGTGACCCGCCGCATGCCGAAGCGACGCTCGGCAAAGGGGCCAAGAGGTTGATCTGGGCGAGACTGGTTTCCCAACGGGTCTTCGATCAGCAGCCGGTACTGGGTCGGAGGTTCTGCTAATGGCCCTTGGGAAAGCAACGCCTCGTGTAGCGGCTTGTGCACAACAGAACCGCTGCCCGGAGGCACCGTGGGCGGGCAGCTTTTGCGGCCAAGAACAAGCGCCCAATGGGGGCGTTGAAGAGCTGCGTGGATGGTGTCAAGAAGCAACTCTGGGCCCTCCAAACCCGCCAAGAAAGCAGCGTTAGCCAGGTACCAACGGTTGGAGACCACGGTACGGAGCTTTGATTCGCCGGCACCGATCACGTTCTCCGCGGTATGGAAGTCGCGGCTCAGACGCCCCTCCTTGTCCACCCGCACCCCGAATACCAGAGCCGCAAGATCATCGATGGGTTCGGAACGGTCTCGGCCAAGGGCCGCGCAACAGAGCCCGAGAACGCCGCTCTTGCTGGGTTCGGAGCCGCCTTGTCTCAAGTCAAAGCGTGCATCCACTCCCCAGGCCTGCAATGGCCCCACCAAGGGAATCAAGAGCGTTGCCGTCATGACCCGCTGCCCACCAGATCCTCAATTGAGGCCAGCAACCCAACCAGATCCTCCTTGCGAGTTCCATCCCAGGCATCGGTCAGGTCCATTACTGAAAGATTCAGCTCCAAGCCATAGGCCTTGCTGAGCTGCTGGCAGTGCTCCTGAAGTTTGACAACAGAGGCAGCTGCCAGACCACGCTTGTGGTCGCCGGCTTTAACTGGCACCTCAAAGGCATTTGCCAGGCTCACTGGCTGGCCAGAGCGAACGGTAATGCCCACAAAGGATGGGAGGTTATGAGCCGCAAAGGTGTTCTGCTTGCCAGTAGGAATGGCATGGATGGAGGCCTGCAAGAAAGCCAGCAAACCTCGCTGGGCCAATACAGCGTCGCCGCCAAGATTCAGCTGCAGTTGATCAAGGTTCACCACAGCATAACGGTATTGACAGGACGAATTGAATTCCACGGTGCCGAGCATTCCCGCATCGGCCTGATCATCCCTGGTCCAATCGTCCACAGCAGTGAAGAAGTCGGATTCACGATCCACACGGTGGGTGGAAATGGCATGGGCAACCTGGGCAGCGGCGTCCACATTCAATTCCTTTCGATCAGCAAGCATCCTGCCAAAGAGAGCCACATCCACAGCCGATGCGGAGCTGACGCAATCCTCAATTGCTTTTTTAAGTTCACGGCCGCTTTTCCCTTCAGTTAGTGCATTCAGATGTGTTTCGATGACATCCGCCAATTCAGCAATAGCATTGTTACTCAAGAACAAGAGATATTCAGTTTGTGGTTGCTTACTGGCTTCATCTTTACCTTTCTTTTTTGGTTCCTTTAGTTTAAGCTCAAGAATGGAAAGTGCCTGTTCAATCGCCGTTCTCGATTCCGTGATTCCCTTCTCTGAAAGTTTTTCTTCCAACAACGAAACAATATTCCTGGTGCGAATTCCCAATTCCTCTGTTGTGAGCAAGCCGGCACTGGAGAAGGTTTGTCGGATGGCGCGTTTGAGGCATTGGCTGGAGATGCGGCTGCGCCGATAGCCACCGAACATGGCGTCCTTTGGTGCGCCTGTGTCGTCGCGGTTGAGGCAGGAGGGAGCAAAGTTTTGAATCAGATGGATCTCAATGAAGCGAGTCATGGCAAAGATGTAAAAAATGAAACTGGATGAGGTGTTGCGTTTAGGCAGGTGAATCAAGAAACGGCAGATGGCGCTTCCTCTTCCTTTTTTGCCCTCTTAGGTGGTGCCCAGAATTGACGAGCCCAATTCACTTGCACCGAGCGGTTGGAGTGATTCCAATGCCATAGATCGTTGAGCAGGGCTGGCCAGTCAACGGTGATTCCTGCGGCACTGAGCTGAGCGGTGATCTGCCGTAGTCGCCAAGGCAGCTCGTCAGAGTCCGCATCAAGCAGGGCAGTGAAGCGCTTCGTGAGGCTTTCACCCGCCTGGCTTTGCTTTGGATCCTCCCTGAGTTTCAGCAGGGCAGAGGCCAGGCCGATGCCAGGGTCTTTGGAGTCATCCTGATGAGCACGGTGGCTTTTGGCCCAACACGCCGCCGCAAGATAGGTAGCTCGTCGTCGCCATTCTCCCTGCCCATAAGTGAGTGGCTCGACATAAGGAAATGCTGGTGGATAGAGGCCTGGTTTGTAGGCCAGCGATCGTCTCAATACCGCCAAAACAGCAGTATCGGCTCCAGCTCGTTCCTCAAGGTTATTGAAAATGTCTTCAGGTGTCATTGGTCTGGAAGGTGAAAGAGAATAGCAGGTTGGGAGTAATCAATCTTTTAGCAAGGCCAGCATTTTTCGTCGACGGTAATCAAGAGATCCAGCGGCTGCCAAGGCTCGACTGTCAAACCCGAGCGCACATCTGGCATGGTTCCATGTGTTTTTTACTGCTTGGCGCAGGTGCTCGCGCCAGTCGCTCAAGGCCGATAAATAATCATCATTTTCTCCCAGTTGCTGAATGAACGTCCAGAATGGCGACTCCAAACCTCCCCAGAAAATAGCGCTAGCCTGTATGGATTGCTGCAGCTCTCGCACATCCTTTGGATCTGAATCCTTTTCACTCCCCCTCTGTAGCCATTCAGCGCAGAGCAAGTACACCGATTTATTGAGTTCACGACCAGTGTCTTCCGCCAGATCAAGTGCTCGATCAGATGCCGCAATCAGATTCTGCTGACGCAAAACCATCGGACTGAAACGCCGTTGCTCCAATCTCCAAAACAGGATCTTGGCCCGATTGCAGAGCAGGCCGCCTGCTAGAAGATCCAATCGTCGTTCGTCTTCCTGCTCCTCTCGAACTCTGATCCCATGGTTCACCACTGCTGCTGCAGTGGATTCCTTAGAACCGCTCAAGGCAGGGTAATCTCTCCAGAAGGCTTTCTGTTCATTGAGCAGCAATGGCATCGACCCTTTCTTGCCAATGACAGTGGCGGCCATTGGATCGGCTACCGGAGTCGAGTCTTCACCAATCGTAAGCCCTTCGGCATAAAGGATTTTTGAGACCAGATTATCCTCAGCCAAAACAAGAACAGCTCGACTGAGGAATGTATAGCGATGAGCGGGACCATCGATCACCACATTCTGTGGTTTCTGAAGCTCCTTGATGGTCAAGGGCGGACGTTCCCACGCCGGAAGATCATTGACATAGTCTGCTTTTTTTTGTGGGTAGAGATTGAGTGCCAGAGTTTCTTGAAGCGTCTCACCAAGTGGCATCATCAACAGAAGACTGCAAGCGGGCGCACGCACGGCGGAGGTGCGCAAGGCCTTCACCAATCCACATGGGGTGAACTGCAAATGGGCGATCAGAAGACGCGCGACGGCAGCGATGGGTTGGGGAACCGGTCGATCATCAACGCTGTGGTCCCAGATCATCCTGCCAGCTCCGCTGGCTCGATCCAATGCCAGACGCGTCCAGGGAGATGGGGTCAATTGGGCTTGGGACAGGGCCTGCACCTGCAGGAAGGGCGTCTCGGGGTGAAGCAGGTCGAAATGATTGGCCCACTGATTGAGGTAGCCGTCCAGCTTGGCGTGGGGCCAAGACTCCACCAGAGGAGTCCGTACATCCAGACTGGGCCCGACTGCCCGATGCGCGATCGCGAGCAGGAGCCGATACAGGCTCAGGGTTTCGACGGGATTGACCCCATCGATACCTCTCCAGCGATGCGGTTCCAATAAGGCCTCCTTGAGGGAAGCCTCTGTTCGGCTGCCATCAACGCCAACCAAAGGGATCCAGGCTTCTGTGAGCAGGGAATAGGTCATGAGGTGGTGTTCAGAGATCAGACATGGCTGTGACAGGCAGAGATCCGCCGTGACAGGACGCGGAAAGTGGCGCATTCCCGCTGACGCGGGGACACCATCCTGTCTAGCTGCTCCCCCTTCACTGGAGCTCACCCACCACGAGGCCGAGATCTGGGTCGAGCCGTGCGGCGACGGGAGAATGCAACACGTGGCCGGACTCATCAAGGAGCAGCGGGAGGTGGGCGCTCAGCCCAGAGGTCGATCCCCAGCGAGGGGGAGTTGGAGTGTCTTCGACGATCTTGATCAGCCGGGGATCCGAAATCCGGAAGTGTTTTTTCACCAGGTCATGGCGCCGCGCTCTGAATTCCGTCAGGTCCAAGGGCTTAACTGGAATCACAGAGACGCTCTTTGAGCCCAGGCGGGTGCCAAATCGAAGGCTACCCGCCTCAGCTTTTTCATCATCGACGGTTGCACTGTCCTTGTTGGAAATCCTCCAATCTGCCGGTTCATCCAGGGCGGCTTGCCTGGCTATTTTTTTCATGTCCTCCAGCTCCCTCAGGTGGGCGTCACAGCATTCCTCCAGTGCCTCGCGAAGTCGCTCGGTGGCCTCGGGCTCCCAATCCCCATAGACCTCCTGCACACCACGGTCAATATCTTCTGGTAATGCAACAAGGCTATTCTGCCGAAGCCAAGCCAAGGATCGCAGAACAAGCCAGCGGTCATAGACATAGCTTGTCAAATCCGGGATTGGCAATTCTTTTTCCATGTCTACGACATGCACCACAGATTGTTCAAATCCCTTCGGCCGATTCCTGGAATGCCGATGGATTCGGCCTTGGCGCTGCAGGAGAAGATCGATTGGTGCCGGATCGCTGAGCAGCACATCAAAGTCAATGTCCAGGCTCTGCTCTGCCACCTGGGTCGCCACAAGCACATGGCCCCCAGTGGCTGATCCGCTCGGACCAAAACGCTCAAGTACCTGTTTTTCGATGGACAGCCGCTGATCCATGGGAAAGCGGGCATGGAACAAAGTGGAGGGCACTGAATCCAGCCGTCTGTAAATCTGTTGGGCTCGGGCAACCTTGTTCGCTATCACCAGCACACGTGCGCCCTGCTCGGCCCACGCCATCGCTTGGTCTGCAACCGCATCCACAGGCGAGGGGTGGCTGAGAAACCGCACCCGCTGCTGGCGGCTGGCCGTGAACGACGTGGACCTGATCCCATGGTCTCCTACCCAGCTCAACCGGGGGTAAGAGGTCCCCCGCGCTTCTTTCCATTGTTCAGCGGGCAAGGGGCTGTCATCCCCATGCCAAGCCATCAGAAGGGCCTTTCGACGCTCAGCCGGAAGGGTTGCTGTCATCACGACGACGCGGCAGCCCAAGCCCCTCAACCACGCGACCAATCGCTCAATCAGCCCACCGGTGTAGCTGTCATAGGCATGCACCTCATCGAAGATCACCGTGCGCCCGGCCAGGCCATACAGGCGTAAGAAGCTGTGGCGGCAATGGAGCACTCCCAAGAGGCCCTGATCCACTGTTCCGATGCCGTGGGGGCAGAGAAGCGCCCTCTTGCTTCCTCGAAACCACCAACCAGCCGTCACCGACCGGTCGTCGGTTCCCAAACCGATCTCGCGCAACCTCAATGCCGCGCTGTCCGGTCCACCTGAAGAATGTGCAAGCCCCACAGGTCTCCGCAAACCATCATCCGCCTGGATGGGCTCAAGGAATTTGGCCAGACGATTGAAGAGTGCATTGCTGGTGGCCTGGGTCGGCATGGCGAGATAGATCCCCCTGGTGCCCAATGCACAGCTCAGTGCCGCCTCGGTTTTTCCCTCACCCATCGGTGCCTCGATCACCAGCAGGCTCGCTCCAGCGGGCAAAGTATCGATCGCCTCGGCAACAGCAGTTTGCAAAGGCCTCGGGGCACGCCCCTCACCGAGCACAGAGCGAACGGCTGCCATGCCATTGCTCGCCTTGGGGAGGGGAGATGGGCCAAGGTCTGCCCCCCGGACGGCCTCCATGGCCAGTTCAAGCGACTCCCTGAACCATTGTTTTGGCTCCAGAGAATCAGAGGCAGAAGGCAGCCGCTCCCATCGACAGAGGGCCTCACTGGATCCGAGCCAGTCTGCAGTTGTAGTGAGCCCCATCAACCATTGCAATACAACCGAACGTTCGCGTGCATCCACCGGCAGGCCTGGAAAGTCAGTTCCAGCCATGCCCACTCCATCCAACACAGCCTCAAACAGCGTCTCATGGGCCTTTTGCCAGTTGTTGGTGATATCCCATTTGCCCGTATTGATCTCGTGTGGAGTGAATGGCGCCCCATGGTGTGCGCCGACGGCAAGGGCCAGGTCGGAGGCATCGCGAACGGGAAGGCGTCTAGCTTTCAACAGGGGCTTCAGGACTAGAACCGAGCTGATGTCATGGCGATCGGGCAGATCTCGTTCCAAGGGATACTCCCCAATGGATCTTCGTCCCAACCTTCGTTGAAAGCCTGGGCTGGCCTTCCCCAGATCATGCAAGCCAACAAGAGCTGGGATCCACTCCCCTGCTCGGGCAAGCTCTATTGGGCAGGGCACAGAAGGAAGCAAAGCCAGCCCAACCGCAGCCACATCCAACAGGTGAGGCAACAGGGGGTAACCATCAGGCGGACCGCCTTCTGGAGGTGGTGATTTAGCCCAGAGGAGATCAGGGGAGATTTCTCCGGATTTGGGCGCAGTCATCTGCGGGCATCCGCAATGGCCCATAGGGATAGGCGGCCAGACGCGATAAATGGAGTTGCACCCATCAACTGAACTAGGTACAATGACCTAACCACGTGCCGAGACAGGAGATCAGTCAGTGAAGAATCCGCGATTGTGACCATCGTGGCATCTTCCCTGTCCGATTGGGTAGCTGGATCTGACATGCAACTCTATGCGTCTGTTGCATAGATGCCGGCTGGACAGCTAGAGGAAGAGGCTGCACTCCTGATAGGTTTCGGCCTCAGAGGCTGTGAGGCATAACTGGGTGCAGGAACTGAAGACTGATTTCACTTCATCAGTTGGCTTGGCAAAGCGTTCCTACCGATGCCTATCTTTCTCCCAGTTCACATCAACAGATAACCTCCTTTTTGCTGGCAAGACTTAAAGTCTGCCACCCTTGACTATTCAGACTCACCCCCCACCACCCCCCTAGCCACCTCAAATTCCCTCTCAAAATCAAACCCCGCCTCCTCCCCCGGCAAGAGCAGCTTGACCCCCACAAAGGTACCCGTTCAGAGGTTGGGATGGCTCTCGACGTCCTTCGGCCCTGCTACACCCTTAACGAAATCCTGAAACCGGATTACATCTCAGGTAGGGACAGTTTGTGATGGGCGGCCCACTGACCGGGATTTCAGGAGAAGAGTTGTTGTCATCGCCGGCCGCCGGTGCCAGACAGCTGATCGTGTCCCAGCAGCAGCAGATGGAGCAGCTGCAACGCCAGCTCGCCGCCCTGGCGACAGAACTGGCAAGTCTGCGGAAGAGAGTCGGCCGCAGTTCCCGTAATTCGTTCAGCCACCCTCGACTGATGGGCCTTGCTTTAAGGCGCCTGAGCGGTGCAAAGGCAGTGGCCGCAAGCGCGGCGGCCAGCCGGGTCACCCCCGGGGCCTGAGAAGCTGCCGATGGAGCGGACTCTCGAGGTGGTTTGGCCCGACCCCTTAACGCATACGCCAACCAAGAATCCCATTCAGATGTTGGGCTTCAGTCTGGTGGCACAGGCCAGGATGTACAAAGGGTCTGGCCATCAGAGAAGTATTTGACCACATGGAGAGTATCAATGCCAGCAGTTTGTCTGTACCATGAAACACGATACTGATTTGACACCTCAACGACAGGACGAAGAGAATCGTTGATCAGGTTGAAAACGGCGTTTCCACCTGTTGCTGAAGCAAACAAGTCAAGGTTCTGCTCTTGCTCCTTGCAAGTGACAATTCCTAGCTTTGGCGTTGCCAGAGCTGGAATCAGACGGACTTTAAGTGGCTCTGCAAAAAAGGATACTGCGCTTGGTTCAAGAATTTCTCCAGAGTCTTTCTCTTTCCACGAGAGCTGAAAATCCTTTTCATCTTGCTTTTTAATCGTTGCTCGCCAATAGTCTGTTGTTCCAATCCGTGTCTCGTTTTCGAGCTGGATGGCATCCAATTCAAACTCCCTCCTGTTTTGACCATCATGAACAGTGATAACGTATGGGTTGGAAAGTTGTCCTTTGCTGACAAGGTAGATGCATCCTGATTTGATGTCTGATTCCAGCGGCAGATAGGGCGAATCTTGCTTCAATGGAATTAATTCATCACCAATCACTGTAAAAAGAAGCAGCGCTTCATAGTCCAGAATAAAGCTGTCTGGTTTATCTGGATCAGGTGCTTTGATAAGTGTCTCAACAGGTTTGGATGGAGCAGGGAGACTGCCAAGCACTTCCTCAAATTGGAGAGTGATTGAGTTGGCCTCAACCAGAGGGGGTTGACTGATCCGAAGTTGAGCCCCTGGCGGCAGGATAACTTGGCGTGGATCACGCATGGCAAACATGGTCCTTAATCCATGCGCCATTTGATCACCCCTCATCTGGTGAAGATCCAGGGAATGGCTC
>JBKDSV010000135.1:0-4962 GCA_046340795.1 Cyanobacteriota bacterium | reverse complement strand
GGAAACTGAGCAAATCGGTTGCAGTGGCTGGGTTTTCGGGCTGTGATGTCAAGGCGCTGAAAGGCGGTTCCCTCGCATGGCAGCACAGCGAAGGCGAACCGTCCAGCGCCACTGGAGAAAACTTCTAATGGGCCCTGGGATCAAGGCTGATGCGGCCACCCAGGGATCGTCACAAGGGCGACCCGTCGGCACAAGCACGCCATAGTAGCCAAGTTCATCGACCGCACGAGCCACCTGAGTGAGGTAGTGAAGCGTGGTGGGTCGTTCCCCCTTCGATGTCGCCAGATAACGCCCGTCCCCATGTGTGGGGATGAACCAGAGGATTTCCATCTAAGGCTGAATTCTGCTGATCAGATATCCAAGATTTCGGCCCAGACGCTCCAAGAGTTCAGGCTTGAGAATATAGCCACCATCAATTTTATCGAACTGGTCGTCCACCGCAAAGACACCCTGCTCGATGTCTCGCGCTCCAAGCACGGAGAGCACCGGCTTGAGTGCATAGTCGATCGCCAGCAAATGGGCTATCGTGCCTGCCGAAGCAAGCGGCAGAATGGCTTTGCCAAAAAGGGCTTCCTGGGGAAGGATGTCTAGGAGAGCTTTCAGCCCACCCGAAAAGGAAGCCTTGTAGACCGGCGTGCTCACGATGATGCCACTGGCAGAAGAGACGTCCTCAATGAATGTCGCAAAAGAATCACTGGCATAACGAGCCTGCACAAGATCTTGAGCTGGGAAATCGAGAATACTGACGGTTTTTACCTCAATGCCGGCTGCTTCAAGAGCAGTCCGTGAGTGGTCTAGAAGGGCGGCAGAACGTGACACAAGGGTTGGACTACCATTGATCAGAACAACGCGGGTCATGAAGGAAACAAGCTGAAGGAATAATTTTTTGTGACAGAGATTAAGCAATAGCTAACGCTGCTTTGGCATCCTGATTTTGAGTTTCAAGATCCCGAAGCAGAGGGAGAATTCGCTTGCCAAAGTATTCGATTTCTTCTTGAAAGTGCAGGAAACCAGCAAGCACTATATCAACGCCAATCTTCTTGAGTTCAATAATTCGCTGGGCGATTTGCTCTGGTGTACCAATCAAATCTGTACGGAAGCCATCATTGTACTGGACCAGATCCTCGAATGTAGATTTTGCCCAGTTCCCTTGACGCTCAGGCGATGACAATCCAGCATTGATGATCTCATCTGCAAAGCCTTTTACGGCTGCAGGATTAGCCTTGTCAATAATCTCAGCCAGCACTTCGCGAGCTTCTGCTTCACTATCCCGAGCAATAATAAAAGCATTGACACCAATCCTTACCCGATGACCATTGGCCCTGGCTTTTGCTTGAATGTCGTCAATCTGCTCCTTTAGCCCTTCCAGGGTATTGCCATTAGTAAAATAGACATCAGACAGCTTGCTGGCATTATCGCGAGCCGCACGCGAGCTCCCTCCTTGAAAGATGGTTGGGTGAGGTTTCTGAATTGGCTTGGGCTTAAGCGTATAGTTATCGAAGTAATAATAACGCCCATGAAACGTAAACGCTTCTTCGGTCCAGATTCCTTTGATGGCTTGAATAAATTCGGCCGAGCGTAAATAACGCTCATCATGATCAAGCCAGGGTTGGCCGATAGATCGAAACTCTCCACTAAACCAACCACTGACAATATTGACCGAAACACGTCCTTGGGAAAGGTGGTCTAAAGTTGCAATCTGCTTGGCCAAAACCGCTGGGTGCCAAGGACCCGGAAGGACAGCAACAATCAAATTCAAACGCTCGGTGGCTTGCAGGAGCGCCGTGCTGAAAATCACCGGCTCATGCTGATTATCAGCTCCGTAGCCCGCTGTGAAACGAATTTGGCTGAGAGCATAATCAAAGCCCGACCGCTCAGCTGTTTGTGCGAGTTTGATATTGTATTCAAAATCCCAGCCGGTGCGCTGTTCGATCGTGCTGATCACCAGACCCCCACTCACATTTGGCACCCAGTAGGCAAAACGAATCAGATCGGCATCTCTGCTTGTTTGATTGGGTTCAATTAGCTCGATCATGATGGTGAAGAGATGGACGTGAACACTCCAGACAGTGGCCTGCAGCAGAAACAGATATGTTGCCGTTTAAAAACGACCTACCTCCCGGAAAATCAAAAACAAATTGATAGAATTCCTCGGCTTAATCCAAGGGTAAATGGTTCCTCCCTCGACACGCTGACAAAGAGCGCAGCCATGCTGGAAGGCGTCGAGTTCTGATGTTCCTGCTGCGACAGTTGTGAGTGCGATGGTCGAGCGACGCAAGACCAATGTGAACGGAGAAAGCCCCTGCGACCGCACCTCTCACCACCAGACGCTGTGGCTTCAACTACCAACCCAACAGCTGACAAGAAGCCGGCTTGCCAGGAGACAAGGCCCGGATCGTCAAACCGGCCCCGATGGAGATCCACAGCGGGCTCTCCATGGCGGAGAGAGCTTTTGGGCAGAGGGATTGCATTCCCCTTTGCGCCCGGAGCTCTCCGCCTCAAGCGGACGGCCGGTGCCTGAAGGCCATTGAAACCAGCCCCCAACCAGGGCTAAGACCGACCCATGGTCCCACCCCTGAGTCCCGCCCTGGCTGAGCAGCTGCGCCGCTGGCGTCAGGCCGGCCTGATCGACGGCGCTACTGAGAAGTCCATCGCCGTCTTTGAGGCCAGACACCAGGTCGGCGGCGATCACGAGCCCGTCAGCGGTGCCACCCCGGGCCTGCTCGCTCGGCTGCTCCTGACCCTGGGCGCCGTGTTGCTGGCCGCCGGGCTTCTGCTCTTCATCTCCGCCCATTGGCAGGGGATCTCCCCGGCGAGCCGCTTTGGCCTCGTGATAGCCATGGTGATCGGGTTGCATGGCCTGGGCGTCTGGGCAGGGCGAGGGGCCATGCCAGGGCTGGCCACGGCGTTGCATGGGGTGGGCACGGTGGCCTTCGGAGCGGGGGTGTATCTCACTGCGCAGATCTTCCATCTCCCCGTCCAATGGCCCCCGGGCCTGCTGCTCTGGAGCCTGGGCGCGGGAGCCGGCTGGGTGCTGCTGCGTCAGTGGCCTCAGCTTGCCTTGCTGGCGGTGCTGCTTCCCGCCTGGCTTGTGGCGGAGTTCAGCACCCACGCCACCCATGCACTCTCCTGGTTCCTCAATGCACACCAGGAGCTGACGGCGACCGAGCTGCTCTCTCGGGTGCTGGGGGCTGGTGCGCTGCTGCTCAGCCTGACCTACCTCGGAGCGGCCAGCGGGCGGGACAGCAGTGCTCCCAGGCGCGTGTTGCTCTGGGTGGGAGGCCTGGCCTTCGGGCCTGCCAGCGTGGCCTGGGCAAGCGCCACCAGCATGGCCCCCCTGGCTCCGGCCACGCTTTCGGCGGAGCTGGCGCGGCTGCTGGCCTTGGGCTGGGTTATGGCGATCGCCGGCCCGCTGCTGTTGGGCTGGCGACTGCGGGGGCGGAGGTTCTGGCCATTGGCAGTGGCGCTCGGCTGGATGCTGGTGAGCATGGTGGTGCCCTTCCATCCCGCCGCCGCCCCGCGTTTTGGCTGGTGGGTCCTGGGCGGGGTGCTGCTGGCGCTTTGGGGGGCGCGGGATGGCCGAGCCGAGCGCGTCAATCTCGGCGCCGTGGTGGTGGCCATCACCCTGATCATTTTTTACTTTTCGGCAGTCTTCGACAAGCTGGAGCGCTCCGTCAGCTTGATCGGCCTGGGCGTGCTCTTCCTGCTGGGGGGCTGGCTGCTAGAGCGCTTCCGCCGCCAGCTGGTGGAACGGATCCGCCTGGCAGCTCCTCCCCCACCGCTCGACCCGCCATGAGCCGCCCCTCTGCTCCTCTCTGCCTTCGGCGTCTGGAGATCTGGCTCCACCAACCCCGCCGTGCGGGCCTGCTGCTGGCGGCGCTCCAGGGCGGCTTGCTCCTCGTGGTGACCTTTCTGATCCTGGTGGAGAACGCCAGCCAACCCCGAGGTTGGGTCCGCACCGTGGCTGTGGATCCCAACCTGCCGATCCGGGGCCGCTATGTGGAGCTCTTTGTGCGGGTGCCGGTCGAGGGATTGTCGATCAATGCTGATGACACGAGAGTGGAGCTGCGGGTGCGCCACGGCCGCCTGATCGCCGGCCCTGCGAGCCAGGGCAGTGGCAATCCTCGACAAACTTCGCTTCTGAGCGAGGCGGGGGGCACCGTCGCCCAGCTGAGGGAGCCCCTGGCCTTTTTCCTGCCCGAACACAGCGCCGATCCCTCCCGACGGACACCCGGTGAGACGCTCTGGGCAGAGGTGACCCTGCCCCGCCAGGGTCCACCGAGGCCCCTGCGGCTTGGGGTGGAGCGACAGCCTGGACCCATCGAGCCTTTGCCGGGTTCCTGAGCGCAAGCGGCGCCAACATGGGCCGCCTGAGTTAAGGAGGCTCTCAGGGCTGACCAAAAGTCCTGTGGCAGCTGGGGATCAGGGCGCCTGTCCATCGGCAGACCCGTCGTCATTTGTGCCCAGCCAGGACGATCCGGGTTCTTCAGCTCCATTTGCGGGACCTCACCTTGACCTTGAGGCAGCCCTGAGGAGGCTCTGGAAAACCCCTCAGCGGCACCCGTGAGAGCACGGAGCTCCCAGTTGGTGCAAGGGACGGCTTCCACTGGCGACCGGTTGTCCAGAGCTTCTTTAAGCGTTCCCTGCTAAGTACAGTGTGCTGAAAAACGTACATTTGCGTGCCAGCGGTTTCTTCTAAGCCAGGAATGGCAGATTGCGTCCCATCTTAACGCGAGATTGACCCTGGAATCAAGTGTGGCGCAACGGATTTTGGTTGTTCAGCAAGTCTTATGTAGTTGAGGAAACTCCCCGTTGCCCAGAGCTGCTTTAAAGTGGTTGGATAGAGGCGCCAGGCCACGATTGTGATTCAGGTCCCACGCTGAGACCCCTATGAGCTCGGGACTCAGTTCCTCAGAGCTGCTGGGCACATGAACGCAGAGTGGCAAGTTTGAATCAGCCCTG
>JBKDSV010000134.1:0-6455 GCA_046340795.1 Cyanobacteriota bacterium | reverse complement strand
GCTTTAAAGTGGTTGGATAGAGGCGCCAGGCCACGATTGTGATTCAGGTCCCACGCTGAGACCCCTATGAGCTCGGGACTCAGTTCCTCAGAGCTGCTGGGCACATGAACGCAGAGTGGCAAGTTTGAATCAGCCCTGCCGGATCCCAGCTCCCGGCTCCCGGCGCCCGGCTCCTGGCTCCCGGCGCCCGGCTTCGCCATCCGCCACCGCTTCCCCGCTGCCTTCTCCCTTTCCTTCCTGCCCTGGCCTCCGTCCGCCCGCCGCCGTAGCGTTCCCCCATGGATCCTGCCCTGCTTCGCGATCGCCTGGAGGCCACCTGCCAAGCCTTTGAGGCCCTTGAACGTCAGCTGGCCGACCCCGCGGTGGCCGCGGACCCCTCCCAGCTGCAGTCGTTGGCACGGGAACGGGCCCGCCTTGAACCGATCGTGCGAGACACCCACCAGTTGCGTCAGTGGGAACGGGAGCAACGGGACGCGCAGGAGTTGTTGCGCCAGCCGCGGGGTTCGCGGGACGAGGAGGAGCTGTCGCAACTGGCGGCCGATGAGCTGGAGCTGTTGGAGGGCCGCTTGGCCGCGTTGCGCGACCGCCTCACCTTTGCCCTGCTGCCCCGCGATCCCCGCGATGAGCGCAGCGTGATGCTGGAGATTCGCGCCGGGGCCGGTGGCGATGAAGCGGCGCTGTGGGCAGGCGATCTGGCGCGCATGTACGAGCGCTACGCCCAGCTCCACAGCTGGCAGGTGCAGACCCTCAGCTCCTCGGAAGCCGAGCTGGGAGGCTTCAAGGAGCTGATCCTTTCGATCAAGGGGGAGGCGGTCTACAGCCGGTTGAAGTTTGAGGCGGGAGTGCATCGGGTGCAGCGGGTGCCGGCCACCGAATCCCAGGGGCGGGTGCACACCTCCACCGCCACCGTGGCCGTGATGCCCGAGGCCGATCCGGTGGAGGTGACGATTGATCCGAAGGATCTGGAGATCAGCACAGCCCGCTCCGGCGGCGCTGGCGGCCAAAACGTGAACAAGGTGGAAACGGCGGTGGACTTGTTCCACAAGCCCTCGGGCATCCGCGTGTTCTGCACCCAGGAGCGCTCCCAGACGCAAAACCGCGAGCGGGCCCTGGAGATCCTGCGGGCCAAGCTCCTGGAGCGGGAGTTGGCAGAAGCCGCCGATCAGGAGCGCAATGCCCGCAGGGCGCAGGTGGGCAGTGGCGACCGCAGCGAAAAGATCCGCACCTACAACGCCAAAGACAACCGCGTCACCGATCATCGCCTGGGTCGCAATTTCTCCCTCGACACCGTGTTGCAGGGGGAGCTGGAGGATGTGATCGAGAGCTGCATCGCCGCCGAGCAAAGCGCCAAGTTGGAGGAGCTCACCCTGCAGGCCGCGGGCGTGGGCGCCTGACCGGGAGGAAGACCGCCTTAGGGCAGAGGGCAGGGCTGACCAAAAGTCCTGTGGAAGCTGGGGATCAGGGCGCCTGTCCATCGGCAGACCCGTCGTCATTTATGCCCAGCCGGGACGGTCCGCGTTCTTCAGCTCCATTTGCGGGACCTCAACTTGACCTTGAGGCAGCCCTGGGGCAGAGGGGGAGAGCTCAGCCGCCGATCAGGTATTTCTCCCATTCCCGGTTGAGCCCGTGGCCCATGCGGCGCCGCGCTTCAAAGCTCAGGAGGCTGAGGGGACGGCGGGGTTCCTGGCGCAGGGGCATACCCGCTTCCCGGGGGGTGCGGTTGCCTTTGCGCACGTTGCAGGTCAGGCAGGCGGTGGTGACGTTTTCCCAGCTGTCGGCGCCGCCGCGGCTGCGGGGCACCACATGATCGATGGAGAGGGGCTCGCTACCGCTGCCGCAGTATTGGCAGTGGTGATTGTCGCGCTGGAACACATTGCGGCGCGTGAGAGGCATCTGGCGATAGGGCACCCGCACGAACTGGCGCAGGCGGATCACGGTGGGCTGGTGCAGGTTGGGCCGCAGCAGGCGCCGACAATCGTGCTCCAGGCCCTCCGCTTTGCCCATCAACACCATCACCATCGCCCGCTTCCAGGTGGTGATGTTCAAGGGCTCGTAGGTGGCGTTGAGCACCAGCACCTGACTCACGCTCACGCTGCCCAGACGCATGGCGCTCCCGGTGAGACCGCCTCCGGAGCTGAGCTCGATGTCCGCGTCGAGGGCCATGCCGTCATAGCAGCCTTGCGATGCTAGGGGAGATTTTGATGCGATTTCGGTGTCCCAGGCCACCGGCCCCTATCCCGACCCCGAGGCTCTAGCGGCTTTGCTAGCGGGCGAGCTGGGAGGGCGGGCGCCGATCCTCCCGATCCGCGGTGTGGCGATTGATTCGCGACGGGTGCGGCCGGGGGATCTCTTTTTCGCCCTGCCGGGGCGCCATGCGGATGGCCATCACTTCCTCGCCGCCGCCCTGGCCGCCGGGGCGGCGCTGGTGGTGATCCGCCGCGACTGGCCTGAGCGGGAGGGGCTCCCGCCGGAGGGTGCTCTGGCGACAGGGCCCACCCTGGCGGTGGCGGATCCCTTGCGGGCCCTGCAGCAGCTTGCGGCCTGGTATCGGCGGCGCCACATCCGCCAGGTGGTGGCGATCACCGGCAGCAACGGCAAAACGGTGGTGAAAGACGCCCTCACCGCCGCTGTGGCCAGCCGGTTTCGTGTGGCCGCCAGCCCCGGCAGCTGGAACAGCCAGGTGGGGGTGCCCCTGGCGGTGCTGCGGGCGCCGCCGGGCACGGAGCTGGGCATTTTTGAGGCCGGCGTGTCGGCTCCAGGGGAGATGGCGAATCTGGCGGCCATCCTCCAGCCCGACTTCGGCATCTTGGTCAATGTGGGGCTGGCCCACCTGGCCTCGTTCGGCAGTCGGGAGGCCACGGCGCGGGAGAAGTTGGGCCTGTTTCAAGGCACGCCCGCGCCCCAGTGGCTGCTGCTTCCCTCCGATCCCCTGCTGAGCGCGTTCCGCCTGCCTTGCCCGCTGGTTCACCCCGGGGAGGAGCCGCCCCGGCTGCTGGCGCGGGAGCCCCTCCCCCATGGCCTGGAGCTCACCCTGGAGGTTCCGGGCCGGACCCCGTCCTTGAAGCTGGCTGTGCGCACCCGCTCCGCTCCCCTGGTGGATGATCTGCTGCTGGCGTTCACGGCGGCGCTGCGCCTGGGGGTGGAGCCGGAGGCCATCGCGTTGGCCCTGCGGGATTACTCCTTCGGCCCCACCCGCATGGAAACCTGGCGCACGCCCGACGGCGTGACGATCGTCAATGACTCGGCCAGCTCCGATCCGCTCTCGGTGCAGGCGGCCCTCGACACGGTGGCGGCCAGCCCGGAGGCGACGGGCAAGCGAATCTTTCTCTTCGGCGGCATGAGCGAGCTGGGCGCGCGGGAGGAACAGGAGCACCACCTGATCGGCCAGCTGGCGGCCCAGCGGGGCTTCAGCCATCTGCTCCTGCTGCCCCATTCGGCCCGGGCGGCCACGGCGGCGGGTTGGCGCTCGGCGGCGCCTGAGGCGCCTTTGCTGGAGGTGGCCGATCCGCTGGCCCTGCGGCGCCAGGTGCGGGAGCTGGCCCAGCGGGGGGATTGGCTGCTGGTCAAGGGGCCCTCCCAGGCGGGGCTGACGGCCCTGGCCCGGGAACTGTGGGAGTCGATGGCCCCGCGGCGGTTGGTGGTGGATTTGGGGGCAATCCGCGACAACATCGCCCGCTTCCGCGCCCATTGCGGCGCGGGGGTGGCAATCCTGGCGGTGCTCAAGGCCTGGGCTTACGGCACGGAACTCGCCCGCCTGGCCAGCGCATTGCAGGAGTTCGGCGTGGAGTGGATTGGCGTGTCCGCGGCGGATGAGGGGGCGATCGCCCGGCGGGCGGGCGTGCATCTGCCGATCTTGGTGCTGTTGATGGATCCTGATGAGGTGGACAAGGCGGTGCGCCACCGCCTGACACCCGTGGTGTATTCCCTGCCCTTCGCCATGGCGTTGGTGGAGTCGCTGCGGCAGATGGGGGCCAGCTGTGATGTGCATCTGGAAATCGAAACGGGCATGGGCCGCCTCGGGGTGGCACCGGCGGAGGCCCTGGCGGTGGCGCGTCTGCTGCGCAGCTCCGGAGTGGCTCGGTTGACAGGGGTGATGACCCATCTGGCCTCCGCCGACGACCCCGCCGCCGATGACGACACCCGCCGGCAGCTGGCGGTGTTTGAGGCGGTGGTGGCGGATCTTCAGGCCGAGGCGGAGGAGTCACTGGTGGTGCACGCGGCGGCCACCTCAGGCGCGGTGCGGTTCCCAGAGGCGCGCCACTCCATGGTGCGGCTCGGACTGGGCCTCTATGGCCTGGCCCCCTCCCCGGCGGTGGCGGAGGCTTTGGATCTGCAGTTGGCACTGGGGTTTGTCAGTCGCCTGGCGCAGGTGTCCACGCTGGTGCGGGGCCAGCGGCTGGGATACAACGGCACCTATCAGGTAGAGGCGTCCGAGCAGCGGGTGGGGATCGTGGCCGCCGGCTACAACGACGGCGTGCCCTGGACCCTCTCCAATCGGGGAGTGGTGATGCTCCAGGGGCAACGGCTGCCGATCCTCGGCCGGGTGTCGATGGACTCCATGGCGATCGATCTGAGCGCCGTGCCGCAGGCGGTGGTGGGGGATGAGGTGTTGCTCTTCGGCAGCCATGAGGGGCAGACATTGCGGCCAGAGGAGGTGGCGGCGATGGCGGGCACGATCCCCTATGACCTGCTGGTGCACGTGGACAGCCGCCGGGTGCAGCGCCTCTTCCGCGGCGAATAGGGCGCCGCTTGGCCTGGAGCCTGGAGCGTGGACGGCGGCGCGGCGGCCTCTCGGGCACGGCTGGCGGTCGGGAGCCGGGCCGCTGAGGCAGGAGATTTGGGCTGGGGGCGCTTGTCGGGTTAAGCTCTGTAGGCCGCTGGAGAGGTGGCTGAGTGGTTGAAAGCGGCTCCCTGCTAAGGAGTTACAGGAGGCAACTTCTGTCGAGGGTTCGAATCCCTCCCTCTCCGTTCTGAACAAAGCCCCGGGAGTCTCGCGACGTCCCGGGATCCTTCAACACCCAGGACCTTCGACACTAAGGAGGCTCTGCAAAACCCTTCAGCGGCACCTGCGCGAGCGCGGAGCTCCCGGTTGGTGCAAGCGACAGCTTCCACTGGCGACCGGTTGGCCAGAGCTTCCCTAAAGACGGCAACCGCAACGTTGCTCCCAGCTGGATCCTCGTACTGCGACAAGGTTTTGCTCGCCCCCCGGAGGAACTTTGGAGTGCGCTGCGGTTCCTGAGGTCCGCCAGAATCCAGGGCTGATTCAGACTTGCCGTCCTACGCCCGGGTGTCCAGCAGCTCCGAGGGCCCGAGTCCAGCGTTCACAGGGAGCTCAGCGTGGAACCTAAATCACAATCGTGGTCCGGCGTCTCCATCCGACTACTTTGAAGCAGCCCTGACCCCCAGGCTGCACAGACCACTCCAGCCCACAACACATCTGCAATCGAACGAAAGACTTGACAAGTCAATCGTTCGGATTCACCATGACTACAAGAGATGCATCAGCATCTCCGGAATGACAAATCCATCATTCCACCCTGTTCACTCTCTGAATCAGGGCATTCGGACCTCGGGTTTTACACCACGCAAAGGGACTCGGCCGGGTCTGGGCCAGGGCTGATTCAAACTTGCCACTCTGCGTTCATGTGTCCAGCAGCTCTGAGGAACTGAGTCCCGAGCTCATAGGGGTCTCAGCGTGGGACCTGAATCACAATCGTGGCCTGGCGCCTCTATCCAACCACTTTAAAGCAGCCTTGGGGTCTGGGTGTTCACCCCTGTGGAACGGGCGATTTCAGCCACGCTTTCACGGTTTGGTGGGCTCATCCGCTGGCGGATCTCAGCCCGCAGCTCGGGGTCGTAAGGCGATTGCATCTGTCTTGGTTGGGCCCCCTGGTGGATCGGTCAGACTGGGCGGACAACTTTGCTGATAGTGGGGGTAAGGAGGCTCTGGAAAACCCCTCAGCAGCAACTGCGAAAGTGCGGAGATCTCAGTTAGCGCAAGGGACAGCTTCTACTGGCGACCGGTTGTCCAGAGCTTCCTTAACTTTCGTAAAGATCAGATATTGCTGGTGCGCTTGGTCGGCAATGTAGGGATACACTCCCTTGGAGTAGACACCTCGCTCATGACACTCTCTGAAGTCTTGCAAGACAACACCCTCTTAACTTCCCGCGATCTTGGCATTCTCAATGGGACTCTCAACATCTCCGATACCGTCTCCTCCGAAGATGGTGAGGACTTCTTCAAATTTACCCTCGCTAGTGCCAGCAACTTCTCCCTTGCCCTAACCGGGATTAGCAGCGGTACTGACACCGATGTTCAACTCCTTGACGCTAATGGCACGCTGATCACCTCAAGCAGAAACAACGCTAATAGAGACGAATCGATCAGTCGCAGCCTCGCCACTGGCACCTATTTCGTGCGCGTATTTTTCTATGAAGGCTCCGCTGTATCTAGC
>JBKDSV010000133.1:0-22471 GCA_046340795.1 Cyanobacteriota bacterium | reverse complement strand
GCTTTAAAGTGGTTGGATAGAGGCGCCAGGCCACGATTGTGATTCAGGTCCCACGCTGAGACCCCTATGAGCTCGGGACTCAGTTCCTCAGAGCTGCTGGGCACATGAACGCAGAGTGGCAAGTTTGAATCAGCCCTGGGTCCAGGCCCATGCGGTGAAGCTCAATGTCGCGGCCGAGCTCCTCGGCAAGCTTGCGGGCCTGCTCCAGTCCGGTGGGATAGAAGATCGGAGTGCTGATGCGCTGCTGCTTCCACGAGCCATCAGGCAGGGGCAAGGTGCTCCTGAGGCGCAGTCGTTTGCCGGATGGGGCGACCTCAATGGCCACCGCGCAGCCCAGATCCTTGAGAGCCCGGTTCACACGGGTGGGATACGGATCACGGGAGGGCATGGCGACCGTGCCTAAGGAAGCTCTGAACAACCGGTCGCCACTGGAAGCTGTCCCTTGCGCCAACTGGGAGCTCCGCGCTCTCACGGTGCCGCTGAGGGGTTGTTCAGAGCCTCCCTAAAACCGTGCCTAGTTTGGCCTCTTTTGGGCTTTTTCGTGCCTAAACCGTGCCTAGCCCAAGGAGCACCGAAGCCATCAGCGCCTTGCCTGAATCCAGTTGCCGCAAGGATTTTCAGTGATGGGGGCAGGGGGACTTGAACCCCCACAGCCTTGCGACCTGCGGATTTTAAGTCCGCTGCGTCTACCGATTCCGCCATGCCCCCGTGGAGGGATTCTAGATTTCGCTCGCCCCCCGTCATCCTGCTGTGGCCCTGCCAGGGTTTTTGAGTCAGATCTCGAGCGACACGCTCCTTGTGCTCGCGGCCTACGGCGCCTTGGGCGGCTTCTACCTGGTGGTGGCCCCCCTGGCCCTGATCTGGTGGCTGCAGAAACGCTGGACCGTCATGGGCAAGATCGAGCGCACCGCTCTCTATGGCCTGGTGTTTCTCTTCTTCCCGGGCATGATTGTTTTTGCCCCCTTCATCAACCTACGCATGGCCGGCCAGGGCGAGGTGCGCGGTTGACCCGAGGCCAGGCGCTGCTTGTTGGTTTGGGGGTGCTTGCCCTGGGCGGCATCGGCTGGTGGGGATTTCAGGCCGGCGGGCTGGAGGGCTTCACCCCCGGTCTGGCTGCTTCTGCCTTGCTGACGCTTGTGGTGATCGGCTGGACAGGCAGCTATTTGTTTCGGGTGGTGAGCGGAAAGATGACCTACATGGAGCAGCGCCGCCGCTACCGGACCAGCTACGACGCACGCACCGACGCGGAGCTGCTCGCCCGCTTTGAGGCGCTCAGCCCCAAGGAGCGGGAGCAGCTCCTGCGGGATGTGGGCCAGCTCACCCCAGACGGAGCACTTCCGAGCGCCAGCGACACCGCGTTGCAAGGCGAGACTGCGCCCCCGTCAACCCCATAGGCTCATCCCCATGAGCGTTGCCTCCACCCCCTCGTCGGCCCCCGCGGGCCCCATGAGCTCCATCGCGGCGCGCTTTGCCGCCCTGGGCCAACAAGGTCGCTGCGCCTTGATGCCGTTCTTGATGGCGGGCGATCCCGAGCTGCCCACCACTGGCGCTGCCTTGCTCGCCTTGCAGGCCAACGGTGCCGATTTGATCGAGCTGGGCATCCCCTATAGCGACCCCTTGGCGGACGGGCCGGTGATTCAGGCCGCCGCCTCCCGCGCCCTGGCGGCCCAAACCACTCCGGCCGCTGTGTTGGCCCTGCTGGGTTCCCTGCGGGGCCAGCTGACGATTCCGGTGATCCTGTTCACCTACAGCAATCCCCTGCTCAATCGGGGCATGGAAGCCTTCTGCCAGCAGGCGGCCGAGGCGGGCGCCGCTGGCCTGGTGGTGCCCGATCTGCCCCTGGAAGAAGCGGAGAAGCTCTCCCCCATCGCCACGGCCCGTGGTCTTGACCTGGTGCTGCTGGTAGCCCCCACCACACCGCCAGAGCGCATGGCTCGCATCCATGCCACCAGCCGAGGTTTCACCTATCTAGTCAGCGTCACGGGTGTCACGGGCGTGCGGGCCGCCTTGGAGAGCCGGGTGGAGCCCCTCGTGCAGGCGTTGAAGAACCAGGGGGGCTGCCCGGTGGCCGTGGGCTTCGGCATCTCCAATCCTGAGCAGGCCGGCCAGGTGAAGCATTGGGGAGCGGATGGCGCCATTGTGGGCAGCGCCTTGGTGAAGGTGATGGCGGAAGCCCGCGCCGCAGGAGATGACGTTGCCGCCGCCGCGGGCCGCTTCTGCGCGGAGCTGCGCCAGGGCCTCGATCGGGCCTGACACTCCACCGGGTGGACTTCTTTCCTGAGACAGGAGGGCCGGCCACCCGTCGCCCGCATCGGAGAGAGGCCATGCCAAACAGCGCTGGGCCGTGTTCGTCCCCGGTTGCCAAGAGGCCCCCGGGCCCGTTGGTTTTCTGCGGGGCCCCGGGCCAAGCACCGGCAGGGACCGCGAGAAGGGAACCGGTCAGCCGTCCCCACCTTCCCCTCCGCTGGTGTCGGATTTCCATCCTCAGCGCCGGAGCAGCCTTCGCAGCCCCCGGCCTAGCCGCTCCAGCGCCTCCGCCAAGGCGGGACCCTGCAGCATGCCGAAGCTGACGCGGAGCACCCAGGCTCCAGGGAGGTGCAGCCCGAAGGCACGACCACTCACCGTCGCCACCCCCTCCTCCAGCACGAGCCACTCCATCAGTCCGTCGCTGTCCAAGGCTTGGTCCGCCGTTGTTCCTGAACCTTCCACCACCAACAGACCGTAAAACGCCCCATCGGGCTCGGCCCAGAGGCGCACGGGCAAACCCTCGTTCTGCCATCGTTCCACGGCCGCCAGCAGTTGGGCGCGACGGGGCGCCAGGCTTTTGAGACGCTCCAGGGCCCAGGAGGGATCGGTGGCGAGGGCTGCCGCCGCCGCCCGCTGGCTGATCGCCGTCGGAGCAATCTGCAGCGTGTCGAGCACCTTGGCCAGGGCCGGTCGCAGCAGCTCGGGCACCGCGGCATAGCCCATGCGCCAGCCGGCCATGCCATGGGCCTTGGAGAAGGAATAGAGCGAAGCCGTGTGGGCCGCCGCGCCGCTCAGGCTGCCGGGGCTGAAGTGCGGCTCCATCCCGTGCACAAACAGCTCATAGGCCTCATCGCTGATGTGCAGCAAACCCCGATCTGCGCAGAGCTGATTGATCGCGCGCAACACCGCCTCCGGTATCACCACGCCGCTGGGATTGTTGGGAGAAATGGTCACAATCGCGCGGCTACGGGGCGTCAGCGCCGCTGCCAGCACGGCCGGATCAGGGATGGGACCAGCCTCCACCCCCACGGGCACCCCACCCGCCAACTGCACCGCCATCCCATGGTTGAAGTAGGCCGGCAGGGGCAGGATCACCTCACTGCCCGGGTCGCAGATCACCTGGGCCAGGGCCGCGAAGGCCAGGTTGCTGCCTGTGGTTGCCAGCAGCAGGGAACCCTCCAGATCCAGGCCATTGGCCCGGGTGAGTTTGTGCGCCACTGCGTCCAGCAGCTCCGGCTCGCCCCAGGTGGCTCCGTAGCGATGCAGGGAAGCGCCAGGGGCCTCCAGAGCGTCCCGCACCGCCTGGAGCACCGCTGGAGGAGGCGCCCAATCGACCATTCCCTGGGCCAGCGAGAGGCTGCCAGGCCGGCGTCGCAGCAGCTCGCCCAGCCGCGGAATCACCGGATCAAGCACGGCCTCCAGGCGGGCGGCTGGACCAGGCGAACAACCCATGGCAAGCAAGCGGCTGGCCCTACCTTGACGGGCGTTGACACCATCCGCGATGAAATTCGTTCTTTGGGGCACCTACTGCGGCGATGCGCTGCAAAAGCGCACTCCCTTCCGCGAGGAGCACCTTGAGGGTCTGCGGCGGCAGAAAGCGCAGGGGGTGCTGCTCACCATTGGCCCCACCGAGGGGTGCACCCACGTCTTTGGCCTCTATGAAGCCACCAGCCAGGAGGAGGTGGAAACCCTGGTGAAACAGGATGTCTACTGGCGTCAGGGGATCTGGACCGCCGTGGAGGTGCACCCCTGGATCCAGGCCTTCTGAACCAGCAGCAACACAGGCAAAAAGGTGTCTGTTCAGAGGGCGGGTGAGCTGAAAGCCACCCGTCTCAGCAATGGTTCTTGCCCTTTTCAAGATGATGTTCTTTCAACCAAGCAGGGGCTCTGGTCGCTTCGATGGCGCCACTTCGGATGTGCAGAAGTCGTATGGGCGGCTGCCGGTTGCGTCGCCGTGCCGGTCAGACGCCAGGGGAGCTCTGGACAACTGGTCGCCAGTGGAAGCTGTCCCTTGCGCCAACTGGGAGCTCCGCGCTCTCACAGGTGCCGCTGAGGGCTTTTCCAGAACCTCCCTAGTGTGCAGTCGCGCAAATGCACCGTCGATCCTTTGATGGGTGTCTCGCCCGGAGCCCTTGCTGAGTAGGGCATCTGGAGGCACGGACCAAGCCGAAGGTGACGCATGAACTTGTGGGACTGCATACTAGAGGGCACTTCGAAAAATCACTTTTGGCCTGCCGCGACTGGCCAGCGAGGTCAGTGACAGCAAGGGATCTCACTCCGGGAGGCGAGGAGGCGGCGAAATTTTTCGAGGTGCCCTAGTGTGCCGTCCCGCAAATGCGCTTTGGATCCTTCGATGGGTGTCTCGCCTGTAGTCCTTGCTGATGACGGCATTGAGGCGCACGGACTAAGCCGGGGATGATGCGTGAATTTTCGGGGCAGCACACTAGATCCATCCCCCTGAACGCTTACAAAAAAGGAGCGGCTAACCACTCCCCAAAACCACAGAGCAGACTGGCCGAAGCCAGATCACCAGAGGCCGCGAATGGGAGCGGGCTCAGGCATGGGAGCGGGAGCGGGTTCAGGCATGGGAGCAGGGGCGGGCTCAGGAGCAGGCGCGGGCTGTTCGACAGCAACGACCGGAGCAGCACCAAAGCGATAGCGGAAGCCGAGCTTGGCGCCCCAGTTATTGAAGGAGCTCAGGTTGAGCGAATCGGTTTCAAAGCCGCTGGCGCCAGAATAGGTGCCTTCGATATAAATATCGGTGTTCCAGTTCATCACGTAGGCCACACCAGCCTTGGCTTGCCAGCCAAACAGACCCTTGTTGCCGCTGCTGAAGCGCTCACCATCCACAGTGAAGCTGGGGGTGCTGAGATTGGTGTAGCCGATCCCAGCGCCGATGTAGGGCACCCAGTTGCCGAATGGAATGTCGATGTAGGCGCTAGCCATCACATCGTTCTTGTCCACATTGCCAGAAGAATTGAACGTGTCGTAGTTATTGACATGCATCTTGTTCAGGCTCGCACGGGTGTAACCGTATGTGAGCTCTGTGCGGATGGTGCCAAAGTCATAGCCCACACCGCCATCCACAGAGAAACCGCCAACAGTGTTGATGTTTCCATCAAAGTTGTAGCGATCCAGGTTATCCTGGTAGTTCCAGTTGCTGGCCCAGGCGGCACCAGCGCCAACAGTGACATACCAGCCTGTGCCCTGGCCAGAGGCCTCACCGACTTCACCAATGAGAGGAATGTAGGTCTGGGCGATCTGGGCATCCTTCTGCGATGACTGGCTCATCTCCAGGGGAGCCTGATCACTGGCTTGCAGCAACTGGGCGCCAGCTTCAGGGCCAGCGAAGGAAGGAGTCGCAAGCACAACGCCGCCAACCAGGGCAGCGCCAAGGCCATGAAAAAAAGCGTTAAAAATGTTGGCCATAGAAGTTGGTTCTCACACCAATTTGTTTCTAAGGAGTGACTTGCCCGCAAGTTCCGTACGCATAGACAGCCAAGCTGCTGGCACAGTCGGAAAAGCGAGGCCTGGACACGCTTTTGGCGATGTCAAGAATTATCCCGGTTTTTTGTTGTCTTTTGCTCAGACTGGGGCCATGCGGCCAGCGCCTGCTGCCACACCCAGGCCCCGACGGCCTCGGCTCCCCCCGCTCCCAACACCTCCCCGTACCCGCCCATCTGCCCCTGGCCGCTGGCAGCCACCCGAGCCACCTCTTCAGGCCCCTCCAAGCCGGCCCGCCGCAGAGCCGCCAGCTTCAGGGTCTTGCCGCGGCGAATCACGTTGCCGCCGTTGACATGACATCCCGCGCAATGCTGTGCGAACAGCAGGGCCCCACGGTCACTCCCAGGCGGCGCACCCTCCCCGGCAACCTGCAACCCCTGGGCCGGCCGCGGCCACCACATCAACCCGCCCAGCGTCAGCACAAGGATCACGACCAACCAGCGGCGCAACTGTTGGAGCATCCGCTCACTCACGGGAGCTCCATTCAAGCAATCCGCTCAATCCCTGCCGCCCTCCCTGCCCGCGAGGGAGGAAGAAGCCCCTTACTGTGTCAGGACAGGGCCGGACAAACTCCCCCCCTGGTCGTGCGTCCACTCCAGCCCGAGGATTGGGCCCAGGTGGTTGAGGTCTATGCCGATGCGGTGCAAACGCTGGCCTCGCCCCACTACCGCCCCGAGCAGATCCAGGCTTGGGCGCGCCATCCTCTCCACAACATCAGCTTCGAAGCGGCGTTGGCGCGGGGCCACGGCCTGGTGGGCAGTCTTGCCGACCGGCCGGCGGCTGTGGAGGCCTTTGCCTTGCTGGATCCGCCGGATCGGCTCGCCTTGTTGTATTGCCGCGCTCGATCCTGCCGCCAGGGCTTGGCGACCGCGCTGGTCAGAGCCCTGGAGGAGCACGCGCGGAGAGAGGGGCAGAGCCGCCTGCGCACGGAGGCCAGCCGCCTCTCCCGCCCTCTGCTGGAGCGGCTCGGCTGGGCTGTGGATGGGGAAGAGGAGATCCTCTTCGCGGGCCAGCCCTTCGTGCGCTGGCGTATGAGCACCAGCCTGCGCTGAACCGTTGCCCCCCCTGCCATGGCCGCTGCCGATCTGGAGCGTTTTCTTGAAAAAATCCGCCAGCTCAACGCTTTCGTCGCCCTCAGTGAGCGCGATCCCTCCCTGCGCCAGGCCCTGATTGCCTGCAGCCATCACAACGATGTGGTGGCCTTGGCCAGACGCCATGGCTTTGCGATCGGCCAACGCTGGGGGGAACAGGCGGACCCCTTGCGGGACGCCACCTCCCTCCTTGGCGGCAGCGTCCCTCCCCCTGGGGAAGAGAGGGTGGAGGTGTTGCTGAACACGCCGCAAGGACGACTGGAGCGCATTCATTCCTGTGAGGCCAGCAGCCCCCCGGACTTTTGGTACGAACAAAGCGAACAGGAGTGGGTTTGCCTGCTGCAGGGACACGCCAGCCTTCAATTCGCCGATGAGGATCTACCGCGTCAGCTGCAAACGGGGGACAGCCTGCTGATCAACGCCGGTCGTCGACATCGGCTGCTGTCCACGGATCCCCATCCTGGAACGATTTGGCTGGCATTGTTTTGGCAGCAGGATCCGGTTGCTTGATGGTGCGGATCAGCCAGTAGGCCGCAGCCAGACAGACCACGCAGATCCCAAGGGCCACCACCAGCAGGGGCTTGGATGCATCAGTGCCAGGCAAAACGATCAGCTTTCTGGCCACCGCCGTGATCGCCGTCAGGAGCACCAGCTGAATCTGCACGGCATGGCGCTGGAGGTAAGCTGTGAGATTTTGCAGTAATTCCAACGCGATCAGGATATTCAGAAGCTCACCGAAATAGGTGATCAGCGCATCCTCCCCCCCGTCTTCCTGCCGCGGAGCAAGGGTCTGCCAGCTCCAGAGGCTGACCACCAATTGACGGAGCAACTCAAAACTGGCCACCACGATCAAGACCAGGAGCAACACACTCAGCACCTTGGCGATGCATTGCTCAAACTGATCGATCACCCGCAAAAAGCGACGCTCACTCGACCAATCACCCTGCTCGGATGCCATCTTCAATTACGAAAAGGAGTGAAATGAGGCTTGGCGGGAGTGGTGCCAGGTGGATTCACCAGCTCCGTGTCACAGGTGACGGTGCCATCCTTGGCTGTGACGCAGTTCTTCGGCCTGACTTGGGTGGCTGGACCCACCTGGCTCCCGGATTTGAGAATGAAAGATTCCACCTGAGCCATGGCTGGCGGAACGGTCGTCAGCAAACCTCCCACCCCAAGAAGTCCGAGCAGGTGGAGGCGAACACAAGGGCGCATGACGCAAGGCGCAGGATCAACAGGTGCATGCTGCCTCAACCGGCCTCACCTTGGAGGGACGAGCAAGGGGTGGTCTTGTCCGCCGCCGTGCCGCGAATCTCATCGAGCAACAGATCCAATTGATCCATTGCCCCCCCCAACTCCACGGCCTCTGCCGCGGAATCGAGGGCTGGGTCTGGTTCTTCGTTGAGCCAGAGAGTCTCAATCTCGCAGAGGTGCTCCGCAAGGCCCCCCAGACCCCGCTGGGAATGGATCCGCTGCAAGGCATCAAGAAGCACGGGCATGCGGATCGACGAGGCCCTCAGGGCTCGCCTCAAATCGGACTGGGTGCGTCCTGTGTGACGCAACCAGTCTTTGAGGAAGAGTTGGAGCTCCTCCAACTGCTGGGCGCTGAGCGAGGTGGCGGACTCCATCGAACGGATCAGGCTTCGGGGAACCAGAGATCAAGTCTGCGCTGGGCCCGTGCCTTGACCTGGGGGGTGATGTGACGGGAACAGAGGCCCAGCAGTGCCGTCAAGGCCACCAGGTCATCTCCAAAGCCTGCGGCGGGGATGAAATCGGGAATCAGATCCATGGGCAGCACCAGGTAGGTGAGTGCCGCCAGAACGGTCAGGCGGGCCTGGTGGGGCGTGGCACCATCCAGGAGCATCTCCAGGCACTCCAGCGCCGGGCGAGCGACTGTGCGACCGGCCCGGCCAAGAAGGCGGCCAAGAAGCTGTTGATCGACGGCCGTGTCCTTGACAACGTCCGGATCCAGAACGGTCTGGCTGGCTGGGGAGCCCGCGGCTGTGGACGCGGCGGACATGGCTGTCTCCATGGGCTGGTGCGCCACTGGGGCGTCATTTTCCCCATTCTGAGCGGTTAACCGCCGGGGGCTCACGGTGTGGAAGGCCCCCCGTGGGGAAAGGGTGTTCCCCACTCCCGCCTCAATCCTCACCCAGGCCCCGCTCAAGGCCCGCGCGCCGCAGCTTGCGCAGGGCCCGCTGCACAACCTGGCGGCAGTATTCACGACTGCACTGCAGCTGGCGCGCCACGTCCGCCAGGGTGCGCCACTCTTGGGATCCATCCAGGCCAAAGCGGAGGAGCACCACCGTTTTCTCCTTGGGGGTGAGATTGGCGTTCTCCAAGAGAATCCACACGGAGGCGGCGCGCTCCGCCTGCTCGGCCCGCTCCATCGGCGCCGGCTCCGGACTGGGAAGCACATCCACCAGCTCGGAGGGATCGGCCTTGGAACGCACAGCTCCCTGAAGGCTGACGGTGACGCTGCGCAGCTCACAGGCCAGCAAGTCTTCCACCTCCGACTTTGGCATCATCAGTGCCCGGGCCAACTCTGTCGCCGTCGGCGGATGGCCGTGGGCCTGCAGATGGCGCGCCTTGGCCGCTCGCAGGCGCGTCAATTTTTCGTTGACGTTGACAGGGATGCGGATGGTGCGACTTTGGGTGGAAAGGGCACGATTCAGCCCCTGACGAATCCACCAATAGGCATAGGTGCTAAAGCGATGGCCACGGGTCGGATCATATTTTTCCACAGCCCGCGTCAGACCAATCGTGCCTTCCTGAATGAGATCCAGCAGATCAAGGCCTTTCCCCTGATAACGCTTGGCAAGATTGACAACAAGGCGCAAGTTGGCTGTAATCATTTGTTGCTTTGCCCGCTCTCCCACCCGCAGAATGCGGCGTTCAAAGTCGTCAAACTCACACTGGGGGCCCGAGCCTCCGGCGAGGGTACAACGTTCATGCAGACCGATCATGGCCTGCACCTTGCGTCCCAAGGTGAGCTCCTGCTCCGGGGTGAGGAGTTGATGGCGTCCGATTTCACCGAGGAAAGCACTCAGGGAACTGGCCATCGCGGAACAAAGCACGGGTTTGTATCCAGGCTTAGTCACCAACGATCAGCGGTCAATGAAAACACCTGAAAAACTTTAGTATTCCATATTTTTTTCTTATTCGACCTCTCTTCTACTTTATTCCTCTGCGGCTCTCCGCCCGGCACGCCCCTCGCCTGCTCGCAGCTCCAGGCGCTTGGAGACGCCTTTCGCTTGGGCGTGCCAGAGGCACAAGCACCGGCACAAGGCATCAACCGCTAGTCTGCCTCGGCGCAATCCAGATCCATGGTCGCCCTCTCAACCTCCCCGCAGGTGCTCACCAGCGCGGCCGTGGCCTACACGCACTACCTCAGCTTCATGGTGTGTTTCGCCGCCCTGGTGCTCGAGCGTCGCTTGATCCGGCCCAGCCCCGAGCGCTCCGAGGCCGTGCTGATGGTGATCACCGATATTGTCTACGGAATTGCCGCCCTGGCTCTGCTTGTCAGCGGCATCTTGCGGGTGGTGCACTTCGGCCAGGGCAGCAGCTTCTACACCGAAAACCCTCTGTTCTGGTGGAAGGTGGGGCTCTATCTCAGCGTTGGCGCGCTCTCTCTCTATCCCACCATCACCTACATCCTCTGGGCGATCCCCTTGCGCAAAGGGGAGCTGCCCCAGGTGAGCGAGGCCCTCGCCCAACGGCTCCGCTGGATTTTGAATGTGGAGATCGCTGGCTTTGCCTTGATTCCTTTGTTGGCCACCTTGATGGCCCGTGGCGTGGGCTTGGCGAGTTCCTGAGCCGCTCCCGGGACGCCATGACGTCCTTGGCGGTTGATCATCAGGCTGTCTGGATTGGTCTGCGCGGCGGCCTGGTTGTTGTTGTTTCGGCTGCGACCATCCTGCTGTCCGCCCGGCCCGCCGCCGCCAGGGGGATCTGTGAGCTGCTGCTTGCGGACAATCCTGTCGTCTTGCCCTCTCCCCTGTTGCTCCCCCCTTCCGCGCCAGCCGCTGCGGATTCCGCCAATGACTACCGCCAGCAGCTGCGGTCCACAGCGCTGGGCTGGCCCCTGCGGGACATCTGGTGCGTTTGGGTCGAGCCGAGCGCGCGGGGTGAGACGCCTTCAGCGACCACCGATCCCTGGCAGGTGGCCGTGGCACGGGCCCTGGCGGAATGGGGGCAGCTGCTGCCGATCCACCTCGTGCCCGCACCCGAACGGGCCCAGGTGACCATCTGGCGCCGTCGCCCTCCCCTGGCTGTCGATCCCGCGGGCCGTCCGCGGGCCAGCCATGGTCGCGCCATCCTCTCCCTGCACCGGCAAGCGTCAACGGTCCCGGCTTGGGTGGAGCCCCGGGTGCAGCTGCTGATCAGCCCCGGACAGCGGCTGGAGGCCATTCAGGCCACAGCTCTGCATGAACTCGGCCATGCGTTCGGGCTCTGGGGGCACAGCGACGACCCGGGCGATGCCATGGCGATCTCCCCCGGTCCCCAGCCGATCCTGCGCCTGAGCGCCCGGGATCGTGCCACCGTGCGCTGGCTCTACGCCCAACCCTCCCCCCTGCGCTCAGACCCCTGAGGGCTGGCGATGGTGATGGTGGTGGTAGGGCACAAAGCCCGGCCCATAGACCAGGGCCAGCTGGCTGGGGCTCAAAGCATGGTCGGGGGGGCCGCAGCAGCGCAGGCGCCGATTGAGGCAGAGCACCCGATCGCAGCTGCGCCGCACCATCTCCAGATCATGGGAGACCTGAAGAATGGTCCAGCCCTCGCTGCGGCGCAGCTGCTCGATGAGGGCATGGAAGGCCTCGCCGGCCTGGGCATCCAGACCCGTCTGGGCCTCATCGAGCAGCAGCAAACGCCGGGGACGCACGACGCAAAAGGCCAGGAGCACCCGCTTCAGCTGCCCTCCGGAGAGCTCGGTGAGCAGGTGGGAGGCAACGGTGTCGCAGCCCGTCTTGGCCAGGGCTCGGGAGACGGCGTCGCGCCTTGCCGCCCCAGCCTGCCAAGGGAGGCGGGGCCCCGGCGGATCCCAGCCGAGGGCCACGAACTCCCGCACGCTCAGAGGAATGGCGTCCTTGAGGTAAAGACTTTGCGGCAGATAGGCGATTTGCTGCCGAATGGCGGACGGCAGTTGGCCCCGGGGCCCGAGGCGATGGCCGAGCAGCCGCACCTCGCCACTCCTGCGGGGCAACACGCCGAGCAGAGCCATCACCAGGGTGCTCTTGCCCGCCCCGTTGGGTCCCACCAGGGCCGTATCGGTTTCCGGAGGCAAGCTGAAGCTCACGTCCTCCACCACGGGCGTGCCGCGTCGACAGACCGTGAGATGACTGACTTCGAGAATCATTTCCACCATTGCCTCAGCCTAATCAGCCGCCTCCTTCCCTTCCCTGCATAGGCTTGCTCGGTCCTTTTGCCGTTCAGCGAGAGCGCCATGACACGACTGGCCGTGACAGGGGCCTCAGGCAAAACCGGTTGGCGCGTGGTCCAGGAGGCTCTCGCTCGGGGCCAGCAGGTGCGCGCGCTGCTGCGGCCTGGCTCCGTGGCTCCGCAAGGGCTCGCCGGAGCGGAGATCCTGCGGCTGGAGCTGGGCGACGCCCCGGCCCTGCGCCAGGCCCTTGAAGGGTGTGACGCTTTGGTGATCGCCACCGGTGCTCGCCCTTCGCCAGATCTGTTCGGACCGATGAAGGTGGATGCCCTGGCCATCCGCTCCCAGATCGACGCCTGCCGTGCGGTGGGGCTGCGACGGGTGGTGCTGGTGAGCTCCCTCTGCAGCGGTCGCTGGATCCACCCCCTCAATCTGTTCGGTCTGATCCTGGTCTGGAAACGGGTGGGCGAGCGCTGGCTCCAGGAGAGCGGCCTGCGCTGGACCGTGGTGCGCCCTGGCGGATTGCGGGAATCCGAGGAGGGGCTGGAGCGGGAAGGCGTGGTCTACAGCGGTCCCGACACGCAGGAGAGCCAGAGCATTCCCCGCCGGCTGGTGGCCAGGGTGTGCCTGGAGGCCCTGGAGACCCCAGCGGCGGAAGGCCGCATCATCGAAATCACCTCCCGTCCAGACCAGCCCCGGCAATCCCTGGCGGAGTGGTTGGCGGCTCCTTCCCGGGCCGCCTGAGGTGCGGGCGGGCGAGAAGGGAAGATGGAGGCCTGACAAGCCCCTCTCCCGGCTGATGCCCCCCAGCGACGTTCCCACGTACACGATCCGCGTCGAGCACCACGGCGCTCGCCACACCTTCCCTGGACGGGCCGACCAGACCGTGCTCGCCGCCGCCGAAGCCGCCGGAGTCGCCCTGCCCAACTCCTGCTGTTCCGGGGTGTGCACCACCTGCGCTGCCCTGCTGCGTCAGGGCAGCGTGCATCAGCCCGATGCGATGGGAGTGAAGGCCGAATTGCGCGACGAGGGCTACGCCTTGCTTTGCGTGGCCTTCCCCCGCAGTGATCTCGATGTGCTCGCCGGCCAGGAGGACGCCCTCTACGAGGCTCAGTTCGGCCAATACCAGAAATGAGCCCCCCGTTGGAGCACCTGGAGCTGGCCATGGAGGCCGTCGCCGGGCCCTTGCTCCCCCAGGTGCGTCGGCTGCTGGCGGAGCGTCTCGGACCCGACACGGAACCCTTGCGCTGGGCCATCACCGGCGTCGACGCCACCGCCACCGCCACGGGTCGCGCGCGGTTGACCCTGGAGGCGGTGGTCCTCCGCAAGCCTCTGTGAGCGCTGGTGACGGGATGCCGCCCCTGCCCACGCTGATGGTGGTCCCCACGGGTGTGGGCTGTCGGGTGGGTGGCTATGCCGGCGATGCCCTGCCGGCGGCCCGGCTGCTGGCCGCGGCCAGCGGCTGCCTGATCACCCATCCCAATGTGCTCAACGCGGCGGCGCTCTATTGGAGTGACCCTCGCCTGCACTATGTCGAAGGCTGGGCCCTCAACCGCTTCGCGGCCGGGGAGCTGGCCCTGGCGCCGGGGCGTGGCCAGCGGGTGGGACTGGTGCTGGATGCGGCCATCGAAGAACCGTTGCGCCTGCGCCATCGCCAGGTGGTTCAGGCCTGCGGGGCCAGCCTGGGCCTGGCGATCGGACCGGTGTTGACCACAGAGGAACCCCTCGGCGTGGGCTTGGCCCGGGGCTCGAGCGGCGCCAGCTGGGGCACCATTGGAGCTCCCGGAGCCCTGCTGCGGGCGGGGGAAAGAGTGGTGGCGGGTGGTGCGACGGCCGTCGCCGTGGTGGCTCGCTTCCCCGATGATCCTGGCAGCGCGGCCTTGGAGTCCTACCGCCACGGGGAGGGGGTGGATGGGCTGGCGGGGGCGGAGGCCGTGATCTCCCATCTGCTGAGCCGCCACCTGCGCGTGCCCTGCGCCCACGCCCCGGCCCTCGCGGGCCTGCCACCGGATCCCTTGCTGGATGCCCGGGCCGCCGCCGAGGAGCTGGGTCACACCTTCCTCCCCTGCGTGCTGGTGGGACTCAGCCGAGCGCCGGATCTGGTGTCCCTGGACACACCACGGGCCTGCGGGGGATCCCCCCTGCTGCGAGCCGATCAGCTCGGGGCGGTGGTGGCCCCGGCGGGCGCCCTGGGGGGGGAGGCGGTGTTGGCGAGCGCGGAACGGGGCGTGCCGTTGATCGGCGTCAGCGGCAATCCCTGTGTGCTCCAGGTGGATGGGGCGGCGTTGGGATTGAAGGTGGTGGAGGTGGCCAGTTATGCGGAGGCGGCCGGTCTGGTGTTGGCGCTGCGGGAAGGGCTGGCGTTGGAAACGGCGGCCCTGCGAGGGGCGCCAGACGGGACCCAGGCTCAGCGCAGACAGGCCATCGGATGACGGGGAGCCACCCCTAAGGCCTTGGCCACACCGGGGTGACAGATGGCTCCATCCACGGTGTTGAGACCCGAGAGGAGCTCCGGCCGGTCGGTGACCGCTTCGCTGAGGCCCCGGCCGGCCATCACCAGGATGTAGGGCAAGGTGACGCTGACCAGGGCCTCGGTGGAGGTGAAGGGCACAGCCCCGGGCATGTTGCCCACCGCGTAGTGCTGCACCCCGTGGATGGTGACCACGGGGTGCGTGTGGGTGGTTTCCCGGCTGGTGGCGATGCAGCCCCCCTGATCGATGGCCACATCCACAATCACCGATCCCGGCCGCATGCGCTGCACCCACGCCTCCTCCACCAGGGTGGGCGCCCGACCTCCCGGCAGGAGCACCGCGCCGATCAGCAGATCCGCCTCCGGCACCAGACGCTCGATCAAGCCGCGGTTGCTCACCAGGGTGATCAGGCGGCCGCGTCGATCACGCTCCAGCTGCCGCAGGCGCTGGGGGGAACGATCGAGCAAAACCACCTCCGCATCCATGGCGACGGCGAGGCGGGCGGCATTCCAGCCCACCGTGCCGGCTCCGAGCACCAGAACCTTGGCGGGACGCACCCCCGTGCAGCCACCGATCAACACTCCCCGTCCCCCCTGGGGCTTCTCCAGCAGCCGGGCCCCCACCTGGGCCGCCAGGCGGCCAGCCACCTCGCTCATCGGTGCCAGCAGGGGCAGGCTGCCGTCCTCCAGCTGAACCGTTTCATAGGCCACGCCGGTGGTGCCCGCCTCCAGCAAGGCACGGCCAACGTCGGTGTAGGCCGCCAGGTGGAGATAGGTGAACAACACCAGATCGCGGCGCAAGAAGCGGAACTCCTCCCGTTGCGGCTCTTTCACCTTCACCACCAGGTGGGCCGCCCAAGCCTCTTCTCGGTCGACCAGGCGGGCGCCGGCCAGCCGATAGGCCTCGTCACTGATGCCGGCGCCCAGACCCGCTCCCTCCTGCACCCGCACCTCCATCCCCTGAGCCACAAGTTCCCGCACGCCATCGGGCGTGAGGGCCACCCGCTGTTCATCGGTCTTGATTTCGGTCGGCACACCGATCGTGGCCATGGGGGCCGCCAGGTCGGGAAGGGCCATGGGCCGACGCATCACCGATGGACCCGCCCACTGTGGCCGCTGACGCTCCACGCCGCCAAGGAACCGCCGCGAAACGTCAAAACCCCGTGTTCCGCAAGAGACTGAAGGCTGCGAGAGCGTTGCCCGTGCCCATCCTCTCCAGCCAGACACCGGGCTCCGTGCTCCCCCGGCTGCCGCTGGCCGATTTCCTCTGTGGTTTCGGCCCGCAGAGCGAGCGGCTGGGCAAGGAGAACGGTCCAGGTTGTGAGCCAACCCTGCCCTGGGGATGGTGATTGACGGCCCACGCCTCAATCCATGGCCTGCTGGTGGCGCTGCTCACGGGCCTGCCCCTCTTGGGCGCGGGGGAGCTCTCCCTCCATGCCCTGATCGACCACCGCAAATGCGCGGGACGGATCCGCCCGGGCACGGATCAGATCCTGGATCTGCTGTGCACAGCCCTTTGGGTGGCCGTGTTGGCCGTGGTCTGATCGCGTCGGATCATGGAGGAGCCGCGGATGTCCATGTCACCCCTTTGCCCCCCCCCGCTCGTGGATCTGACCCGCCAGCTCCAGGCTTGGTTGGCGGAGGACCTGGGACGGGGAGATCTCACCAGCCCAGCCCTGATCCAGCGGCAAGGGAGGGCGGAATGGATCGCTCGACGGGATGGGGTGTTTTGCGGTGGCGTATTGGTGGAGCCGCTCTTTCGCCTTTTGGATCCCGGGGTTTGCGTGGAGGGCCTCGTGCCGGATGGCGACAGGGTGCGGGCTGGCCAACCCCTGCTCAGGCTGGCGGGAAATGCGGCGGCGCTTGTGGCGGGTGAGCGCACAGCCCTCAATCTCGCCATGCGCCTTTCCGGAGTCGCCACGGCGACCGCCGCCTTGGTGGCGGAGCTGGAAGGCACAGGAGCGCGACTGGTGGACACCCGCAAAACCACGCCTGGGCTGAGGGTTTGGGAGAAATACGCCGTGCGCTGCGGCGGTGGCGTCAACCACCGGTTCGGCCTGGATGACGCCGCCATGTTGAAAGAAAACCACCTGGCCTGGGGGGGCGGCATCGGACCGGCGGTGGCGGCGGTGCGGGCCTCAGCGCCCTGGCCAACGAAGCTGATCGTGGAGGCGGAAACAGAAGCGGAAGCCAGGGCTGCCCTGCGGGCTGGAGCGGATGGGGTGCTGCTGGATGGCTTTTCGCCGGAGGACCTCCAGAGTCTGGTGCCGCGCCTCAGACAACTCAGCGCCGAGCTCAGCGCGGAACCACCGGAAGGGAGGGAACGGGTGGCGACCGGTGGCCTGACCAGAGCCGTGCTGGAAGCCTCCGGGGTGGCCCCGGAAGCCCTGCGCGCCACGGCGGCCAGTGGGGTGGATCTGATCTCCACCAGCGCACCGATCACTCGCGCCAGCTGGTTGGATATTTCCATGCGGTTCCTGCCCCTGCTGGCTTGATCAAGGGCCGGGGCAGGTTCCATCAGGGATCCAAGGGTGGGGACTCTCCGCTCACCCTTGGCCGTCAGGGTGTGCCGCGGCCACGGCGGCAGGATTCGTGGGTGGATTTTCCATCGAACCCACCACCTGAAATCCCTTCTGCCGCAGCAGCGCCTCCTTGGCCGCCTCCTGCTTGTCAGCGGCGACCATTTCGGCCACCAACTCCTCCAGGGTGGTGGTGGGGGTCCAACCCAGTCTGTCCTTGGCCCTGCTGGGATCTCCCAACAGGGTTTCCACCTCCGCCGGACGGAAATAGCGGGGATCGATGCGCACCACCACCTCTCCCGTTTGACGGCGAATTCCCGTCTCCGCCAGGCCACTGCCCTCCCAACGCAGCCCACCCCAGCCCAACTGCTCAGCCGTGAGTTCAATGAATCGCCGCACGCTTTCCTGACGCCCTGTGGCAATCACAAAATCCTCGGGCTGCTCCTGCTGCAGCATCAGCCACTGCATTTCCACGTAATCGCGGGCATGGCCCCAATCGCGCAGGGAGTCGAGATTACCCATGTAAAGACACTGGTCCAATCCCGCGTCAATGCGTGCTAATCCACGCGTGATTTTGCGGGTGACGAAGGTTTCACCCCGGCGTGGAGACTCATGATTGAACAGAATCCCATTGCAGGCATACAAACCATAAGCCTCTCGATAGTTAACCGTAATCCAATATCCGTATAATTTGGCCACGGCATAGGGACTGCGTGGATAAAAAGGTGTGGTTTCTTTTTGTGGGATTTCTTGAACCAAACCATACAGCTCACTGGTACTGGCTTGATAGATGCGAGTCTTTTTGGACAGGCCGAGCATCCGCACGGCCTCGAGAATTCGGAGGGTGCCCAGCGCATCACTATTGGCAGTGTATTCCGGTGCTTCAAAGCTGACAGCCACATGGCTTTGAGCACCAAGATTATAAATTTCATCAGGCTGAACCTGCTGAATAATGCGAATCAGGTTGGTGCTATCTGTTAAGTCGCCATAATGAAGCACCAATCTTGGATTGGCTTCGTGGGGGTCTTGGTAGAGATGATCGATGCGGCTGGTATTGAAACTGCTGGAACGACGCTTGATCCCATGCACGACATAGCCCTTTTCAAGCAGCAACTCAGCCAAATAGCTGCCGTCTTGGCCGGTGATGCCAGTGATGATCGCGGTTTTGGCCATGGGAGGAGAAGGGATGGAAAAAGAGAGAGATAGGCGCTGGTGGCTGGGAGCGTGGCTCGATCATTCAGGAAAAAGTTCTCCATACGCCATTGTTTCAGCCATTTCCCGCGCCGACCGCAAGAAACAATGACGGCAGCCTGGGGCTCGCCTGAGGCGGCTGTCCACAACAGCCCTAACGGGCTGCCCCAGCAAGGCAACGCCCAGGGGCTGGCCAGGCGACCGCCACGCAATTGTGCCGACTGCTGTGGGACTGCGAAGGGGCAAGGAAAGAAGGGGGGTAAACGTGGCGCTGGCCCGCCCTCTTCTTGATCCAGCGGTCCAGGCCAGAATGTGGGAGCGGCGAACAATAATACTGAGCAATCGCCACGAGTTCAGCATAAGATTTATTTTAGCATGACGTGTTTGATCCCTTCGTGGGCCGCCGAGGCCGGACAAGCGCCGGCCTCCGTCGAAGGCCAGTGCCGCAACACGGCCATGCCCACTGCACTGGCGCCACCGGGTTCCTCTCAACCCTGCCGCCGGGCGAGGACCGCCTGATCGATGGGCCGCCCGTTTTTATCCCAAGCCCACAGTTTCAACTCCCGGGGACTGGCCGCGATCTCCACAAAGCTGAAGAGGCTGGCGACTCGCGCCGACTGATCCGTGGCGATCACCGGCCGCAAGCTGGCACCACCGCCACCAACAACCAGGTAGGTGATGCCGTTGATGGGCTTGCTGCGTTCATAGTTGTGTTCATGACCGTTGATGTAAAGCTGCACCCCATGGCGTTGCATCAGCGTTGTCAGCTTGGCAGCCAGGTGTGGATCATTGCCATAGAACCCTGAGGAATAAATCGGGTGGTGACCCACCACCACCTTCCAGGGGGCGCGGCTTTGGGCCAACACGGTGCGCAGCCAGCTGATCTGCCGTTGCCAATCGGCGTTGCCATTGGTGTCAAGCATGAAAAAGTCCACCGGGCCGCGCCGGAAGGTGTAGTAGCGACCGTTCATGCCAAAGGGCTTATAAGCCACCTGGGGGACACCGTTATCCGTGCGGATGTCGTGGTTTCCCAGCACCGCGTGAAAGGGCACACCCGCCGCCAACAACTCCGCATAGGGGCGAAGGAAAGTGCTCTCCACCAGGGAGAGATCTCCGGAAGGATAGATATTGTCTCCACCCAATACCACCAGATCCACAGGCCGGCGTTGGTGCACGGCGGCCATCTGTTGGCCGACGGCACGCTGGTTGGCATCGCCACTGCCCGTGTCGGCCACAGCCAGGAAGCGCACGCTGCCAATGGCAACGGCGTTGGAAGCACCCTGAAGGAGGGCAGGGACCAGGCCGCCGGCAAGCAGGGCGGCGGGAAGCAGACGCAACAGGAGGCGGCGGTGCACGGGGATGGTTCCAGCAAGGCTCCCAGCTTGCCGAAGCCAGGCGCGGGGCGCGCGCGCGAGGCGCCCGCTCAGACCATCACGGCTGCGGTGGGGCCGCTGGTTTCCTCGGGCACCGGCTCTGAAGGGGCAGGGGGAGCCAGGGCTTCCGTGATGACCTGCAGGGAGAGCAGTTGGTGTGGGCCGAAGCTGCGCAGGAAAGGCACATCGCCCGCGTCGCGCCCGCGAGCAATGAGCACCCTGCCACAGCGGGGCACATTGTGTCGGGCGTCGAAGACATACCAACGATCACCGAGAAACACCTCAAACCAGGCGGAAAAATCCACCGGGGCCTCGCCGACGGGGATGCCGGTGTAGCCCAAATAGCCGGTGGAGTAGCGGGCCGGGATGTTCAAGCAGCGGCAAAGGGCAATCGCCAGGTGAGCGAAGTCACGGCAGACACCCGCCCCGTCACTGAGGGTGTGGCTGGCGGTCTTTTCCGAACGCACGGCTTGGTAATCAAAGCGGATCTGCCCATGCACCCAGTCGCAGATATCCTGCACCAGCGCCCACCCCTGGCGCCGGCTGTCGAAGGTGGACCAGGCCAACGCCATCAGCGCGGCCGTGTCGCAGTAGGTGCTGGCGTTCAAATAGCGGTAGGTGTCGATCGGCAGTCCCTCCACCGGGCAGCGCGGGGCTGTGGGCACCACCAGATCCGTGGAGTCCGGTCGCATCACGCTGGCGGCGAACCGAAAGTGACTCACGCCCGAGGGGGCCAGCCAGCGACACCAGCGGTTTCCCCCCGCGTCGGTGAGCACCTCGAAACTGCGATCGGGCTCCACCACCGTGTGTTCATGACCGACCAGATCCTCCAGGAGGCTGGGATGGGGATGCACCAGGGCAAGAACAGGGGTGGGGGTCTCGCAGCGCAGCTCAAGCTGGCAGCCGATTTGCAGGTGCACTGGTGGGGAGACGCGATCGGATCTGACATCCCATCCTGCCCAGCGACGTGGGGCGGCGCCAAGGCCGCGGACCGCTTGCCAGCAAGCCCTGATGGTGAAGCCCTTCCCCCCCGAACGGCACGCCAGCGAACATCGCGGCGATGGTGCGCGATGGGGAGCGGCAGCAGACAGCGGCGAATACGCCGAGGCAATTGATCAGCAGAGTTACAGTCAACAACGCGACCAAATGAACATCACCTCACGTGTGAAGCCTGTCAGAGGCTGCTTGAGCTGTTGTCGCGGCTGTGTCGCAGCTTTTGTCCAGTCTACTTATCGCGATAACGCAGACTCTGGAAAACCCCTCAGCGGCACCTGTGAGAGCGCGGAGCTCCCAGTTGGTGCAAGGAACAGTTTCCACTAGCGTTCCACTGGCGACCCGTTGTCCAGAGCTTCCATAACATCTATAAACAAAAGTCCGCCAACGCGAGTTAATGACCTCGCAATAGGCTGCAATGCTGTCTGGATCTCCTGACCTGGCGTGCGGCTCGTCGAGTCGAGTCCTGTTCCGTCTCGCGTCACGTTCCTTGGTCGGATGGCGTCAACCCAATTGGCCGCTGAGGACTTGTGCTGCTGCCCCATCTGTTCAATAAAAGGCACCCACCTCAATCCACCTCCTCTTCCAGTTCCGCCAAGGAGGCTCTGGACAACCCCTCAGCGGCACCTGTGAGAGCGTGGAGATCCCAGTTGGTGCAAGGGACAGCTTCCACTGGCGACCAGTTATCCAGAGCTTCCCTAATCAACCCTGACCCAAACCGACCGCATCACTGATTTCGCCATTGGCGTAGACCGACTGGATCTGCTCAGCGCCACAGGCGCGGCATTGCCGCCGCCGACCAGCTTCAGCCGGGCTGGAAACACCGCTGCCGTCACCAGGAACGGTGTGGTGGCCTCCGTCTTCACTGACGCCAACGGGGCCGCCGCGGGCAACCAGCCCCTGGCGGCCAATGCGGCCGCCCTGGTGCGGGCCACCGCTCCAACACACGCTGGAACCGATCTGCTGATCAACAACGGGGTGGCGGGCTTCCAGAGCGGCATTGACCTGCTGGTGAACATCAGCGGCAACACTGGCTCCCTGCCCGCTCTGGGGTCGATTCCCATTCAAGACTGGTTTGTATAAAGACCAAATTCCTATAACAACTCCTGGTCGTTGGAGCAGGAGTTCGCCACACCATGTAATCACTTCTCTGCAATCGCATGGCGAAAAGGTAACACTGAATAATAGTTAGAGTAGCTTGAGATGATTTGATTTTCAGCATCAGAAAATCAATTGTGTCTAGGGATGAGATGGGCTCTTCAATGGGCTTTTGATGTATTAGTACTAGACTGATCGCTGCGTTTTGTGGCAGGATTGCCTGACTTCCATCTGGGTCTTCTTTCCTCAGTCCACTCTCGGTAGGCCAGGGCGCGCATCCACGATCACAAGCTCTCATGCCCCATCCACGGGCACGGACTTGTTCGTCTCAGCCTACCCACTCTTCCTCTCAATCTGCGACCAGAGCTATGTCTCATCCTCTTCTTGCCAACCTGTTGCAAGCCTGGCAGCAGCAGCTCAGCCTGTGGTCTCAGAACGGTGGGCTGAGTCGGGCGGCGCAGCAGGCGCTGTTGCTGGGCGGGACGCCGGCGCGGTTGCAGGAGCTGGTGGGGCGGTGGAGCGCTGGAAACTTCGCGGATTTACCCCCGGTGGTGCTGCTTCCCGCCAGCGCCATGCCCACAGCCGCAGGTGCCTATGCCCTGAGCACTGGC
>JBKDSV010000132.1:0-3849 GCA_046340795.1 Cyanobacteriota bacterium | reverse complement strand
ACAAACCATGACAAAGCGAGGAGGACACCGCAGCTTGGCTACAAATTGAGAGCTGCGCTACGGGATCTCAAGCGACTTGCATCTTATGCGGCAAAAAGCTTCCGTGCGCAGCTTCTGCCTACCGCCGAAACGCTGTTAGCTGTATGGGCAAGAAGGTGCCCCAAGCAATAAGTGATGTAACAAATCGATTTCTGTGCTGCTCATCTTGCAAGTTTTAAATATTCTCGATTAATGATCTAAAGCATTTTTTATGGCTGAGGAAGCCCTCGAAAAAGCAAGTGGCATCCTTCCCGAAGCCTGGTATGACCTGATAGCGAGGATTGTGCCTGGAGCGTTAGTTACTTTTCTAACGCTCGAAAAGCTTCCAAGTAGCTCAAATCAATTAGGAGGCTTAATAATGGCAATAGTAGTCTTTTACATAATCGGTATGTTTCTAGATGTTATTTCAGAATATACGATCGGGTTATTGCGGCGATTTGAGTTTCTTCGAGTTCGAGTTCTTAGATTGAAGAACATCTCAGGATTGGATGAAAAGACGTGGAGACAGCGCGGCATGCTCAGACCATCGCAATGGCAGGTTGTTTCAAAGCTGTTTGCAGAAGCAGATATGTTCAAAGCAATTGCAGCGTACTGTCTGATTCAGTTCTTATTCATCGTATCGAAGCAAGCCTGCTATTATATTAATAAATGCCCAGACTGGTATCGGTGCATGCAAGGAATAGATCTTAGGAATCTTCGAATCCTTCCTTGGCAACTAAGTATACCTCTGTTTCTTTTTTCCATATTTGCGTGGCGGCACTTCTTGGTAGCAGCAGAGACGAGACAGAGAGCTTATATGCAGAAAAGGCTGAGCAACATGAACTGATTTGTTCAATGAAATCTCTCTTTATTGAACAAGAAATCGAAATATACATGATACTCCATTAGCTTGGCGTCCGTATTTATGCAGTCTTCATCTCAGGCAAAACGCGTGTAGTTGAAGAAAGAACGAACTATATCTATTCAAGTTAGTGCTATTCAGAGAGTTGCGATCGATGCGGCCACCTACTCAACCACGGGAGTTTTTACAAGAGCAGCTAACAGGCCCCTTGAGTGGACAGGCCTCCAGAAGCTCTCTGCTCCCGCCACCACAAACTCCCTGCCTGCCACTCAGGGGCAGCGTTATACAGTCAGGCTTCAGCCATCCCAAAGCCCCCCACGCCTGAGATGCCTATCTTGAAAGGAGACAACAGCTGAAACTATGACCAATGAGCGTGCAGAGGGAGTTACTCAATCCGAGCGTTACCTTAAGTCTCTTTGTGATAAGACTTTCCTTTCACTATGGAGCTATCCGGGGATCTACAGGGATCAGAACAAGACCAAGGCTGGGGATGGCAAAGAGATCTGCGATCTAATAGTAGTATTCGAAAATAACATAATCATTTTTTCCGATAAAGACTGTCGCTTTCCAAATTCTGGCTGTTTGGCAACAGACTGGGATCGCTGGTTTAAGCGTGCAGTCTACAAGTCAGCGGCGCAGGCTTGGGGAGCCGAGCGTTGGATAAAGTCTTTTCCAAACAGGCTCTTTCTTGATAGAAGCTGTTCACAGCGATTTCCCATCCAGATCCCAGATCTAAGCCAAGCACGCTTTCATTTAATTGTTGTTGCGCACAATTATCAACAGAGGAGTCAGGATGAGCTGGGAGGAAAGGGCAGCCTCATGATCGATTCATCAATCCAGTCTAGTCAGCATTACGCAAGCGCAAATGAGCGATGCTTTGCTATAGGAGATATTGAGCCCACACGAAGCTTTGTGCATGTTCTTGGTGATAAGACACTCGATATAGTGCTAAAGACTGTTGACACTGTTAGCGACTTTGTGAATTATCTGGAACGGAAAGAAGCCTTGCTCAGATCGTCAACACATGTAGTTGCATTTGGGGAAGAAGATCTGCTGGCCTATTATTTGTCTAATGTCAACCAAGAAGGCCGGCATGACTTTGCTGTATGGGATAGCGAAGGCAATACCGTTACGCCCAACGCCCTATTCTTTGAGGAAGGGCATTGGGAAAAGTTTTGCCATAGCGAGCAACGAGATGCACAACTCAGGGCGGATCGAGTAAGCTATGTTTGGGATGCATTAATAGAGGAGCATAGTCGGCATATAGTAAGTGGCACTCATTACTTTCGAACTGGCTCCGATCTTGGAGAAGCAGAAACACTTCTTCGTTGGCTCGCACGCGAGCCACGTCTACGCAGGAGAGCGCTTTCCATTATGTATGTGGAGTTCATTGAACTAGCACCTCGGAATCAACGGGCCACAAGATACGTGATGCCAACAGAGCCAGGTCAGCCGCACTATCTATTCATGACTCTTCCCGTCGACGCAGCAAGCAACTACTCTAACTATAGAAGAATGAGAAGAGAGTTGGTTGAGATTAGTGGAGTAAATCTAAAAGCGCACCACCCTGAAGCCAGGCATGTTGTAGGTCTTGCAACCGAACCTGGAATTGACAATGGCGGCCGCTCCCACGATGCTGCTTACATTGACCTTGCAGCATATAGCGCAGAAAAAGTAGCTGAAATTGCCGCTATAGCATCAGGTCTTGAAATGCTATCGAATCCAACGCTCAAGGGTTTCAGCGTGGACGAATATCCAGCAGTGTTGCCTAGACCAAAGAATGCGATACGGAAACCAAAAGGGTTTGGCACTGACAAGAATCAGACACAGAAGCCAAGCAGGGGCAAAAGGAAGAAGTAGGATGCAACGTGCACATTGCTGTATAACATCCAGATACAGAAGGCGGGAGCATGAGTTGCCTGCATTGCTCAGATCTTCACCCGCTTCTGATCTGGAGCGTTAGACAGAGCATAAAACCAACATGACACCGACCGTCCCAGTTATCACAGGCAATTTTGCTCCATTTCGCCTGATCATGCGAGATACTGATCAATGGGAGCCATCTTTCAAGGAAGTTGTTGATCGTCAATATGACTTTGGCCGCCTTCATCGCATTTCCACTGGGGTAGACGTGGGAATTCTCCCACTCTCGATGCTTGTATGTTTTGATGGTACATTTGCAATACCATTTACTGGCCATCCTGATCCTGACAATGCATTGGCGATATTCAATCGAACTCTAAGTGAAATGCTTGTTGGTGGCCTCTATTGCGAGGCAATGAGCCCTGACGACTTATTCATCGGTGAAGCATCGCATAAAGCGTATGTTAGGCACAATGGATACAGCAACGGGCTACACTCAAGAAGATGTATTGCTTTCCGTACCCGTTATGTTAACTCACTAGAGGTTCTTGATTTATGGAAGCCTGAGCGAATTACAGTATCAAAGTTTCACGAAGCTATATTTCTGGGAAGGGATCGACTGAGGGGGATTGAAGCCGATATATCGACGACACTGCTTTACGGTTGTACTTTTTATGCACGCGGGCAGTGGTCTGAGGCTCTTCTGCATCTCTGGACAACCGCAGAGCAAATCATAACGCAGATATGGAAAGACGATTTTGTAAAGACCTCACAAGTCGATGGTATCTCTTCCTTGAAGAGAAAGAAGTTTCTGGATGATAATAGGACATGGTCTGCCTCTACGATAATTGAGGTTCTGTATCAAACGGGAAAGATTGACAACGAGACATATAGTCTTCTCGATAAGGCTAGAGGAGCCAGGAACTCCTTCGTGCATCGAGCCACGCGAGTTGACAGAGAGGAGGCTAGTATCCAGTCCCGGAACTAGCTGCTAAAATAAATGCCTCTGGAAGTGCCTTTCCATGGCAGTTGGTCGCCCGATGCCGCCGCTGGTTCTCAGCGACGACGAGGTTCAGCAACTCCAGAGCATCGCCAACTCAAGGTCG
>JBKDSV010000131.1:0-7087 GCA_046340795.1 Cyanobacteriota bacterium | reverse complement strand
AACTGGCGGCTGCTCTTGCGCAGGCCCGAGGTGCCCGGTTTCTGGTCGGTGAAGGGCTGGGCCAGGGCCACGGTGGTGATGGTGGCGTCGGCGGGGGTGTCGCTGAGGCTGGTGGTCATCGCGGGGGCCGGGGCGGGGCGGGCGGAGCGAGCAGGAGCAAATTAGCCCTGGGCTGACCGAGCGCCCCCGGGTCAGGACCCTTGCGTGGCCAGATCAGATCAGGCAAGGCAAGGCGAGCCGGGATCGGATCAGATCGGATCGGACCGCCCGGGACCAAGCTGGACCGGCGGGATGGTCAGTCGCAAGCGATGACGCAGAGGTTGGCGTCGCTCGCGGCGGGCACCACCGCCAAGCCCACCCGCTGATCAAAGGTCGCGAAGCGGCCCCCGTGGGTGGCGGCCAGGGCCAGCAAGTAGGCATCCGTGATCTGCCGGGGACCCAACAGGTTGTCCCAACAGATCAGTCCCTCCTCCAGCAGGCTGATCGGTGCGGGCCAGAAGGCATGACTGGGATGGCGGCAGGCTTCCGCCAGCCGCGCGGCCACCAGGGCGGCGGGCTGAGGGTTGGGATAGGCCGGCTGGGCCATGATCCGCACAACGCCATTTTGCGTGATCGGACAGGTGGCCCAGCCCTGCGCCAGCTCCCGCTCCAGCCAGCGGGTGGCCGCCCGATGCAGCACGTGGCCTTGATCCAGCAGGGCGATCACCACGTTGATGTCGAGCAGGGCCCGGGCCATCAGAGGCCGGCCTCATCGCGCAGCTGATCGATCCGATCATTGGTCACCAGGCGACCGTCCATGGCAGGAAACGGTCGAAATCCACCCACCGCGGGGGGTTCCGATGACACGGCGGGGGTCAGGCCCATGACTGAGCGGCCATGGAGGGCGGCGCGCAGCAGCCGCGACACCATCTGCCCGGCCGATGTGCCTTGCCGGCGGGCCAGCTCCTTCGCCGCATTGAGCACATCGTCCTCGATATCCAGCGTGGTGCGCATGGGTGAGAGCGGGAGCGACCGGGGCGATCATTCTGCATCAGAGAATCAACGCATCAACGCATCAAGCTTGACGGACCAGCTTTCGCGCGACTACCAGGGCGGCGGGCGGAGGGTTGGGTTCAGCCAGCCGGGCCATGATCCAGCTCCCGCACGGAAGCCCGTGGCCTCGACCGGCCGACCGCCTGGAACGCAGCCGCGGCCCAGCACGCCCGCCTCCGGTAGCTTCAGGCCTTCCGGTGCTCTACCGCCCCGGCCGCCCCAGCCTCTCCCCCCACCCTGTGATGGCCCAGCAACGCTGCTTCTCCCTCGCCGGGCTGACCAGGCTCACGGGGCTCTCCGGCCTGGGAGTGCTGGCCAGCGGCCTGACCGCCCTGGCCTCCTTCGCCGCCGTGGGAGTGGCGCAACCGGTCTGCGCCGCCGATTCCTACCCGGAGGCCGTGGCCTTCTCCCGCACCGCGGCCCGGGCGGTGCTCAACCAGGAGGGGCGCGAAACCTGCCTGCGGGGCAAGCTCACCAAAGCCCTGCTCAAGCTCTCCGACAGCTGTGACGCCAGCGGCCAGCGCAACGCCCTCTGCACCCTGGCGGGCAAGGCGGTGGTGGAAACGCCGATGAGCCTCACCTTCATGGAAGACACCTCCCGCAAGCTGCTGCAGCTGAGCGGCGGGGAAGGGGGCGGCACCCCGAGCGAGGGGACTGGAGGCAGCTGAAGCCAAGAGCCACAATCCTCAAATGGCACTGAGGGGGGATCATCGGCCAGGAGGTCAGGGGCGTTTGAGGGGCGCCCGTGCGGAGGGTCAAAGCAGCCGCTTCATCACCAGGATCCTCTGACCAAGGATCTGCAGCGGGCTGCCGGTTGCCATCCGCCCTGGTTGCTCGATCCCGGCAGCCCCGTCGTCGCTTGCTACGGCTGCCCGCCCCCAAACCGCAGCTGCCCCTCCCCACCCGCTGGCGCCCCTCCCCGGGGCTTGTTTTCGGGCTTGGCCTTCAGCACTTGGCGACAGGCGACCGTCACCTCCGCGGCGGCCTGATCGATGGGATCACGGCGGCCCAGGCTGTTGGTCGCTGCCTCCATGGAGAGGTTGCGGATGCTCCAGAGCACGTCTTTGCAGCGAGCTGGCAGGCGGGGGTGATCCAGAAGGGGATCGGCCTGCTGACGGGCCTCCGCGCAGCGCTCCGCCGAATTCTCACGTCCGCAGGCCAAGGTGGTGAGCTGCAGGGTGCGGAACACGCTCGACGGGGGGAAGACGTCTGCGGGGTGGGGAACGGGCGGGGCGGCCCTCAGGGGCTGGGCCAACGGCCAGGAGAGGATCATCAGCAGCGGGGCCGCCAGGAGGGGCGCAACCACACGCCGGGCCAGCGGCAACAGCTCCACAGGCAAGGCTCCCACAAGGATCCGCGCTCCTGCCTGAGACCTGGCTGCCAACCGTGCCTCCGCCAACCGTGCCAACGCCATCGGCCCAATGCGAGCAGCTGCGCTCACTTTGGGAGGGCCAGCGCCCCGGGGAGTCCCAGCCGCAGACGGTGTTGCTGCTGGATCCAGCGCCGCCGGGCCAGCGGCCCGCTCCAGGGGGCGCTGGTCGCCAGAGCACGGCGCAGCCAGCCCAGCTGCCGCAGTCGGACACCCAGGCCGGCCTCCCGCGCCTGCAATGCCTGCAGCCTTCGGATCTCCGGCAGGCGCTGCGCCGCGATCCGTGGCAACAGCGCGTCGATGGGCGCCTGAATGGTGGCGCGATCATCTCCGGGAGCTTGGCGGGCACCCTCGCCAGCGCTGGCAGTCGCGCTGGCGAGCTGCGCATCCGCGCCAGGCGGGTCAGCCGGCGGACCCGCCAGCGGCCCCAACAGCCGAGCCACCACCAACGCGTCCCGCAGAGCCATGTTGATGCCCTGGGCCCGCACCGGGCTCATCGGATGGGCGGCGTCCCCCAGCAGGAGCAGTCCGGGAACATGCCAGCGCGGCGCCCAGCCCACCCGCACAGGAAAGCGCTGGGGTCCCTCGATCGCGGCGAGGGGCAGCGCCCGGGTCAGCGCCGCGGCCTCCTCCGGCAGGGCCAGCGCCCAACACTCCCGCCAGCCAGCGCCGTCCACGGGCAGAGCAACCCCCGCTTCCGCCACCCACCCCAGCCGCAATGCCTCCCCCGCCGCCTCCGCGAACAGCGCAAAGCTCACGCCCGCTCCAACCACCGTCAGGAACCGACCCGCCAGCCACTCCGCCAACGGCGCCACAGCGGGACCCGCCAGCCGAAACCACAACACCTGCTCCCGTTGCTGGGGCTCTCCCCGCTCCACGCCCCGGGCCTGCCCGTGCAGATCCTGACCTCGCCTCCACTCCTGCGGCCCCTCCGGCTCCAGAGCTCTTTCTCCATCCCGCTCTGGCTGTTGCTCCCGCTCTCCCTGGAGCATCAAGCCCACCTGCCGGCGCAGCGGGGAGTGCCGTCCATCACAAGCCACCACCAAATCCGCGGCGACCTCCGTGCCGTCCGCCAACCTCACGCCCACCACACGGCCCCGACGCCCATCGGCCCGCGACCACGCGCGCTCCTGCCCCCCCGCGGCGCCCGGCAGCCCCCGCGCCCGGGCCCCTCCAGCGGTGCCGGGCGGCGCTCGTCCCTCCAGCTCGTCGCTGCGCCCGAGGCCGCGCCCCTCCGCTCCATCCGCCCGCACCAGCCCCCGCACCGCCACCCCCTCCAACAGCCGCGTCCCGCTCAGCCCCTCCAGCTCCGCACGCAGATGGGCCAGCAGCGAGACCTGATCCACCAGCCAGCAGCCCCGGTCTCCGACCAGCGGTTCGGCCACCGTGAACAACGGCTGGCGCTCCAACACCACCGCCCAGCCCGACAAAGGGCGCTGGCGCACCCCGGTGGGCAAGGGCCAGAGCGCCATCGCCTCCAGGGCGGCCACGCCACTGGGCATCAAGCCCTCACCGCGATAGGGCCGCGCACCGCCCGGCTGGGACGCCTCCACCAGGGTGACGGCCCAACCCGCCCGCGCCAGCAAGAGCGCCAGGGCGGCGCCACAGGGCCCGGCACCCACCACCCCCCCCCGCGCCGCGCCGCTCAGGCGCTCCAGACCACAACCCCCATCCCCATGCCCCAATCGTCCATCGGGCCGCGCCTGGCCCGCTGGCCCGCCCGTCAGCTCCTGTTTTTTGTTGATCAGGTAGGAGACGAGCTCCTTCTGCAACACGAGCAGCTCGCCGGTGCAGCCACGGAAGGCGGCCCGGTGGCGAATTTCGTCGTGGCGCGTGTGGAGGTCGCGCAACATCAAGTTGATCGCATCCAGCTCCGGGGTGTGGATTCGGTGGGTGGGGGCCGGATCCATCGGGAGCTGTGGCGGATGACCCCATGCTACTCGGGCCCCGGCCAGGAGATTTCAGCGGGGGATCTCCTCCGCTGGTCTTTGAGCTCTGTCAGAGCGGATGCAGGTCCGTCACGCTTGAGGCGATCGCGTCACGTGACGCCTGCCTGGCGCTGGGTCGGGCCCGTCCACGGCCACAGCGCTGCCGGCTTCGCGCGACGCCTCGCTCCATCCGTCCGCTCACTCCCAGCTCCGCCCCTCGCCAAAGCCGATCCATTTCCCGGGTGAAGTGGGCCGCCAGCTGGGGTGATTCGATCAGCAGCAGGGTTTCATCGTTTTGATGGGCGGCCGAGGGGCTCCAGTTGAAGGAGCCGGTGATCACGCTGCGGTTGTCGATCACGGCGAATTTGTGGTGGAGCTTGTCGCCACCCGCCAGACGGGGCGTGCCCACCCCCTCCAGGGGCCGTTGCCACACCGTGTTGTCCGCCTCCAACAGGCAGGTACCGTCGGCACGGCTGACGCCGAGCACATCCAGCACCTCCGAGAAGGGGCGGCTGGCGAAGCCGGGATCGGCCAGCAGGCGAATGGCCACCCCCCGAGGCGGCAGGGTGGCCAGGGTGTCGGCCAGGCTCTGGGCGGAGAAGACAAACAGGCTCAGATCGAGGTGGCGCCGCACCGCCACCAGCCGTTCCGCCAGCCAGTGCAGCCCATGGTGGGGATCTGATCGGCGGTGGGGGGCGAAAAGCACCTCCACCGGGGTCTCTCCCACCAGCACCCGCCGGGCCGGGCCGGAGTCTTTGGCCTGGCCAAAGCGACTGTCGGGCGCTCCCCCCGGCCCATCCCCCCACATCCGCAAGAACTCCTCGGCGAACAGGGCCGCCAGCGGCGCGCTGTCGAATCGCAGCAGGTGGTTGACGTTGCCGCGGGTGCGGGAATCGTCCGGATCGCCATGGACGCAAGAGGGGCTGAAGTTGGCCGACCCCGTCACCACCACGCGACGATCCACCACCAAAAATTTGTGGTGCATCAGCCCGCTGCCGGCGCTGCCATCGGCGGTGTCATCCAGCAGTGGCACCCTCGCCTGCAACAGCAGCGCCACCGCGTCGGGCTGCCCCAGGGCGCGCAACTGAGCGTGGCGGTGGCGCTGGTGGGGCGTCAGATCAGCGATGTGCTGCTGACTCCAGGGGGTGCTGTAGGTGTTCTCCATCACCACCCGCACATCCACCCCCTGGCGGCGGCGTTCGATCAGGGCCTCGGCCACCCCCGGCAGGGAAAGCTCCTGCACGGCCACCAACACCTCCCGCCGCGCCGCGCCAATCGCCTCCACCACCATCGCTTCCATGTCGTCGCCCTGGCGCCAGCGACCGCTCACAGGACTGCGGTAACGATGCCCCTCCCGATGGTTGAAGGCCACGCGAAGGCCCGCTGGCAGGGGCAACACCCGCTCGGGAGGTCCCCAGAGGCGCGCCGGCTCAGGGCCGCAACCGCTGAGCAAGGAAAGACCGAAGGGAACGAGCAGGGCCGTCGCCCGCATCCGCCAGCTGGCCATCCAGACCCCGAAACGCTGGGAGAAGCATTCCCTAAACCCGTCAAGCGCAGGGAAGCGGGTCGCCTTCAGGAGCATGCGGAAGGGTGAGGTGGATGACCAGGGCTGCCTCAACATCGACGGGAGGCTCCGCCAATGGGGCTGAAGGAGACGGAGCTGCCGGGGCCCCGAGGGTGAAGAGAGAAGACACCTCATCGACGCCATTTCTCACGAATCCAGTGGGTCATGGTGGGGCTGGTGCGTCGACTGGAGCAGCACAACAGCGCCGCTCGAAAAATCACTTTTGGCGTGCTGCAGCTGGCCAGCGAGATCAGTGACAGAAAGGGATTTCACTCCGGGAGGCGAGTGCGCGGTGCCGCAAATGCGCTCTGGATCCTTTGCTGGGTGGCTCATCTGCAGTCCTTGCTGATGAGGACATCTGGTGTGCCGTCCTGCAAATGCGCTGTGAATCCTTTGATGGGTATCTCGCCCGGAGCCCTTGCTGAGCAAGGCATCTGGACGCGCGGACCAAGCTGAAGACGATGCATGAACGTCCGGGACGGAACACTACACCATGTGATCACTTTTCTGCAATCGCATGGCGATAAGGTAACACTGAATAATAGTTAAAGTAGCTTAAGATGATTTGAGTTCCAGCATCAGAAAATCAATTAGGTCTAGGGACTGGATGGGCTCTTGAATGGGTTTTTGATCCATGGCCACTAGGCTGATCGCTTCGTGTTGTGGCAAGATTGTCTAGTGTGCAGTCCCGCAAATGCACCGTCGATCCTTTGATGGGTGTCTCGCCCGGAGCCCTTGCTGAGTAGGGCATCTGGAGGCACGGACCAAGCCGAAGGTGACGCATGAACTTGTGGGACTGCATACTAGGTTCTATTTTAGTCTTCTTTCCTCAGCCCACGCTCGGCCGACCAGGGCACGCATTCACAATCACAAGCTCTCGTGCCCCATCCACGGGCACGGCTGGGTTCGTCTCAGCTTCCTAACTCTTCTTCTCAATCTGCGATCAAAGCCATGTCTCATCCTCTTCTTGCCAACCTGTTGCAAGCCTGGCAGCAGCAGCTCAGCCTGTGGTCTCAGAACGGTGGGCTGAGTCGGGCGGCGCAGCAGGCGCTCTTGCTGGGCGGGACGCCGGCGCGGTTGCAGGAGCTGGTGGGGCGGTGGAGCGCTGGAAACTTCGCGGATTTACCCCCGGTGGTGCTGCTTCCCGCCAGCGCCATGCCCACAGCCGCAGGTGCCTATGCCCTGAGCACTGGC
>JBKDSV010000130.1:0-1313 GCA_046340795.1 Cyanobacteriota bacterium | reverse complement strand
CAGAACGGAGGCAGCGCTGCTCCCGGCAGAGCTCAAGGCCCAGTTGCGCAGGAGTTTGCCGGAGCACATGGTGCCAGCGGCGTTTGTGGTGCTTGAGGCCCTGCCCCTGACGCCAAACGGGAAGCTGGACCGCAAGGCCCTGCCCGCGCCTGAGTCGGAGGCCTATGCCACCGGTGCCTACGTCCCACCCGAGGGGCCCGTGGAGGAGGCTCTGGCGGCCTTGTGGCGTGAGCTGCTCGGAATCGAGCGGGTGGGTCGCCAGGACGATTTCTTCTCCCTAGGGGGCCATTCGTTGCTGGCGTTGCAAGTGATCTCCCGGTTGCGGTCCAGCCTGGGCCTGGAGGTGACACTGGCGGAGCTGTTCGCCCGGCCGGTGCTGGCAGAGTTTGCAGCTGAACTGGCTGGCGCCAGTTCAGCTGACAGTGTGCTGATTGAACCTGCCGATCGGAGCCAGCCGCTGCCCCTCTCGTTTGCCCAGCGGCGGCTGTGGTTCCTGGCCCAGCTGGAAGGTCCCTCGGCCACCTACAACATCCCCCTGGCCTTGCACCTTGCCGGTGCGCTGGATGCGGCAGCGCTGCGTGCTGCCTTGAATCAGCTGGTGGCACGCCACGAGGTGCTGCGCACGACCTTCGTGGCGGTGGACGGAGAGCCCGTTCAGCGGATTGGGCCGGCCACGGACGCACGCTTCCTGCTGATCGAGCACGACCTGCGCGCAACAACTGACGGGCAGGCGGAACTGGCCCGCTGGCTGGAACGGGAAGCCTCTGCTCCCTTTGATCTGGAGAAGGGCCCGTTGGTGCGGGGGAGATTGTTGCGGTTGGCGGAGGGGGAGCACGCCCTGCTGTTGACGATGCATCACGCCATCACCGATGGCTGGTCGCTGGGCGTGTTGGGTCGAGAACTGGGCGCCCTGTATGACGCCCTGCGCCGTGGGGAGGCGGATCCGTTGCCAGCGCTGCCGATCCAGTACGCCGATTACGCGGTGTGGGAACGGCAGTGGGTGGCGCAGGAGCAGCTGCAAGGCCAGGCCGCTTACTGGCGGGAAGCATTGGAGGGAGCTCCAGTACTGCTGGAGCTGCCCACCGATCGCCCTCGTCCGGCGGAGCAGGATTACATCGGCGCGATGGTGCCGGTGGTGGATCGAGATCGAGATGCCAGAGCTTGGGCGGACCGGTCCTCCACGAATCCCGATCCAGCCGCCTTGGGCCTGAGTCTGAGTCAGCTGGCCTACGTGATCTACACCTCGGGATCCACGGGCAAACCTAAGGGAGTGCAAATTGAGCACGGGAACCTACTGCATGACGCCCTTGCTG
>JBKDSV010000129.1:0-47873 GCA_046340795.1 Cyanobacteriota bacterium | reverse complement strand
AGGGCTGACCAAAAGTCCTGTGGAAGCTGGGGATCAGGGCGCCTGTTCATCGGCAGACCCGTCGTCATTTGTGCCCAGCCAGGACGGTCCGCGTTCTTCAGCTCCATTTGCGGGACCTCAACTTGACCTTGAGGCAGCCCTGCTCCGGGAGGCAAGGGGGATGCGGATTTTTTCGAGGTGCCCTTGAGAAGCGAGAGATTGGTTGGATAACGAATATCCATAGGAATACATGTCGCGTCAATCAGCAATGAGTCCTGATTGTGCCTCGTGGTTTCAGGTCCGATCTGCTGATCATCTTCCGGGGTAGATCCACCTCCATGGCTGCTGTTATCGCCATGATCATCCGCTGCAGAAGAACGGACCATGCTTAGCCTGTGACGCACAATTCATTCATTACAGTCATTCACGACTGACTCCGGAAGGGCACCTCGAACAATCACTTTTGGCTTGCTGAGACTGGCCAGCGATGTCCGTGACAGGAAGGGATTTCACTCCAGCAGGCAAAGGGGAAGCGGGATTTTTCGAGGTGCCCGGAAGTCGTTTCCGGAAATACACTATCATCAATGGGTTAAACGTGGCCGAGTACTCAAGAGCTTCCAGGCCCATGGAAGACTGCGGATATCGATTCTCTCTGATCTGCCCCACGGCTTCTTCATCTGTCTCAACAAGTTCTTTTGACGGCGGTGACTGGTTCGGGCGGAGCTTTATGACAAGAGCAACATGTTTCGCCTAGATGATAGACAAAGCACACTCAGGGAGACTCTGGAGAACCCCTCAGCGGCACCTGTGAGAGCGCGAAGCTGCCAGTTGGTCAAGGGACAGCTTCCACTGGTGACCGGTTGTCCAGAGCTTCCTTAGCAGTGATCTGATTTCAAACACGGCGTTCTCAGCGAAAGCAACTCGGCAGCTGGAATGGCCAGGCCTGAAGTATTAATAACTGTTCAGAGCACTGATGGAGGGATGGGGGGGCAGGGCTGGAGTCGAAAGGGAGGTTTTTGAAAGGCTCCCGACACAAAACGTTAGGCTAAAGCCGATGAGAAAACTGGCTGTCACGGCCAAAAGCACAAGAGAGGGCTGAGCACTCCTGATGGGCAGCAGCAGATTGGGCAACCAGAGCCCTCGGAGCGAATCAGCTCTAGCCAACTTAAGGGTCACGGAGCTCTCCAGTTCGTACCCCCATTATGGAACAAAACCTTCCGAACCCAATGTAGTCGCCGCTGCGGAGGGGGGCAAAGTGTCACAGCAATAGTTAAAATGTTTACAGGGCAAAACCACTCCATTTGGCAAGTTCTTGCAAACTTTGCACGCCTTCGACACTCTGAGTGCCCAGCACCCATGTTGGGTAGGCAGCGATTCCGGCCCGCTGGCAGCGTTGGCGCTGCTCTTCCGTTTTCTCACACTCAACATAAGGAAGCCGGTTGCCTGCCTGCTGGCCAAAGAGGTTTTTCTGCTTGAAGCAGGCCGGACACCACCAGGCCCCGTAAAACAGGGCCCCCTGACGACGCAGATGCTCCACCAAGGCCAGCTGTTCCGCCGTTGAGGGGTTCATGGCGGGGCCCAGGGTGGGCGTGGAGCTGGCGTCGCGGCCCAGGGCGGCAGGAGCGTCGGAGCTGGAGGTGGGGGATGCGGAGGCGCCGGGAGCGGCCAGGGCACCGGTGCCAAAGCCCCACAGGAGCGGCCCCAGAGCAGCCAGGCCAAGGACAACAAGGGGCCGACCCATGCCGCGCGTCCGATTCAGGTGGTGCTCCACCCTAGAGGCAGCCGTACGGCCTTCCCCCCACCCCCAGTCACCCCAACGTTGAAGCGGACTGAGAGAATGCCCGAACGCGCTTAGAACCATGACGGCCAACGGGTATCGCGATTACTTCAAGGTGCTGGGAGTGGAGCGTGGGGCTGACGCCGATGCGATCAAACGTTCATTCCGCAAGCTCGCCCGTCAGTACCACCCGGATGTCAACCCTGGCAACAAGGACGCGGAGTCGCGCTTCAAGGAGATCAGCGAGGCCTACGAGGTGCTGTCCGATCCGGAAAAGCGCCGCCGCTATGAGCAGTTTGGCCAGTATTGGAACCAGATGGGCGGCGGCGGTGGCGGTGGAGCGGGCTTGGATGTGGATTTTGGCCGCTACGGCAGCTTTGATGACTTCATCAACGATCTGCTGGGCCGTTTTGGCGGAGCGGGAGCTGGTGGCTTCCCGGGCGGGTTCAGCGGTGGCTTTGGCAGCGGCTTCCCCGCTGGCGGGTTCCCGGGCGGGATGCGCTCCGGTCCGGTCAACCTGGACGCGGAGGCCGCCCTCAGCCTGTCGTATGCCGACGCCTTCCGCGGCTGCGAACGCACCCTGGCTGTCAACGAGGAGCGGGTTCAGGTGCGCATTCCGCCCGGCGTGAAGCCTGGTGGCCGCCTGAGATTGAAGGGGAAAGGCAATCTCCAGCCGGGCACCGGCCGCCGCGGCGACCTCTATCTGCAGATCGAGTTGCAACCCCACCCGATCTGGCGATTGGATGGGGACCAGCTGCGGGCGGAACTGCCTCTCAGCCTCGATGAGCTGGCTCTGGGCGGCGAGCTGCTGGTGGCTACTCCGGACGGGGAGGCCACGGTGCAAGTGCCCCCTGGCATGACCCTCGGTCGCAGCCTGCGGCTCAAAGGCAAAGGCTGGCCTTTGGCCGGTGGCGGTCGCGGCGATCTGCTGCTGACCCCCGTGTTGCGCCTGCCAGACAAACTGAGCGCCCGGGAGAAGGAGCTGCTGGAAGACCTGCGCCGCAATCGCAGCCAGGATCCCCGGCGGGATTGGCTGGCGTCCGCCCGGCTCTGAACGCGGACCAGGAGCTGGGATCCCGGGCCAAGTCCGGGCATGGGGAGGGTGGTCCGTAGGATCCGGCCAGTCCTCCCCCCTCCATGGAGCTCACCTATCGTCCCCGCCGGCTGCGGCGCACGCCGGCCCTTCGGGCCCTGGTGCGCGAACACCATCTCTCCCCCACCGACTTCATCTATCCCCTCTTTGTGCACGAGGGGGCGGGCAACGAACCCATCGGTGCCATGCCCGGTGCCAACCGCTGGAGCCTTGATGGGCTGGTTGAGGAGGTGGGGCGCGCCTGGGATCTGGGCATTCGCTGCGTTGTGCTCTTCCCCAAGGTGGCCGATGGCCTCAAAACGGAAGATGGGGCGGAGTGCTTCAACGAGCATGGCCTGATCCCCCGCGCCATCCGCCGCCTGAAGGAGTTCCATCCCGGCATGATGGTCATGACGGATGTGGCCCTCGATCCCTACTCCTGCGATGGCCATGACGGCATCGTCTCCCGCGAGGGGATCGTTTTGAACGATGAGACCGTCGAAATTCTCTGCCGGCAAGCGCTGGCCCAGGCCCGGGCCGGAGCCGATCTGGTGGGACCGAGCGACATGATGGACGGCCGGGTTGGCGCAATCCGTGAAACGCTGGACGCGGAAGGCTTTGCCGATGTGGGAATCATCAGCTACACGGCCAAATACGCTTCCGCCTACTACGGGCCTTTCCGCGAGGCGCTGGATTCCGCTCCCCGGGCCACGGGCGACAAGCCCATCCCCAAAGACAAGAGCACCTATCAAATGGATCCGGCCAATGGCCGCGAGGCCCTGACCGAGGCCGAGCTCGATGAGGGAGAGGGGGCCGACATCTTGATGGTGAAGCCTGGGTTGGCCTACCTCGACGTGATTTATCGCCTGCGGCAGGAAAGCGACCAGCCAATCGCGGCCTACAACGTGAGCGGCGAATACGCCATGGTGAAAGCGGCCGCGGAGCGGGGCTGGATCGATGAGCGCGCCGTGGTTCTGGAAACCCTGCTCTGCTTCAAGCGGGCGGGAACCGATCTGATCCTCACCTACCACGCCGCGGACGCAGCCGCCTGGTTGCGGCAGGGGTGAAAAGAGCGGGCGGCGGGACGGCTGCTTCATCACCAGTTCCCGCCCCCAGCCAGGACCTGACAGGCTCTTGTGAGGCGGAAAGGCTCTGTTTAAGGCTTGGGGGAAGCGTTCAGAGAGTAGACATAGGCAAGCTCTGGACAACCGCCCGCCCGCGGGAGTCTCCTCTTGCACCAACTGGGAGCTCCGCGCTCTCCCAGGTGCCGCCGGGGGATTGTCCAGAGACTCCATAGCATCCTCACCTCTGAACGCCATGGGAACGTCGCCAGTGTCGCCGACAGGACTTCTGGAGGCCTGAAGTAGCCCCATCGAAGCAGCCAGACCTCTTGTTGGTTGAAGTGAAATCATCTTGAGGGCACCTCGAAAAATCCCGCCTTCTCCTCGCCTCCCGGAGTGAACTCCCTTGCCGTCACTGACCTCGCTGGCCAGTCGCGGCAGGCCAACAGTGATTTTTCGAGGTGCCCTTCAGACCCTGATCGAACATCTTGAACTGCCGCCTGTCGACTGGGCTGCGGCCCTGGCCTGCGGACAGATCCGCGCCACCCTTGAGCGCCAAGGCAGGCCGATCGGCGTCAACGACTTACAGGCGGTGAACGCCGTGCTGGTGACGGACAACCTGCGGCAGTCCCGCCCTGTGGAGGACCTCCGGCTGATCAACTGGCTCCGCTGATCCCCGCCCCGAACAGCCGCGCCACCCGTCCCTCTCCGGCAAGGTCCAGCTCCACCCGCCAGCAGGGTTCCGGCAGCAAGACCAGCCGCTCTGGCCACTCCACCGCCAACACCGCCCCCAAGGCCCGGGCCTCCTCCTCCTCTTGAGCCAAGAGCTCAGCGGCGGCGGCGGGCTGCTCCAGGCGGTAAAGATCCAGGTGCACTAGGGCAGTCGGCACTCGGATGGAGGCCTTGCCCGTCGCGGCGGTGACTGGGAAGGATGGGGTTGCGGCCGGGGCGACGGAACGGGCTGCAGTGGTGGAGCCGTCGGCGCTGCTCGTGCCGATACCGGAGGAAGGGAGAAGGATGGCCGTTTCTCCTCTGTAGTGGTGGGCCAGGGCAAAGGTGGGGCTGGTGATCGGCTCGGTGATGCCCAACCCCTCCGCCAGCCCCTGCACCAGGCAGGTCTTGCCGGCACCCAGATCGCCCTGCAGCAGCAGCAGCGGTGGGGGTGCCGGGGTCGGCGGGATCCTTTGGTGGGCCTCTCCCTTTGCGGTGCCGGGAACCCGGTCAGTCGTCCCGTCGGTCGCAGCCTTGCGTCCCCCCCCTGGCCACGACGCCTGGGCCCACCGCGCCAGCAACAGCGCCGCCAGCCGCCGCCCCAGGGCCCGGGTGGCGTTCGCATCGGGCAGTTGGCACACCTCCATCGCAGCATCCACACCCATGCCTGTAGATTCCTCTCTCAGCGAGCCCGAAGCCTCGGCGTCTCCGCAGATATTGCCATCTCACGCTTAAGGAGTTTTTTCATGGTTGCGACGCCCGTGGCGCCCACCCAGGCTTTTCCCCATTTGCAGGCCACCAGTTCTTATGTCATCGCCGACATTGGCCTGGCGGATTTCGGTCGCAAGGAGCTGGCCATCGCCGAAACTGAAATGCCGGGTCTGATGGCCCTGCGTTCCAAGTACGGCGCAGAGCAGCCCCTTAAAGGCGCCCGCATTGCCGGCTCCCTGCACATGACCGTGCAGACTGCCGTGCTCATCGAAACGCTGGTCGCCCTCGGCGCTGAGGTGCGCTGGGCCAGCTGCAACATTTTCTCCACCCAGGATCACGCCGCCGCCGCCATTGCCGCCGCTGGCATCCCCGTGTTTGCCTACAAGGGCGAAAACCTGGATGAATATTGGGCCTTCACCCACCGCATCCTTGAGTGGGGCGATGGTGGCACTCCCAACATGATCCTGGACGATGGCGGTGACGCCACCGGTCTGGTGATTCTCGGCAGTAAGGCCGAAAAAGACCGTTCTGTTCTCGAGAATCCCGGCAGCGAGGAGGAGATCGCCCTCTTCCAATCCATCCGCGCCAAGCTGGCCGTGGATTCCGGCTTCTACTCCCGCATTCGCGCCAACATCCAGGGCGTCACGGAAGAAACCACCACGGGTGTGGCCCGCCTCTACCAACTGCAGAAGAGCGGCGAACTGCCCTTCCCCGCGATCAACGTCAACGATTCGGTCACCAAGAGCAAGTTCGATAACCTCTACGGCTGTCGCGAGTCCCTGGTCGATAGCATCAAGCGCGCCACCGACGTGATGGTGGCTGGCAAGGTGGCTCTGGTGATGGGCTACGGCGATGTGGGCAAGGGTTCGGCGCAGTCGTTGCGCGGACTGGGCGCCACTGTGATGATTGCGGAGATCGATCCAATCTGCGCCCTGCAGGCGGCCATGGAGGGCTACCGCGTGGTGCGTCTTGACGACGTGGTAAAGGAGGTAGACATCTTCGTTACTGCCACGGGCAACTTCCAGGTGATTCGCCATGAGCACCTCATCCAGATGAAGGATCAGGCGATTGTGTGCAACATCGGCCACTTCGATAATGAGATCGACGTTGCCTCCCTCAAGCAATACACCTGGGAGAACATCAAACCTCAGGTGGATCATGTGATCCTGCCAAGTGGCAACCGAATCCTGCTGCTTGCTGAGGGACGCTTGGTCAACCTCGGTTGTGCTACTGGTCACCCCAGCTTTGTGATGAGTAACTCTTTCACCAATCAAGTGTTGGCCCAGATTGAGCTCTATTGCAAAGGTGATGCTTATGAAAAGCAGGTGTATGTGCTGCCCAAGCACCTCGATGAGATGGTGGCTCGCCTCCACCTCGACAAGATCGGTGCCAAGCTCACCGAGCTAACACCCGAACAAGCCGCCTACATCAACGTGCCAGTGGAAGGGCCCTACAAGCTTGAGCACTATCGCTACTGATCTTCAACGATCACTATTGCGACACTCCCTGGGCTTCTCTTGCAAGAGAAGCCTTTTTTATTCTCGAGTCACGACGGGCTTTAGTCTCATGCCTTCATGCTTCAGAGTTATCGTGCCAGCTGGCTCAAGTCCTTGCCAGTGTCCAGTCCCGCAAGTTCATGCGTCATCTTCGGCTTAGTCCGTGCGCCTCGATGCCGTCATCAGCAAGGACTACAGGCGAGACACCCATCGAAGGATCCAAAGTGCATTTGCAGGACGGCCCACTAGTGTGCAGTCCTGCAAGTTTATGCGTCATTTTCAGCTGGGTCCGCGCGTCCAGATGCCGTCCTCAGCAAGGGATCCGGGCGAGACACCCATCAAAGGATTCAAAGCGCATTTGCGGGACGGCACACGAGATGGGGGGATCTGATTAGCAACAAAACTCCGCATTCAGAGAACGGCTTCAGAATGTATGGAAGCAGATATGTAACCGTTCAGGGGGCGGATAGAGCGTCTGAGCGGCTGGGGACGCTACCGGTAGTGCTCATACGACTTCCGGCAGTCCGAAGTCGCCCAATCGAAGCAGCCAGAACTCCTTCCTTCTTGGTTGAAGTGAAATCATTTTAAAAAGGCGAGAAGCATTGCCGGATCTGGTGTTTTCGCGGTCACATCCCACCCCCTGAACGGATACAAAACTTCAATAGACCCGTGACGACAACTCGAGCAGTTGCTGGTATGCCTCGCACCTCATGTCATGTTTATTTAGTCGGCGTACTTATTTTCGTTGCTGGAAGGAATCCATGCTTGGATTTGATCTTTGCATCTTTTTCCATCGCTTGCTGCAGAAGAAGCGACATCTGCTCGAGCCGATCAGCCTGATCAAAGTGATCTCTGGACTGATCTGCCATGCCCTCACGTCAAGCGCCATTGACTTAGATGATCCGTCTTGCCGCAATGAACTCTGATGTCTATCTGCTGCGTAAAACCGGCCTGTTTAGGATCGAATCAAGTGAAGGGATCCCAATGATAGACTGCCGATGATTTGGCTCTCTTTTTAGACTTGGGCTTAGCCAATGGAATCCATGGATCCGGAATTAAGCTTTGTTATTCCCTGTCTGAATGAATCTGCCACGTTGGCTGTTGTTATAGCTGAGTGCCATCAAGCTGGAGCTTTAGTCTCTGGCGGATATGAAATTATTGTCGCTGACAATGGCAGCTCTGACGGTTCACAGCAAATTGCCGTTGCCAATGGAGCCCAGCTTGTTGATGTTCCCATCAAAGGGTATGGAGCTGCATTAGCGGCTGGTATTGCAAAGGCAAAGGGTCACTATGTTCTGATGGGCGATGCTGACTCGACGTATGATTTTCGAGCCGCACCGCTATTTATTTCAAAATTGAATCAAGGTTATGATCTGGTGATGGGGAATAGATTTATGGGTACGATCTCACGTGGAGCGATGCCCCTGCTGCATCGATTTCTCGGCAATCCAATATTGAGTGCCTTGGGTAGACTTTTCTTTGGCATTACAGTAGGGGATTTTCACTGTGGGCTCAGAGCTTTTGATCGAGAAGCGATCAATTCGCTTAACTTGCGTTGTCCTGGGATGGAATTTGCCTCTGAGATGGTGATCAAGGCTAGCTTAATGGATTTGCGAACCTCAGAAATCCCAACCAATCTACGCCCCAATCCCCCTGGGAGAGTTCCACATCTCAATACCTGGCGTGATGGCTGGCGTCACTTGAAATACATGCTCTCTTTTGCTCCTAAGTTCAGCATGCTCCCCATTTCTGCCGTATTATTTCTAATAGCAATTATATTGATTTCTTCCTATTTAACTCAGACGCCCCCCTTCACGGGATCAAATACGCTGGTGTTTTCTGTTTCGTGTCTCATTGCCTCTGTCAGTATTCTTTCAGACTATTTGCTCACGCGTGAAATGGTCTACTCTCGCTACATATCAAGAAAATCTAGACAATCATTCTTTTTTGATCGCTTGCTTGGTCTTCATCGAGGCACCGATCGCTTGTTTTTGGTTGCCGGCATTACATTTATAATTTCACTGTTGGGCTTTGCAGGTCTTCTTGTCTTTGCGCTCCAAGGTCTGCTCTCTCTTCAGGCCGCAAGCCTTTGTGGACTGATCGCTTGCGCATTTGTGCTGGTTTCTATCAGTACCTATCTCACTGCCACCAAGATCACCTCCTACCGGTCATTGCATCCGCCCGGAGCCAGCCGGGCATCCAGGACTTCCTGCTAAGGAGGCTCTGGACAACCCCTCAGCGGCACCTGTGAGAGCGCGGAGCTCCCAGTTGGTGCAAGAGACAGCTTCCACTGGCGAGCGGTTGTCCAGAGCTTCGCTAATGGATGCGATCATTGCTGTTCGTTTCTACTGTCCCCTCCCGGAAGGTCATGCGTCGTCTTCGGCTTGGTCCGCGCGTCCAGATGCCTTCCTCAGAAAGGGTCCCGAGCGAGGTACCCATCAAAGGATTCACAGCGCATTTGCAGGACGGCACACTACACTGACATCTTCTTGAATGCCTCACGACTGTGGCATCAGTTGATGTGGAGACGGCAAAGCAGATGATCAATGGCTGTTGCAGCACAGAGGATCACATCTACAAAAATCATCATTCGCTCTATCTTGTTCGCCAGTCAATAGCCTGTTTGCCAAGATAGTAAACAAGGTTGCTTGTAAAGCCCCAAAGGAGATGATGATGTTTTTCTGCAGTGAGGTTTTCTTTCGCAAGCAAATGATCTAAGTCTCGCTCGCTGAGCAGATTCAGATTTTTTTCATCGGCGAAAAATGATCGCCCTGTGCATCTTAAGAACTTTCGGAAAAGAGAGGGTTTAAGCCAGTGAAGCAATGGGGTTAAGGTATGAAACTCAAGCGGGAAGTAGCGATTTGGAGTTGTAATGATAGCAATCCTTCCCACCCGTGTGAGTTCTCGAATCAGATCTTGCTGTCTTTGCCGCGAACCAACATGTTCAATGACTGCTGAACAGAACACCAGATCAAAACTATTGTCGGCAAATGGCAGCTGACAAGCATCTGCCAGGATGAATTTGACCCCAGGATATTTCTGTTCAAGAAAGCTGGCATCTTCCAGGCCTACGGCGGTAATGGCGTTTGGATAGGGGTAAAGCTGCTCGAAAAAATTTGAATCCGGCGTGCGGTCGGATGTCACGCCAGCATCCAGGATTTGCCAATCTGGTTGCGGCTGTATTCTCTCCATTAAACTGCGATAGATTTCCTGGCGAACCTTCCATGCCAGGCGGGGAGCAAAGCCACCCAGCCTGGGTGCAATGTAGTTTGACTCTGGTTTCATGATAGAGAGCGTGAAAGAATCTTCACGCCACCCCCTACGAGCAAGAGTCCGAAAATTTTGTCCGCAGTAAGGGGCTCCTTGAAGAAGGTTATACCTAGAGTTGTTGTTAGGATAATGGAAATCGCAATCACCAAGGGATAGGCCTGAGATAGGGGGAAGCGGCCCAGCAGCGCCACCCAAATCACCGTTGATAGCGCATAAAGCAGGCAGGCTATCAGAAAAGTTGGTGTTGTAAACAAATCGAGGACAAAAGCCAGGGGTCTGTGGTCATCCGCTTTGCTTTGTTGGGCAACGATTTTAAAGAGCGCCTGGCCAGCAGTCAGCATAACCGAATAAAAAAACAGGCCAACCAAGGGATTGGAGAACACGATTTGTCCTGTGCGCTAAACGATTCTACAACCGTGCAGCTGTCTGCAAACGAGACGTTGGCAGGCTGGGCGGATCTTCCTGCTGGCGGTCGCCAGCAACTTTGGCTCAGGCGTTGGCCGGTGGTCGGGCCCGCCGCCTGGATTCGCTCGCTGGCGGGTCTTTCCCTCCTCCCGCCCGCCCAGCGCTGGCACGGGGTGTCCTTGCATCATCCTTGTGCTTGTCTTGAGCCCTGCGTGAAAGAATCAGTCTGCCGATGATTCGTTTCCATGGCCTTGGATGTGGTGCAGCAGCTGCCCGAGATGATTGGCAATGCTGTTCAGCGCAATCCATTCTCGGGATATGCCGCCATCTTCGCGGCCATGTTCCTGGAAAACCTGTTCCCGCCGATCCCCTCCGAGGTGATCATGCCCCTGGGCGGTTTCTATGTGCAGCAAGGCAAACTTGCCCTGATCCCCGTGGTGTTGGCAGGCCTGCTGGGGACCGTGCTGGGTGCCTTGCCCTGGTACGGCATTGGTCGTCTGGTCAATGAGGATCGCATTGAGCACTGGCTCTCGCGCCACGGTCGCTGGATTGGAATCAGTCCTCAGGAGCTCCGGCGCAGCCGCACCTGGTTCCACCGCCACGGCACCGCCCTGGTGTTTTGGGGCCGGCTCATCCCCGGCATTCGCACCTTGATCTCCGTGCCCGCCGGCATCGAAATGATGCCGATCGTCCCCTTCCTCCTCTGGACCACCGACGGCAGCCTGATCTGGACTCTCCTGCTCACCCTGGCGGGATTGCTCCTCGGGGAGGGCTACAGCCGCGTGGAGCTCTGGATCGACCCCGTGGCCAAGGTGGTGAAGGTGTTGCTGGTGGTGGCCTTCCTCGCCGCCATCATCTGGCTGGGCCTGCGGATCTGGAGCAAGCGGGCGGACAGGCACTGAGGCGGGCGGGCGATGACGCCGGACCGCGGCCACACCCCGGGATGGACAACAGGAGCAACAAAAAGGGCGCCTCCCAGGGCGCCCCCATCCGACAGCTGTCGCTGGCCTGACAGCCGCGCCAGCACGCCTCTCAGAACGGCACTTCCTCGTCGCTGGGCTCCCCGCCCCCAAAGCTCCCCTCTGAGGACTCCGCGTCGCGACGGCCACCCAGCAACTCCAGTCGATCCACCCGGATCACGGGTTTGCTGCGCTCCTCCCCACTGGTGCGGTCGGTCCAGCGATCGAGCTTGAACGAGCCGATGATCCCCAGCAGCGACCCTTTGCGCACGTAGTCCGCCGCCACCTGGGCCTGCTTGCCCCAGATCTCCAGATTGAACCAGTCGGGCTCGTCGTCCCGGCTGCGGCGGTTGACGGCAAGGGTGAGGTTGGCCACGACGCTGCCGGATTCGAAGTAGCGCACTTCCGGGTCGCGGCCGGCGCGGCCCACGAGGGTGATGGAGTTGACGCCCATGGCGGAGTCTCCTGAGAATGAATGGATCAATGATGGGCCACCCTGTCGGGGGGGCTTGCCCTTCCAGTTCCACCCCTGATCCCGGTTGTCACACACAGGAGCAAAAGGGTTTTGGCCCATCGTTTGCCCAACCCTATGATCCAGCCTGGCGTCACTGGGTCGCGTGTTTTTCAATCGGCTTCAGATCTCCCGTGACCGTGACATCGGTATTGATCTGGGGACAGCCAACACCCTGGTCTGGATGTCGGGGGTGGGCGAAGAGGCGGTGCTCAATGAGCCCTCCGTCGTCGCTGTGGATTTGAAGCGAAACATGACAATTGTCGGTCAGGCGGCCAAGACCATGCTCGGGCGCACCCCGAGTGATGTCCCCGCCGGACTCGGTCGCAGGCCGAGCGACATCATCGCCCTGCGCCCCCTCAGTGACGGCGTGATCTCCGATGCGGACGCGACCGCACGCATGCTCAACGCTTTGCTCCAGCAGGCCCACAACGGGGACGAGGTGATCGCGTCGCGGCTGGTGATCGCCGTGCCGGGTGGAGTCACCGCCAGCGAGCGGCGGGAGTTGCGGGCGGCGGTCGAGGCCCATGCCCGCCAGGTGTTTCTTGTGGACGAAGCCTTCGCCGCGGCCTTGGGGGCTGACCTGCCCGTGATGGAACCGAAGGGCACCATGATCGTGGACATCGGGGGGGGCACAACGGAAGTGGCCGTCTTCAGCTATGGACGGGCGGTGCTCAGTGAGTCGTTGCGGGTGGCGGGCGATGAGTTCACCGCCGCGATCAGCATGCACCTGAAGAAGGCGCACAACCTTGTTGTCGGCGAGCAGACCGCCGAGGAGATCAAGATTGAGCTCGGTGCGATCTTCCCCGAGGAGAGCCAGGATCAGCTCTCCAAGGATGTGCGGGGCCAGCATCTGCTCACGGGCCTGCCACGCACGGTGCAGGTGCGGGGGGAGGAGATCCGTGAGGTCATGGCCGAAACCGCCTCCGTGATCGTGGAGGCTGTGCGGCGCACCCTGGAGCGGGTGCCCCCCGAGCTGGCGTCCGACATCGTGGATCGCGGCATCATGTTTGCGGGGGGAGGTGCCTTGGTGCGCGGCCTCTCTGATCTGGTGGCCCGGGAAACCGGCATGTTCATCCACGTGGCCGATAATCCCTCGTTTTGCGTGGTGCGGGGAACGCGCCTGATCCTGGACGATTTCCCCCGCTACGCATGGGTGCTGGAGGGCCCGGACGACACCAGGCCAGCCGACTGATCCATGCCCATCCTTTGGCGACGCCCCCTCCCTTCGCGGGGAAGACAGCGGCGCTGGCCCCTCTGGATGGGGGTCCTGCTGCTCCTGCTGGGGGTGCGTCTGAGCAAGGGGGCTCTGCTCAATGACGCCTATGCCCTTCTCAGCCGCCCGTTCTGGCCTGGCACGGCCCAAGCGGAATGGTTGCGTTCGGCCCGCAGGGCGGAAGATCAGGCCCGGCTGCAGGCTCTTTCCCGCGACAATGCCCGCCTACGCCAGCTCCTCGGCCTGCAGCGGGCCAGTGGCGCAGCAACCATCTCCGCCGCTGTGATCTCCCGCCAGAGCGGCGGATGGTGGCAGCAGCTGGTGATTGGCAAGGGCGCCATCGCCGGCGTGCGGGCTGGGCAGCCGGTGCTGGCTCCTGGTGGATTGATCGGCCTGGTGGCGAGCGTCACCCCCGCCACGGCCACCATCACCCTCTTGACGGATCCCTCCAGTCGGGTGGGCGTCCTGGTGAGCCGCACCGGCCACCAGGGCCTGCTCGCGGGCGCGGGCAGCGCCCGTCCGTTGCTGCGCTTTCTCGACAAGGATCCTGAAGCCCGTCCCGGTGATCTGGTGGTGACCTCGCCGGTCAGCACCCTGGTGCCCCCGAACCTGCCCGTCGGCGTGATTCAAACCGTCGATGCCAACGCCGATCCCGCTCCCGTAGCCGTGGTGCAGTTGCTCGCTCCGGTGCAGGCTGTCGACTGGGTGCAGGTGTTGCGGCCCTGATGGAGCTGTTGACGCGCCAGCCCGTGCTCGCGGCCAGTCTCCTCCTGGCGCCGCTGCTCCGCCTGGCGGCCCCCTCCTGGTTGACCCTGGCCGGTGTGCCGCCCTGTTGGCCTGTGCTCTGGCTGTTGCCCTGGGCCCTCGTGGATGGCCGCCGTTCAGCCCTCCTGCTCGCGTTTGTTCTCGGACTCCTGATGGACTCCCAACAGCCCGGCCCCGTTAGCTGGCTTCCGGGGCTGCTGCTTCTGGCCCGCTGGTGGGGGACCCTCCGCAGCCACCGCCCCGCCATTGAGCGGCCCCTCAGCCTGGGACTGCTGGCTCTCGGGGGAACGGCCGTGCTCGACCTCACCTTGCTGCTCCAATGGCTGGCCTGGGGATGGCGCTTCCCCTCCGCCGGGGCGGAGCTCTCCGGGCCGGATCCCGGCCTGCTGGCGGAGGCGGGGTGGACCTGGCAGGATCTGACCACGGCTGGCGTGCATTTGCTGTTGGCCCAGATCCTTCTGACCGCCCTCCTGGCCCCTTTGGTCTGTTCCCTTCTGCTGCTGCTCTGGAAACGGGCCCACCCTGACTGGCGTGGCTGAGCCCTCCCCGCCACTGACGCGTCGCGCGCTCCTGGGGCGGGCGGGCCTTGCCAGCCTGGCTCTGGGGGTCACCGCCTGCGGGCCGGCCTGGCGTCGATCCGGAGCTCCGCCCGCTCCGCCCACCCTCCAGCTTTGGACCCTTGACCTGGCTCCCAAGTTCAAGACCTACATGGAGGGGGTGCTGGCCGCCTGGAGCCATCAGCGCCCCCCGGACAGTCCCATGGGCGTGCGCTGGAGTGATGTGCCCTGGAGCTCGGTGGAGCGCAAGCTCCTGGCCTCGGTCTATGCGCGCACGGCTCCCGATCTGGTGAATCTGAACCCCCTCTTCGCGGCGGGTCTGGCCAGCCGAGGGGGACTGCTCGACCTCAACAGCGTTTTGGCTCCAGGCGCCAGCCAGGCCTATCTGCCCGGTGTCTGGTCGTCTGGACAGCTGGGGCCTCAGCAGTTCGCCATTCCTTGGTATCTCACCACCCGGCTGACGATGGCCAATCGGCGGCTGTTGCGCCAGGCTGGCCTCGCGGCCCCCCCCGGTAGCTGGTGGGAGGTGCCCGCCTACGCCGAGGCCATCCGCCGCCGCACCGGCCGCTACGCCCTGTTTGTCACCGTGGTGCCGGAAGACTCGGCGGAGCTCCTGGAATCGCTGGTGCAGATGGGGGTGCGCCTGCTCGATGACCAGCACCGGGCCGCCTTTCTGAGCCCGGCCGGGCGGCGGGCCTTCGCGTTCTGGAGCGACCTGTATCGCCGGCGGCTGTTGCCGCGAGAGGTGGTGAGCCAGGGATATCGGCGAGCGATCGAGCTCTATCAAGCCGGCGATCTGGCACAGGTGGCCAGCGGGCCTGATTTTCTGCGCAATCTGCAGACCAACGCCCCGGGCATCGCTGCCGTCACAACCCCCCACCCCCCCCTGCGAGGACCATCGGGGGCCACCAACGTGGCGGTGATGAACCTTGTTGTGCCCCGGCGCAGCCCACGGCCGGACGCGGCGGTGGATCTGGCTCTGTTTCTCACCAACGGGGCCAACCAGTTGCGCTTTGCTGAGGCCGCCCGGGTACTCCCCTCCGCGCGGACGGCTTTGGACAAGCTGGAACGTCGCCTGCGGGCGGAGACGCCCGCCGATGCCAAGGAGCAGCTGGTGCGCGAGGCCCGTCTGCTGGCGATTCAATCGCTGGAGACGGCGCGGGTGCTGGTGCCCCCCAGCCCTGGCCTGAAGCGACTGCAAACCATTCTCTACACCCAGTTGCAGCGGGCGATGCTGGGCCAGATCACCAGCGACCAGGCCCTGGAGGCGGCGGCCCGGGAGTGGAACCGCCACGCCGACGCCCGCTGGCCCTCCGGACTGCGCTCAGAGGACTCGCTGTCCCGTTAGAGAGGCTCTGGACAACCCCTCAGCGGCACCCGCGAGAGCACGGAGCTCCCAGTTGGTGCAAGGGACGGCTTTCACTGGCGACCGGTTGTCCAGAACTTCCCTAGCAGCCCTGTCCGGAGCTGTCTGTTTCCGCAGAAAAGCTTAAAAATCCGCAAGGCGCCGCAGGGCCGGCGTCGCGGGGGATGACCCCAGGAACCCCTCAAGGGTATGGTTGCGATTCTTCATCATGCCTCGCACCCATGAGTCTGGAGGACTGTCCCCCGCCGTTGGCCCTCTCCCCCACGGCGCCCTCCCGACAGGTCCCGCGGGATCCAGCCCCGGAGTCGGTGCGCAACGATTTCTGCAGCGCAGACGGGAATGGTGGTCTCAAACCCACGCTGCTCGTGGTGGATGATGAAGCCGCCGTTCGCCGCGTGTTGGTGATGCGGCTCCAGCTAGCGGGCTACCGCGTCGTCTGCGCCGAGGACGGAGAGCAGGCCATCGAGCTGTTCCACCGCGAGCAGCCCGATCTGGTGGTGCTGGACGTGATGCTTCCCAAGCTTGATGGCTTCGCGGTGTGCCGCCGCCTGCGGGCTGAATCCTGTGTGCCGATCATCTTCTTGTCCGCCCTGGATGCCATCGCCGAGCGGGTGGCCGGCTTGGATCTCGGAGCTGACGACTACCTGCCCAAACCCTTCAGCCCCAAGGAGCTGGAGGTGCGCATCGCCACGATCCTGCGCCGTGTTGGCCGGGGCTCGGCCCAGGCCGAACCGCGGGATGTTCCCGCTGGCAACGGGGTGCTTCGCCTGGGCGACCTGGTGGTGGATACCAACCGGCGCCAGGTCACGCGCGAGGGACAGCGCATCTCCCTGACCTACACGGAATTCAGCCTGCTGGAACTGCTGTTCCGCGATCCCGGCCGTGTGGTGCCTCGCGCCGAGATTCTGGAACAGCTTTGGGGCTATCCCCCCCGCCGGGCGGCCGATTTGCGGGTGGTGGATGTCTATGTCGCCCGCCTGCGGGGGAAATTGGAACCCGACCCTCGCAATCCGGAGTTGATTCTCACCGTGCGGGGCACGGGCTACGCCTCCCAGCGCATGGTCGAGGGCCCGCTGGCCGCAGCCGGCTGACGACCGGGGCGGGACCGGCGGTCCTTCAGGATGGGCCCATCTCCTGACCCCCATCTGCCCCGTTGTCGGATCTGCGCGCGACCCGCCTGGAAAAGGCCCGAGCCCTGGAGGCCCACGGCTATCCCCCCTATGCCTTCGCCTACTGCCCCACCCATCGTGCGGCCGATCTGCAGCGCGCCCACGCCGACCTGCCGAAGGGCGAGGAGAGCCCAGAGCAGGTGTGCCTGGCCGGCCGGATCCTGGCCCGCCGGGTGATGGGCAAGCTGGCCTTCTTCACCCTGGCAGATGAGAGCGGCCCCATCCAGCTCTACATCGACAAGGCCAGCCTCGCCGCCGCCCACCCCGCCCACCCCGACGTCTTCAGCCATCTCACCACCCTCACCGACATCGGCGATTGGATCGGGGTGGAGGGGACCCTGCGGCGCACGGATCGGGGAGAGCTCTCGGTAAGGGTGCACGATTGGCGGATGCTCAGCAAGGCGCTCCAGCCCCTGCCGGACAAGTGGCATGGGCTGGCTGACGTGGAGAAGCGCTACCGCCAGCGCCACCTGGATCTGATCGTTTCCCCCCAGACCCGCGACACGTTCCGCAGGCGCGCCCAGCTGGTGAGCGGCCTGCGGCGCTGGCTGGATGAGCGGGGTTTCCTGGAGATCGAGACCCCCGTGCTGCAGACCCAGGCCGGTGGCGCCGACGCGCGCCCGTTCGAAACCCATCACAACACCCTCGATCTGCCGCTGACCCTGCGCATCGCCACCGAGCTGCATCTCAAGCGCCTCGTTGTGGGCGGCTTTGAGCGGGTGTATGAGCTGGGCCGCATCTTTCGCAATGAGGGAGTGAGCACCCGCCACAACCCGGAGTTCACCTCGGTGGAGATCTATCAGGCCCATGCCGATTACCACACGATGATGGAGCTCACCGAGCAGTTGATCGCCTCCGTGGCCCAGACGGTCTGCGGGTCGAGCACAATCACCTACCAGGGCACCCCGATCGATCTTGCGCCTCCCTGGCGGAAAGAGACCATGCACGGGCTGGTGCGGCAGGCCACCGGCCTCAACTTCAACGCCTATACCAGCCGCCAGGAAGCCGCAACCGCCCTGCGTGATGCGGGGCTGGAGGTTCCGGACACGGCGGACAGCATTGGCCGTCTGCTGGTGGAGGCGTTTGAGCAGCGGGTGGAAACCTCCTTGATCCAGCCCACCTTCGTGTTGGATTACCCGCTGGAAACCTCTCCCCTGGCCCGCGCCCATCGCTCCAAGCCCGGTCTGGTGGAGCGCTTCGAGCTCTTCATTGCCGGCCGCGAGACCGCCAATGCCTTCTCCGAGCTGATCGACCCGGTGGATCAGCGCCGTCGCCTCGAGCTGCAGCAGGAGCGCCGCCACGCCGGCGATCCGGAGGCCCAGAGCGTGGATGAAGACTTCCTCTCAGCTCTGGAGGTGGGCATGCCCCCCACCGGTGGCCTGGGCATCGGCATCGACCGCTTGGCCATGCTCCTCACCGACAGTCCCTCGATCCGGGATGTGATCGCCTTCCCCTTGCTGCGACCCGAACCCTCCCAGCAGGAGGCGACCGATGCAATGGAATAATGGACACAGTAGGTTCTCACACCCAGAATGAGTGGCGAGCGGGTCGGTTTTCGCTTCAAACACGCCGATGCGGTTGTGAAGCGCAACCCCCAAGGACGATCCCGTCGCGGTTGGGTCATGGAGCCCGTGGAGCAGACCACAAGCCGGGGCACGAAAATGCCCGCCTATCGCATCCGCTGGCGGGACAGTGAACGGCCGGAGATCGTGTTGCAACACATGTTGATCGCCGATCCCGATCCCACCCCCCCTCCCGAAGGGGTCAGCCTGGTGCCTCCCGCCCCCAAAAGCTGAGCCGCTGAGCGCTCGGCATCGCCGGCCGCTCAGCGCTGCAATTTCCGGCGCAGTTCCTCCAACTCTTGCTGGGTTTCGAAGGCCGCCCAATCCGCCTCCAATTCCATTCCTGCAGGCTGCGGGCCTTTGTCTTTGGTCTGACCCCCGGATCCTTTGGTCGCTCCAGCGGCAGCGAGGTCTCGCAGCTCCCCTTCCACCGAGGCAAAGCGCTCGCCCAGCTCCGCCAAGGTCTGCCAGCGGGCTCGACCCTGCTCCATCAGCGTGGCGATGTGGGCTTCGGCGCGCCCCGCCAGATCAAGGGCACCCGCCTCCTTGGCCCGCTCCACCCGTTGCTGCCAGGAGCGAATGTCCTCCGCCAAGCGCAGCAGCCCTTGCCGCTGCAGCTCGGCTTCTGTTTTCAACGTGACGCGATCGTGTCGCAACCGCTCCTGCCGCTCGCGAGCACTCTGCTCGGACAACAGCGCCTCCTGCTGGGGATTGGTTTTGAGAAACTCTTCGAGCGTTTCCTCCAGCCGCGCTTCCAGCTGATCCAGCCAGTTCCCGGAGCGAGCCATCAGCTTGCCTCTCCCGGCGCCCGGGTGATCAAGGGCGCCTCGATCTCCTCCCGCAACGGGGTGAGGGCTGCTTCCCGTGAGCGCAGCAGCAACTGGGTGAGGCGGGCGATGGCCCCTTCACCGAGCTCCAGATCACTCAGTCGCTCAAAGGTGTCCAGGTAGAGCCTCTCTAGCTCCTCTATCAGACCCTCACGCACCTGGCGCACGATCTGGCGCTGGTCTTCGCGGCTCAAGTCGTCCTGGCTCATGGGCGTCTCCCCGGGGGTTCACTCTGTCCCGCGGCCTTCCAGTCTGCCCGCTTCAGCAGGTGCAAGGAGAGGTCTTCGGCCGCGTCGCTCCAGCGCTGCAAGGAGGTCCAACCAGCCCCTCGGGCCAGGGCCAGGAAGCTCTCCGGCGAGTATTTCACGCTGTATTCCGTGATCAAGGGCTCAGCGGCGCCAAAGCTGACCCGCTCCCCTGCCACACGCACGCTCTGTGCCCGTCGGCTCACCAGGGCCATGGCGATGCGGCTGTGCTCCTCCTGCCAGCGGGCTTGATAGACAAACCCATCGGGGTCGAAATCGCCCTCCAGCTCCCGGTTCAGCCGCTGCAGGAGGTTGAGGGCGAAGGCGGCCGACCAGCCGGCCGCGTCGTTGTAGGCGGCTTCCAGTCGCGCCACGGTCTTGGGCTGGTCGATGCCGATCAGCAGGCGGCTGTCATCCCCCAGCAGGGTGGCAAACCGGCTCAACAGCGCACGCGCCTCCTGCGGATCGAAATTGCCGAGAGAGCTGCCTGGATAGAAGCCGATGCGGGGCTGGCGCAGCAAGGGATGGTCAGGCAGGGCGGTCAGGGCGCTGTAGTCACAACAGATGCCAAGGATTGGCAGCCCCGGATGGCGCTCCCGCAGACCCGCGCAGGCGCGGGAGAGGTGTTCGGAGCTGATGTCGAGGGCGACACAGGCGCTCTGGCGCCTGGCCTCCAGCAGGGGACTGACCTTGCGGCCGTTGCCAGCCCCGAACTCCACCAGTGCGCCGGGCCCGAGGGCGGCCGCCAACTCCGGGCCCAGGCGCTGCAGCAACTCCGTTTCTGTGCGGGTGAGGCTGTACTCCGGTTGCTCACAGATGTGCTCAAACAGGCGTGAACCTGTCTCGTCGTAGAGAAACCAGGCAGGCAGCTGTTTCGGTGTGCGCGCCAGCCCCTCGCGCACCAGTCGGGCCATGTCCGCCGGTTCGGGGTGGAGATCGATCAGAGCGGGTTCAGCCGGGGCAAGGTCTGCCGAATGCGGAGGGGTCATGGGACATCCCGGGCCAGGCGCAGGCCGCTGGCCATCCAGCGGCTGGCTGGGCTGAAAAAGTTGCGGTAAGTGAGCCTGGCATGGCCCGGCGGGGTCAGGGTGGCGCTGCCACGGAGCACGAATTGGGACGACATGAACTTGCCGTTGTATTCGCCCACCGCTCCCGCCGCTGGCTGGTACCCGGGATAGGGTCGGTAGGGAGTGGCCGTCCACTGCCAAAGGCTGTCGAAGGCCGCCGGCAGGGCTCCGCTGCTGGCGGCCACCTCCCATTCGGCCTCACTGGGAAGCCGTGCGCCGGCCCAGCGGGCGTAGGCATCCGCCTCAAACCAGCTCAGGTGGCGAACCGGCGCGTCCGGCTGGAGCGGCTGGCGCCCGGCCAAGGTGAATTCCCACGCCTCCTCACGCCAGTAGCGCGGGGCGCTCCAGCCCCTCTCGCCCACAATTCCCCAGCCTTCGCTCATCCACAGCTCCGGCCTGCGGTAGCCCCCGTCCGCGATGAAGGCGCCATACTCGCCGTTGCTGACCAGCCGACGGGCCAGGGCAAAGGGCTCAAGCCACACCCGATGGCGGGGGCCCTCGTTGTCGAAGGCAAAGGCCCGCGGATCGCCGTGGCCGATCTCCACCAGGCCCCCCGGGTGCGTCAGCCAGCCTGGCTCCGCCGCGACGACGGCTTCTGGATCGGGGGGATCGGCGTCCAGGGTCCACCGATAGGCCGGCTCCAGAGGGTTGCGGTGGAAGCCATCCAGCAGGTCCATCAACAGGAGCTCCTGGTGTTGTTGCTCGTGTTGCAGGCCCAGCTCCAGCAACCGCAGCGGTGCGACGGCCTGTTCAGGGGGCACGCCAGCGAGCCGGGTCAGCAGCCGCTCCAAACCTTGGTCAACCCGGTGTCGCCAGCTCAGAACAGCCTCGATCGGCGGGCGGGTGAGCAGGCCCCGCCGGGGGCGCGGATGGCGAGCGCCGACGCTGTCGTAATAGGAGTTGAACAGGAAACACCAGCGCTGATCCAGAGACGGCCAGTCCTCCAGATGGGGGGAGAGCACAAAGGTGTCAAAAAACCAGGTGGTGTGCCCCAGATGCCATTTGGGCGGGCTGGCGTCCGCCATGCCCTGGAGGCAGAGATCCTCCGCCGTCAGCGGCGTGATCAGGGCCTCGCTGTGCCCCCGTACGGCCCGCAGACGGGACAGGAGCATGCCTGGATCGGTGCTGTGGGCCACGACCGCTGGCCCCTGAGAGGACACATCCGTCGTCGGAGGGGCAGGGCCGATCGCTGGCACCATCGCTGGCGGAGATCTTAAATGCGGTGCCTACGATCCCACGCATGCATTCGCTGGACACGACCGACGGCATGGGGACTATCACCGAGGGATTTTCCGGCGCCGTTGGCCGCACGCCCCTGATCCGTCTGCGGGCCCTCAGCGCGCTCACCGGCTGCGACATCCTTGGCAAAGCCGAGTTCATGAACCCCGGCGGTTCGGTGAAGGATCGGGCGGCCCTGGGCATTCTCCAGGAGGCGGAGGCCAGTGGCCTGCTCGGGCCGGGCGGCACCGTGGTGGAAGGAACGGCGGGGAACACCGGCATCGGCCTCACCCACCTGTGCAACGCCCGGGGCTACCGCGCCCTGATCGTGATTCCTGAAACCCAATCGGCGGAGAAGATTGGCCTGCTGCGCAGCCTTGGAGCGGAGGTGCGCACGGTGCCGGCCGTCCCTTACGCAAACCCCAACAATTATGTGAAGCTTTCCGGACGCCTCGCCGAGGAGATCCCCGGAGCCCTCTGGGCGAACCAATTTGACAACCTGGCTAACCGTCGAGCCCACTACGCCACCACCGGGCCCGAAATCTGGGAGCAGTGCGAGGGGCGCCTGGATGCCTGGGTGGCCGCGACCGGAACCGGTGGGACCTACGCCGGGGTGGCCTTGTTTCTCAAAGAGCGCGATCCGGCGGTGCGCTGCGTGCTGGCCGATCCCCACGGCAGCGCACTCTATTCCTGGGCCACCTCAGGCGAGTTGCGCAGCGAGGGCAACTCGATCACTGAGGGAATCGGCAACAGCCGCATCACCGCCAACCTTCAAGGGGCCCCGATCGATGACGCCGTGCGCGTTGGAGATGGGGAGGCCTTGGACACCATCCACGCCCTTCTTTGGCAGGAAGGCTTGTTCATGGGGGGATCGGTCGGCATCAACGTGGCCGCGGCGGTGGAGACCGCGCGGCGCCTGGGGCCGGGCCATCGCATCGTCACCGTGCTGTGTGACAGCGGCGATCGTTACCGCTCCCGGTTGTATGACGCGGAATGGCTGCGCTCCCGGGGATTGAGCCAACCCCGGCGCGAGGTGCTGGCGCCCGTCTCATGGTGAGTTCCGCTCCTGTCACGGGCCAGTTGATCGGCGGGCGTTACCGCTTGGAGCGCTCCCTCAGTGGCCCCGCCGGTCTGCAGGGTGACCTCTGGCTGGCCCGGGACACACTCGCCGCTGACGCTCCGGCGGCGCTCCGGCGCCTGGGCCCGGAGCGCGATCAGTCCCGGGCACGTCAGCTCTGGGCCCGACTGCAAGGGGTGCTTCATCCCCAGGTGCCGCGGCTGGGGGCGGCGATCAGCGAGGGGGATCAACTCTGGCTTGTGCGGGAGTGGCAGGCGGGTCGGACTTACCAGCAGCTGCTGGCGGCCCGTCAGGAACGGCAGCTGGTGTTTGGCGCCGGGGAGGTGCTCCTGCTCCTGCGCCAACTGCTGCCGGTGCTTGCGGCCCTGCACAGCCAGGACTTGCTTCATGGCGACCTGACCCCCGCCAATGTGTTGCGTCGGGACAGCGACGGCCTGCCGGTGCTCCTGGATTTCGGCCTTCTGCAGGGTCCGGAAGGCGGGGTGTCCGGGGCGACTCCCGGCTACGCCCCGCCGGAACTGCTCCGGGGTGAGCCACCCCAGCCTTGGATGGACCTTCACGCCCTGGGGGTGATGGCTTTGGTGTTGCTCAGCGGGGATGCTCCGGAGCGCCTGCTGCAGCCGCAAACCATGGAGTGGTGCTGGCCCTTGGCCCTGGATGGGGAGCCGGCCCTGCGCCATCAGCTGGAGCGGCTGGTCAGCCAGGATCCCGGTCAGCGGCACACCACCGCCGCCCGGGCGCTGAGCGCGTTTCAGACCCTGCCGATGCCCGACAGCACGGGCCCGGTGCCCCGGGCCGACCGCACGGTCGTGTTGGTGCCCTCCTCTCCGCCGTCGGCCGCCGCCGCCTCGGCCCCGGCCGACGGCCAGGTGGAGACGGCCTCCCCCAGCAGTGCGCCAACGCCGACGCCCGCCAACGACACCCCCGCCAACGCGGCCTCGGCGGACGCGGCACCTGGAGACGGGACCTCAGACAAGGACAGGCCCGAGGAGGAGAGGGCGGGCAAGGTCCGGCCCCTCCGCTCCGCTCCCCCTCCACCTCCTTCCAGGCGCCTGGTCACCCCTGTTCGTGCCCGTCAGCTGGAACGGGAGGAGCAGGCCGAGGGCGGGCTGTGGCCCGTCCTGCTGGCCCTGGTGGTCTCCGCCGTGGTGGGTACGGCGGTCGGTTGGTGGTGGCTCGGTCGCGGCCAAACTCCGGCCAACTCGACGGCACTGGCCCCGAGCCTGGAGACAGCCCCCAGCCTTCCGCCCGGGGAAGTGGATCAACGGGAGCAGCTCATCAGTCGCCTGCGGGCTCTGCAGGTGGATCGGAGCTGGTTTCTGGAACTGGTGAACGCCAGTCTGCTGGCTCAGTATCCGGAGCGCCGCGGCCGCCTGCCGACGGATTCCCTGGAGGATGCCCCCCTGCGCAAGGTATGGAACGAGTTGTCGGAAGACTGGCTGGCGCGGGTGGAACAGCTGCCCATGGCCCTCCGCCGCCGCTTGGGCACGTTCTCCGCAGCGGATTGGGAGCAGCGGCAGACAACCCTGGCGCAACAGGGCCTCAGTTCGGAAGTGCTGCAGCAGCTCGTCTCCGGCAGCGCCCAGAGCCTCCTGCCCTCCCGTGCCTCGGGCGGGATGCCAGCGGAGCCCTACCGCCAGCTCTGGTATGCCGCCGCCGGCCAGGTCCTCGACAACCTCTCCATCGAGCCGATCGACGCCCGTCCTCAGATCACCCAGCTGCTGGCAGCGGACGTTCCGGCGAACGGGGCCCGGCTGTTTCCGATCCGCCTGCCCCTCGGCCATGCCCTCGTGCTGGGCGTCAACGGCACGCCCCTGTTGCAGATGAGCGTCTATGGCGCCGATGGCCGCGTTCTGTCCCCCCGCGGCCCCCTGCGGGTGGTGAATCTGGGGGTGCAGCAAGGCTCGCCGGTGCAACTCCTCATCACAAATGAAGGGGTGGCCCCCTCCCGCATCAGCCTCTCTCTGCGGGCCGATCCACCGCCGCCCGTCCCGGTGGAGGCCCCATCCGCCAAAGAGGCCGACCCATCACCAGAGGGAGGAGCCTCCACCCGTGATCCGGACAACTCCGCCAGCCCACCGGCCGCGACCCCCGGGGCGGACACGCCGCCTGCCCGCCCCGCGGGCGGCACGCCGCCGCCACCCCCACCGGCCGCCTCCGCGCCAGCGGCGTCCCAGTCCCCGGGTGACAGCTCCACCAGCCCCTGAGCTCTGCCCTGGCAATCCCCGATCCGGCTGATTTGGCCTCGTGTGCAGTCCCGCAAGTTCATGCGTCATCTTCGGCTTGGTCCGTGCCTCCAGATGCCCTACTCAGCAAGGGCTCCGGGCGAGACACCCATCAAAGGATCCACAGTGCATTTGCGGGACTGCGCACTAGTATGCTGCCCCGCAAGTTCATGCATCATCCCCGGCTTGGTCCGTGCGCCTCGATGCCGTCATCAGCAAGGACTACAGGGAGACACCCATCAAAGAATCCACAGCGCATTTGCGGGACGGCACACTAGATCCGGGCGATCGCGGCGCGGGTTTCCTTGGCCTCCTGCCGCCGTTTCTCCTCGTGGCGCTTGTCGTGCAGCTTGCGTCCCCGACCCAAGCCGAGGGTCACCTTGATCCAGGAGCCCTTGAGGTGAAGATTCAGGGGGATCAGGGTCAACCCCTTCTGCTCCAGGGCCGTGCGCAGCTTCTCAATCTCGCGGCGGTGGGCCAGGAGCCGTCGCACGCGCAGGGGTTCGTGGTTGAAGAAGCGACCGGCGTGGCTGTGAGGGGAGATGTGCACGTTGTGCAGTTGCAACTCGCCATTGCGGATCAGGCAGAAGCCATCGCGCAGGTTGCAGTGCCCGGCACGAGTCGACTTCACCTCGGTGCCGAGCAGCTCGACGCCCGTTTCCAGGGTCTCCAAAATCTCGTATTGGTGGCGGGCGAAGCGGTTGTCAGCCAGGAGCTTCTGGGAAGATGCCCCTTTGGCGCCCCCCCCCCGCCTCCCGGGCCCCTTGGCCATCACGCCTCCGACACTGAAACGACGTTAGGCGGTCGTCTGGAATCCCTGGCGGGGCCCGGTACCCTCCCACCATGGCCATTGTCTCCTCCCAAGCCAGCCCCTCTCCCGGACCGGGGGCGTCACGCGCGAGCGGAACCCCCCGAGCCCCCCGCAGCGCGGATGCGGCCGTCTCACGACGGCTGCTGGATCCGGGCGCACACCTGGCGGAGGCAGAGCCCGCGGAGGCGGAGGGGCTGCAGCGGGAGGATGGCCTCCGCCCTCGCCGTCTGGCCGATTACATCGGCCAGCGGGAGCTCAAGGAGGTGTTGGCGATCGCCGTGACCGCCACCCGCGACCGCGGCGAAGCCCTGGATCATGTGCTCCTCCATGGGCCACCGGGCCTGGGCAAAACCACCATGGCTCTGGTGCTCGCAGAAGAGCTGGGCGTGCGCTGCCGCATCACGAGCGCTCCAGCCCTGGAGCGCCCGCGAGACATCGTGGGCCTGCTGGTCAACCTGCAGGCCCACGACCTGCTCTTCATCGACGAGATCCACCGTCTCAACAGGGTTGCGGAAGAGATCCTCTATCCAGCCATGGAGGATTTCCGGCTCGACCTCACCGTGGGCAAGGGCACGACGGCCCGCACCCGCAGCCTCTCTCTCGCCCCCTTCACCCTGGTGGGGGCGACCACTCGCGCCGGAGCGCTCAGCTCCCCTCTGCGTGACCGTTTCGGGCTGATTCAACGCCTGGAGTTCTACCAGCTGGCGGATCTCCAGGCCATCGTGGCCCGTGCCGCCCGCCTCCTGGCCCTGGAGGTGGAGGAGGAAGCGGCCCGGGAGATCGCGCGCCGCTGCCGCGGCACGCCACGCATCGCCAATCGCCTGCTGCGCCGGGTGAGGGATTACGCCACGGTGCACGGATCGAAGCGCATCGGGGTGGAGCTGGTGGACACGGCCCTCCAGCTCCACCGGGTCGATGCCCAAGGGCTGGATGCCAGTGATCGGCAACTCCTGCGGCAGCTGCTGGACATCCACGGCGGCGGACCGGCCGGACTCGATACCCTGGCGGCCAGCCTTGGCGAAGATCCCGCCACCTTGGAAACCGTCGTGGAGCCCTTTCTGTTGCAACTTGGTTTTTTGCGCCGCACTCCCCGCGGCCGGGTGATCACGGAGGCGGGGCGCGCCCATCTCGCGGCGCCCGAGGCAGGACAATCGTGAACCCGCTGCGATCGCGTCTCGGCTTGGTCCTGGTGGCAGCTCTGTTGGTGCTCCAGTGCCTGCTGCCGCCGCCCCTGGCGGCGCTGGAGTCGGCCCCCAGCACTCCCAGAGACGGGTTTGAGCGGGCTCTGGCGGCCAGCCGGGAGGGTCGGCTGGAGGAGGCACTCGGCCTCTGGTCCGGGGTGTTGGAAAGGAGCCCCCGGGATGCGGCGGCCTGGAGCAACCGGGGCAATGTGCGCCTGATGCTGGGGGATCCGAGCGGAGCAATCGAGGATCAAAACCAGGCCATGGCCATCGAGCCTGACCAGCTGGATCCCCACCTCAACCGCGGCACCGCGGAGGAGTCTCTGGGGCGTTGGCGGGAGGCGGCGGCGGATTACCTCTGGATCCTGGCGCGAGAGCCGTTGGAAGCGGCGGCGCTCTACAACCTGGGTAATGTGCGCGGATCCCTGGGCGACTGGGAGACGGCCCGAGCCTGTTTCAGCGCCGCTGCGGAGGCCCGTCCCGGCATGGCCATGGCCCGTTCCAGCGCAGCCCTGGCAGCTTTCCAGCTCGGCGATGTCGCCACAGCCGAGCACGATTTGCGATCCCTGATCCGCCGCCATCCCCTGTTTGCCGATGCCCGGGCCGCCCTGACGGCGGTGTTGTGGCAGGGCGGGGCCCGGGGGGAAGCGGAAAGCCACTGGGCCGCGGCCTCAGGCTTGGATCCCCGCTACCGGCAGGAGGAATGGCTGCGGCAGATCCGCCGCTGGCCCCCCCGGGCGGTGCAGGCTCTGAGCCAGTTTCTCGCCCTTGCCGCTTGACGCGGCGCCAGACTGACCCGGTGATGTCCCCCTCCCCTCCCGTGCAGGTTGCCCCCGCCGACTGGCTCTCCCCGGGTCTGGAAGACGTTCTCCAAGAGGCCTTGCCCGATCTCGTGCGTTTGCGACGCCACATCCATCGCCATCCCGAACTGAGCGGCCACGAGCAGCAAACGGCCGCCCTGGTGGCTGGGGAACTGCGCCGTTGGGGTTGGGAGGTGCGCGAAGGAGTGGGGCGCACGGGCGTGACCGCGGAGTTGGGCCCCTCCGACGCCCCACTGGTGGCCCTGCGCACAGACATGGACGCCCTTCCGATCGAGGAGCGCACGGATCTGTCCTACGCCTCCACTCAGCAGGGGCTGATGCATGCCTGCGGCCATGACATCCACACCACCGTGGGCCTGGGCGTGGCCCGTTTGCTGGCCAGCCGGCCCGAGCTGTTGCGCAGCCGGGTGCGCCTCCTGTTCCAGCCGGCGGAGGAGACCGCTCAGGGGGCCCGTTGGATGCGGGACGCCGGAGCCATGGAGGGGGTGCGGGCCCTCTTTGGCGTGCATGTCTTTCCGAGCCTGCCGGTGGGAAGCATCGGCGTGCGCGCGGGCAGCCTCACCGCCGCCGCTGGCGAGTTGGAGATTGAGGTGCTGGGGGAGAGCGGCCATGGCGCCCGGCCTCACCAGAGCACGGATGCGATCTGGATTGCGGCCCGGGTGGTGAGTGGTCTGCAGGAGGCGATCAGCCGCCGCCTGGACCCCTTGCATCCCGTGGTGGTGAGCTTCGGCCGGATTGAGGGGGGGCGGGCCTTCAATGTCATCGCCGACCATGTTCGCCTGCTGGGCACCGTGCGCTGTCTCGATCTGCAAGTGCACGAGCGGCTGCCGGGCTGGATCGAGGAGACCGTCCATGCCCTCTGCCGGGGCCATGGTGGCGAGGCCCGTGTGCACTACCGCTGCATCTCCCCACCGGTGCACAACGCGCTGGCCCTCACCCGACTGGTGGCGGATGCCGCGGAGGATCTCCTCGGCCCCCGGCAGGTGATCTGGCTGGATCAGCCCTCTCTTGGCGCGGAGGATTTCGCCGAGTTGCTGCAGACCACCGAGGGCACCATGTTTCGCCTCGGGGTAGCCGGTCCCGTGGGGTGCACCCCCCTGCACAGCAACACCTTCATGCCGGATGAGGGGTGCTTGTCGGTGGGGGTGAAGGTGCTCACGCTCAGCCTGCTGCGCTGGGGGCAACGGCAAGAGAGCACGGCCTCCGGGACGAGTCCAGCGGCGCTCCTGCCATGATCCGCTCCCCTCGGGAGATCCCGCTGGGAGAGCGTGTTCCCCCGTCGCGCTGCACCGCGGATCTGCTGGCCTTGTCCTCGCCGCTGTTGATCTTGCTGGCGCTCGCGTCCATGGCGCACAGAAGCCCGGCCACCCGTCTTCAGGCGGTGCCAGCGCTGTTGATCGGCACGGGGCTGCTGCTGTTCAGTTTGTGGCGGCGTCGCCGTCGCCGAGCGTTGATGTTGCGGGTGCTCCGGGAGCCCAGCGCTGGCAGACCCTGACACCAGCCTGCCCTGGCGGGGGTCGGGCTGGGGGCAGAGAGCCCGTTGCTAGCGTTGCGAGCCGCCTCTGCCCGCTCTCCGGTGCCGCCTGATCCTGAAGCCATCCGGCGGGCCATCGCCTCGGCCGATCCCGCCCAAGCCATGCCCGCCCTGGTGAGCCTGCGGGAGTGTGGCGTGGAAGAGGCGATCCCGTTGTTGCTGCTCGGGCTGGAGCAGGCCCCCTTTGTGATCCGCTCCATGAGCTGCGCGGGTTTGGGCATCAAGCGCAGTCCGGAGGGGCGGCAGGCCTTGGAGCGGGTGTTGCAGGAGGACGGGGATGCCAACGTGCGGGCGGAGGCGGCCAATGCCTTGGCCAGCTATGGCGTGGAACAGGCCTGGCCCCTGCTGCGTCAGGTGTTTGCCGGGGATGGCCACTGGCTGGTGCGTTGCAGCATCCTTGCGGCCCTCGCCGAACAGCCCGAGATGACGCCCTCTCGCCTGTTGGAGTTGGCCCGCCTTGCGCTGGAGGATGCTGATGGCACGGTGCGGGTGGGCGGGGCAGAGCTGTTGGGGCGTATTCTCCACGAGGCCAGCGAGCCTCAGGACCCTGTCACCCTGGCGGCGCGAGAGGCGATGACCGGCCTGCAGAGAGACGGGGACCACCGGGTGGTGGCGGTCGCATTGAATGCTTCACCCGGTCTGCGTTGAGCGGCGGTTGCCTGGCCACGGCTCTGCCTCGTCCGTGCCAGTCCCTTCAGGGTGAGGGAAAAAAGTCTGTGAGAAAAAGGCGGCGCAGGTGGGGCGTGCTCCACAGACGGATCGGCAGACTCCAGGCGAGGGGCCCGCAGAGTCCGCGAGCGGTGAAACGCTCGATTCGCGATGGCTTGAGACGGCAGAGGTATTCGCTCAACATCCATTCCCAGTCACGCCTCAGGGCGTGCCGCAGCCAGCGCCATCTGCCAGGTAGAAGTTTCTGCTGGCAAATCCAGGCGACAACAGCACAGTATTCACGGATTCTGCGTTGATCTTTTGCTTTGATTGTGGAGATTGATCGTGTGCTTGTTGTGTGATGCCTAAAAAATGATAGCTCGTCTGCAGTATAAGCAATGGTTCTATTGGAGTGGATCAGAAGTTGCATCCAGAATAGCCAGTCGCCAATGAATAGTTTTTCTGTCAACTGCTCTCGCATGGCAAGGCAGGCCAAGGCGGCTTCACGCTCAAACACTGCCGCGCTCGCATTGGGGATGCAATTCAGAGACAGCATATGGCGGCGAACGAAATCCGCCGCAGGCCATTGAAAGGAGTCTTGCCATTGCCGGGGGTCATGTTGATCCGGCCAGTAGACATAATCATTCATCGGGTTGCCGTGCTCGTCGATGGCACGGCTTCTGCTATAGGCCAGGACATTTCCTTCCTGAATCAGCCATACCATGGTGGCTAAAAAATCTGTGGAACAAGAGTCGTCAGATTCGGCAATCCAGATGATTTTTCCTCGCGATCGTTCAATTCCCTTGAGCCATTGGCTGCAGGGCGAGCCGGAATTGCATGGATTGGTGATGAGTTGGTAGGGGCGATCGGCCAGCAGGGCACGAATGACATCAAGAGACGCATCACTGGAGGCATCATCCAAAACAATCAGCTCAAAATCTTGCTGGCTCTGGTTGAGGATGGAGGTTAGTCTTTCGGGTAGGTATTTGGCATGGTTGTAATTGGGAACAATCACGCTCACCAGGGGCTGATGGCTTGCTGAAGCAGCCAGATGTTCTCTGATCACAGGCGTATTCATGCGTTGGTGTTCTCACTCTCGATGTTGAGCTTTCCTGGTTGTCTGGCGCGGCATGGAAGGGCATTGGCAGGGATCGCTCAGGCCGGAGCGCTGCTCCAGTTGGGCCTGAATGTCCACCCGTCTAGCCCAAAGCGCTTCCAGACGCTCGCGGTAGAGCTTGCCGATGTGGCTGGCGGAAAAGCTCTGCCGATAGGTCCGCACCACGGCGGGATCGGGATGAGGGTCACGCTGTCGCTGGGCCGCCACCTGGCGCATCCGCTGAGCTGCCTGTTCGACATCGGGCTCCGCCCATTCCATCCCCTCATGGTGCGGGTACTCACCAGATTGCACCGGGATGAGTCGGTAGGGGATGGGATGGGCGAGGGGCCCCACGCAGAAGTCAGTATTGCCGCCGTAATCGGTGGCGATCACATCCAATCCAAGCTGCAGGGCTTCCGCCGGGCCGAGCCCCAGTCCTTCAGAGCGATGGAGGGAAACGAAGGCATCGCAGCAGCCATAGAGGGCGAGGATCGCACCCCGATCTAGATCAGCCTCGATGATGATGATACGGGGGTCTGCGGCAGCCGTCGCTTTCAGGTGGTCCCACAGGGGTTCTGGAGACCGTGGTGGGAAGGCCTTGATCACGAGGCCCACACTGTCCTCCCCTGCGGCGGCCCCGCAGTTGCCGAAGGCGATTTGGAAGGCCTGGAGCACCGCTTGCGGATTCTTGCGGGCGATTTTGGAATTCAGGTCGAAGCTGAAGGCGAAGAGCACGGCCTTGCGATCCAAGCCGAAGCTGGCCCGGGTCACCTCGCGGGAACAGGGGTGCGGACCTCCGCCAAGAGCGGCGCTGATGTCCACCACTGGAGGAATGCGGACCACGGGTTGGGGGGGGTGGCCCAGCGCTCCGCACAGGGCTGTTTCGATCAGGCGAGTGCAGGGCCAGAACTCATCCGCCAACTCGAGGGTGCCCCGCAAGCGCTCCGGCCAGCGCTCTGTTTCCCAGAACCAGCAGGAAATGGTGTAGCTCCGAGGGCTCGGCGCGGGGCCCCGCGTGAGAGCCAGATGGAGTTGACTCTCCGCCGTCATGCAAAAGAGGGTGAAGGCGAAGGGCAGGGGTTGATCCTCGCCCCGCACGTGGGCTTCCAGCGACCGGTCCTGATCCGAGGAACCGTTACCGACCGGAATGTCTCGTACGCAGAAGGGAATTGCAGCCGCTTCCAGGGCTCTGGCCATCATGCGCGCATATTCGCCGAGCCCGAAGACATTGAACACATGGCCCACCAGGTTGACGCCAAAGGGCCGATCACAGAAGCGCAGCGGATCGGCGTCAGCGCTACCGACCTGCTCCAGCAGGCGATCGGCGTCTCGGTAATGCGGAGGGCCCTGCGTCTGCCACCAGAGGGAGAAGGCGACGCGTCGGTGGGGCAGCGGCGTGCGGATCTGCAGGCTGATGGACTCCAGCCAGTAGAGGCTGGCAAACAGGGGCAGGCCCAGCTCCTGGCGGGCCCGCTGGCTGGCCAGGAGGATGGCTGGATCCCGCCGCAGCATGGGCAGGGTGGGGAGGCGATAGGCCAGCTCACTGAGGGTCAGCGCCTCAGCGGATGCGGGCGCCGCTTCCGTCGGTTGCTGGAGGATCAGGGCCTGGCAGAGGCGCGCTCCTCTGGAGTGGAGCACCTGGCGGCGAAGCCCTTCAATCCTTCGGCGTGTTTGGCCAAGAACGGGCGCGCTGAGCCAGACCAGAAGTTTCCGCTTGCGCACCGCCTCGCCGCCCCGCCTGCCGCGGAAGCTAGCGCGAATTCAGTTGGCGGGGAGGCCAGCTCTGATCAGATCAGTTTTCAGCTCACTGGCTCCTGGTTGTCACTTGCGCCAACATCAACGCCAGCAGGAGCTCTCAGCAGCCAATTTGTTTGACGCGAAACGGCCAAGGCACCTGGTGCGAGACACCGTCTCCCCGGCGCACTCCTGGTGGGCGCGCTGAAGGGAATCACGGATGCCTGGCGATCTTGAGATATCACGCTTGAAGGCTCCCCGCCTCAGGGAAGCTCTGGACAACCGGTCGCCAGCGGCAAGCCTCCCTTTGAACCAACTGGGAGCTCCGCGCTCTCACAGGCGCCGCTGGGGAGTTTTCCGGAGCCTCCTTAGGGAACCTCTGGACAACTGGTCGCCAGTGGAAGCTGTTGCTTGCGCCAACTGGGAGCTCCGCGCTCTCACAGGCGCCGCTGAGGAGTTTTCCGGAGCCTCCTTAGGGAACCTCTGGGCAACCGGTCGCCAGTGGAAGCTGTTGCTTGCGCCAACTGGGAGCTCCGCGCTCTCACGGGTGCCGCCGAGGGATTTCCCAGAGCCTCCTTAGCGGCTCGGCCCCTCATCGCAGTACAAACCACAACCCAGTTCCCACCCCCAGAACCACCACAATCCACCGCAACACCTCGCCATTGATGCGGCCGGCCACGGTGCCCCCAAGCTCGCCGCCGAGGATTGATCCCAGGGCGACGACCAGCGCCATGCCCCAGTCCACCCGACCACTGGGCACCAACACCAGGACGGCGCTGAAGTTGGTGACCAGCGACAGCAGCTGCTTGAGGCCGTTGAGGCGGCTGAGGCTGTCATCAAAGGCCAGGCCCAGCACCGCCAGGAGGATCACACTCAGGCCGGCGCCGAAATAGCCCCCATACACGGCCGCCAGCGTGACGGCCACCACTGTCAGCCCCAACACCCGCCGCTGACGCTGATGGCTGGGGTGGTGCGCATCGGACTGGCGCAGCCTGGCGCGCAGCGGAGTCTGCAGGGCGAGGAGAGCCGAGCCGAACAGGATCAACCAGGGCACCAACTCCGCAAACACCTGCGCATTGCTTCTCAACAGCAGCCCGCCACCCAGCAGGCCACCCAGGCCTGCGGCCGGTACCAGCAGGCGGATCCGCCGCCCCTGCCCCACCAGCTCCCGCCGCTGGGCCCGGGCGGCTCCCAGGTAACCAGGGGTGAGCGCCACCGTATTGGTGAGATTGGCGATCAATGGCGACAACCCCAGGGCTGTAAGCACTGGGAAGCTGATCAAGGAGCCCCCGCCCGCCAGAGCATTCACCAACCCTGCCGCCACTCCCGCCAGCGCGGCACCCAGCCAGCCGAATCCGCTCATCCTTCCAACTCGATGTCGTCAACAGGCGCCATAGCGAGCTCTCTTTTTTGCCTGCCAGGAGGGACTGCTGGAAGGTCGGTGGCGCGATACAGGGCAGTCAGGGCGCGAAGGAAGCCTGGAGCTCGAAGGCTCAGGAGCGGCTTTTGAGGCTATCGAACTGTCGGGAGCGGTCTTCGAGGATTCAGTTCCACGGGCGTGATCGGTCTCTGCCAGGTCCTCGTCCAGGGTGGCTTCACGTTCGCGGCTCTCGCTCAGTGGCCTGCTGTTCGATAGTCTTGAGTCTTGAGGGCACCTCGAACAATCACTTTTGGCCTGCTGAGACTGGCCAGCGAGGTCCGTGACAGGAAGGGATTTCACTCCAGCAGGCAAGGGGGAAGCGGGATTTTTCGAGGTGCCCTTGAGTCTTGAGTGACCTGGGGTCTCAGCGTGGGACCTGAATCACGGCTGAGACCCGGGCCGTGTTCAGTTGGAGGCCACCTCGTCCCGTTCCAGGCCATCCGCCGCAGGCTCCCCTCCGGGTGCTGTCGAGGCCGCCTTGGCCGCGGCGGCGGCGAGGGGCCGCATGGAATTGGCGGTGACCTCGGAGCCTTCTGTGAGCTGGCGGCGGGTGAGCTGCTCGATCGTGGCCTGCTGGCTGGGGTTTTGCTCCAACCAAGCAATGGTGTTGTCACGACCCTGGCCGATGTTGTCACCGTCGTAGCTGTACCAGGCGCCCTTTCTCGTCACCACGCCCGTTTCTTCAGCCAGGTCGAGCAAGCAGCCCACGGTGCTGATACCCCGGCCAAAGAGAATGTCGAACTCGGCGATGTGGAAGGGAGGGGCCACCTTGTTTTTCGCCACCTTCACCTTGGCGCGAATGCCATATTCCTCAGTGCCGCGCTTCAGGGTTTGAATGCGGCGAATGTCTAAGCGCACGGAGGCGTAGAACTTCAGAGCGTTGCCACCGGTTGTTGTCTCGGGATTGCCATACGTGACGCCGATCTTCTGACGCAGCTGGTTGAGGAAGATGACCGTGCAGCCGGATTTGCCGATGTTGCCGGTGATCTTGCGCATCGCCTGGCTCATCAGACGGGCCTGGCTGCCAACTGCCAGATCCCCCATCTCCCCCTCGATCTCCGCCCGGGGGGTGAGGGCGGCGACGGAGTCGACCACCACGACGTCAACCGCGCCGGAACGCACCAGCTGATCGACGATTTCCAGAGCCATCTCACCGGTGTCGGGTTGGGAGACCAGCAGGTTTTCGATGTCAACCCCCAGGGCCGCGGCATAGAACGGATCCAGGGCATGTTCGGCATCGACGAAGGCGGCGACGCCCCCGCGTCGTTGCACCTCCGCGATGGCATGGAGGGTGAGTGTGGTTTTACCCGAACTTTCCGGGCCATAGATCTCCACCACCCGGCCCTTGGGATAGCCGCCGCCGAGGGCCAGATCCAGGGTGAGGGCGCCGGTGGAGATCGTCTCGACGCGCATGCGCGAGGCATCCCCCAAACGCATGATCGACCCTTTGCCGAAATTGCGCTCGATCTGATTGAGCACCAGACCCAGGGCCTTGTCGCGCTCGGGATTGGCGGAGGATGTGTCTGGCGCGGAGGCCAGGCTCTTGCTGGAAGCGGCCTTGGTGTCAGCTGGCATGGTTGGAGGGATGGAGGGAAGAAGGCCGCGGTGGCAAGAGGTGGCGTGAACGACGCGGAAGAGGGGGGGATGGGTGGCGGTCAGGCCGTCACTTCTGGCCATGGTGCGGTCTCATGGAAGCCAGTGCCACCGAAAAGGGTCAGCGTCTCAGGGGTGGCCCACCAGCGCAAAACTTAGTACGCCCGTACTGTACTGTCTGGAGTCCATTCTGCCAAGGGGGCTTGAAAGGTGTCCGGCGTCAGCCAGTCGATCCCCTGCTGTGCCAGGCCATTCCCATCTCCCGGCCCCAGGTAGCCCCAGGAGGCCAGCAGGCAGCGCACAGCTGCCAGCCCCGGGGTCTGGCGCACCCGTTCCAGCGTTGGTCGCCGGTCTTCCACAAACCACAGGGCGCCCGGTTCCGGCCCGCTGGCTGGCCGGAGAAGGCGCAGCAACACCTCGGGCTTATCGCCGGCCTCATGGCCGTAGAGGGCGGCCGGATGGAGGCCGGCGGCGTCGAGCAGTTCCTTGGTGAACGCCCCGCCCTTGGTGGTCAGCACGATCCAGGCGGCCCCCTCCCCCTCCAGTCGCCGCAGCCGTTCGGTCACGCCCGGATAGAAGCGATGCCGTGCAAGCCATGCCGGCCGATCGCTGGCCAACGCCTCCCGCCGCACCGCCTCCAGCACCTCCTGCACCGCCTCCGGGCTCCAACCCCAGCGCGCCCGGGCGCCGACGATGGCCCGGGGATAGGCGTTGAGGAGGAACTCCACCTCCGTGTCGGCCCGACCGAGCTCCGCAGCCATCAGCACCATCTCCCAGCCCTTGTGGATCAGGGGGCGCAGGCGGGCGAAGGCGGGGGGGGCCTCCTCCGGCAGCACGAGCGGAGGGAAGGGGGCGCCCGCCTCCCGCTCCAGCCGGAGGGCCGCCCGCCGAGCCGACCACCAATACTCGGCCATGCCATCGACAAGCACGCCGTCAAAATCAAAAACCAGCAGGGGGGGCAGGAGCACCTGCGGGGGAAAGATAAAAACTGGGTCGCTAGGATTCGAACCTAGGAATGGCGGGACCAAAACCCGCTGCCTTACCGCTTGGCGACGACCCATCAGCTGGCTGAAACAACGTCAGCCTGAGCGGATTCAGCCCCGAGAAGGCGCTGCATCAGCCCTCAGCCAGTAACCCACAGCGGTGGCCGCTTCGTCAACTCATGCCGGGCCACGGCCGCTTCTGGCGGGGGGATGGCCCGCCTGGCCTCAGGCCGGAAACACCCGCAGGCGCTGCTGCTCCCCCTGGCCGAATACCGCGCTGCGGAGGCGATAGCGGCTCACCAGCTCGGCCTGCATCGCCCGCACGCGCTCGCTGCGCGGCAGCAACTCCACCGGGCGCCCTTGGGGGAGCACCACCTGCTCAACGGCCAGGCGGCATTCCTCCATGGCGGCGTGGCTGTCATCCAACCGCTGCAAGAGGCCGGGACTGGGCCGGCTCTGGGGCGCGCTGCCCTCCTCCGACCGACGCGCCACCAGCCGCTCCATGGCCCGCTGCAGCTGGTGCGGGTTGTCGGTCTTGATCACCAGGATCGGCAGGCCGAGAGACTGGGCACGACGGCGAATGGCAGGGTCTTGCCCCAGTTGGCCGCGCACGCTGAGCACGGCCTCGGCCTGCTCCGGATCGGCCACCACCTCCACCGGCAGCTGGCCCGCCCGGGCAGCCTCCTCCAATTGGCTGACACTGACGCCAACGCCGCACAGGCGCAGAGGAGGCAGGGGGACGCGGAGGCGATGGGCGGCCGGGGCGCTGGGATCGGGCAGGGGTTTCGGCGCCAGGCCACGGGTCTGCAAGGGCCGGCGGAGCTCCCCCTCCCGCGGCCCCTCTCCCCGGGAGGCCAGGCTTCCGGAGCGGTTGGGGGGCGGCGCCTCGCGGATCTGCACCTGGCCATCGGGTCCCACCTCCCGAATCTGGGGGCGGGCGACCTGTGCCCGCAGCATCAGATCAACGCTGGAGGCCACCTCACGGTGCACGAGCCAGCGGTGACGGCTGTGCATCTCCACCGCCAGCGGGAAGGTGGGATCGGCGGCGCGCTCCAGCACGGTTTTCTGACTGTGGCGCCGGCGGGCCTCCTCATCGCCGAGGGTGACCGATTGAATGCCGCCGACGAGATCGCTGAGGGTGGGATTTTTGATCAGATTGGCCAGCTCGTTGCCGTGGGCGGTAGCGACAAGCATCACGCCCCGTTCGGCGATGGTGCGGGCTGCCTGCGCCTCCAGCTCCGTGCCGATCTCATCGATCACAATCACTTCAGGCATGTGATTTTCCACGGCTTCGATCATCACGTGGTGCTGCAATTCCGGCCTGGCCACTTGCATGCGCCGCGCCCGGCCGATGGCGGGATGGGGGATGTCGCCATCGCCAGCGATCTCATTGCTGGTGTCGATCACCACCACGCGCCGCAGCAGGTCGTCGGCCAGCACCCGGGCGATCTCCCGCAGGGCGGTGGTTTTTCCCACCCCCGGCCGACCCATCAGGAGCAACGACTGGCCGCTGTCGAGCAGGTCGCGCACCATGGTCACGGTGCCAAACACCGCCCGGCCCACCCGGCAGGTGAGGCCCACCACATCGCCGGTGCGATTGCGGATGGCACTGATGCGGTGGAGGGTGCGCTCGATGCCCGCCCGGTTGTCTTCCCCGAAGCGACCGATCCGCTGGAGCACGCCGGCCAGATCCTGCCGTTCGATGCAGGTCTCCCCCAGGGCCATGGCCCGACCGGGGTAGCGGGCCTCCGGAATGCGGCCCAGATCGAGCACGACCTCCAGCAGCTGCTCGCGCCGCTCCTCCGTGGCCAGGTCAGCGCGCACCCGCTCGGGCAGCACGTCAAGCAGGCGGTCGAGGTCGTCGGTGATCCGTTGGGTGGAAACGAGGCAAGGATCGGAAACGGGGGGAACGCTGTGCAGGGTGGCCGGGCGATCACACCTCCTCTTTCTAACCGCCCCGCGGGGGGTGGCGGCTGGTGGCGCGTCGTCGCCTGGTCCAGGGGCCCACGAGGGCTGTGGCAAGGGCGAGGGCGGGAGGGAGAAGGTCGGGCTGATCGAGCAGGCGTTGGCCCCGGGCCTGGGCCTGGAGCAGCAGGGGTTGCAGCTGTTGGCGGGCCACGCTGCCGAAGGCCACCCCGGCCACGGGCGGCGCCGTGCAGGGCAGCTGCCGCAGCAGGGGGAGGGTGTGGTTGTTGGTGCCCCCGGCGAGCTGGAGGGGCCCGGGGGGCGCCAGGGGACCGACCGCCTCCAGCAGGCGCACGGCGGCCCGGGCGGTGCCGGCCCCCACATCGCCGCTCATCGGCCGGCCATCCAGCTGCCAGAGGGGCCGCAACCCCGCCGCCCGCAGCAGCCGGAAGTGGTGCCAGAGATCACGGGCCAGGGCCGCGGCATCGCTTTTGCCGCCGTCAGCAGGCTGGCCCTCCAGGCCGCAGCTCACCGCCAACCGTCGCAGGGGGATCGCGGCGGCGCGGATCTGCTCCAGCCGCGCGGCAAAGGCCTTGCCCCGGCCGATTTGGGTGTGCAGTTCGATGGCGTCGGGCCGCAGGGCGGCCAGCAGGGCGCTGACCGCCTCGGGCGCCAGGAATGTTTGCCGCTCTTCGATCAGGCCCGGGGGACAGGCTGACAGGCAGCGCCCACAGCCGTAGCAGCGCTCCGCCTCCACCCCCGCGCCCTCTGTGATGGCCAGAGCGGGACAGACCCGCTCGCAGGGGCGCGGGCAGGTGGGGGGACAGCGGCGGGGATCAAACCAGGCCTTGCGGAAATGGGGATCGTCGCCATCGCTGAGGCTCACCATCAGCCAGGGCCGTGGCGCCCCGCGGGCTTCCGCCCAGGCCATCCCCCGCCGGGCTGCCGCCACCACCGCCGGATCGGCCGCCACATCGAGGCAGTGCACGCCCGCCAGGCTGTAGATGCCCGCCAGGTCTTCGATGGCCTGCAGATCTTGGTTGCTGGCGCCGCCGATCCACTTCACCCAACGGCCCTGCGCCAGGGCCTCCGTCGGGGCCTCGGGCGAGACGCAGCCGGCGCGGGAAAGGGATGGCGAAGGAGTCGCCTGGAGAAAAGGCGCCTTCGGGGGGGAGCGGTCCGTGGCCGACCAGGGCGGAGGCTTTCACTGTCGCAGGGGGGGAGGCGGGATCCAGGGCCGATTTCAGTCGTCGGCATGACGGGACCGCTCGAACCAGTCCTGTTCCGCTCGCGTCCCAGAGTGAGATTCTTTGCTGCCACGGCTTCGGCTGGCCCGCTGCGGCGCACCAGAGCTAGGTTTTCGTGGTGCCCGACGGGCGTTGGCCGCCGTTGTCCGTGTGTCAGGGGCGGCTCAAAAACTCCTTGCTGCTGGCGGTGTTCCTCAGTCCGCATGGATCAGGGTGTCTGTTGCCGGCAACGCGAACGAGCGGCCCGGCGGCACCTGTCGCGGCTTCGGGGCGGTCCCCGGCAAGATCTCGAAGTCCGGGGTGAAGGTGACCATCCTGTCGCGCAGCTGGGTCACCAGCGCACGGTCACCCACAAAGCGCGCCTTGCCCTCCCGCTCGAGCTGCTCCAGGCTGGCTGAGCCCATCATCACGCGGTTGAGATCAGACCGGTTCACCGTGATCGTGAGATTGGCCTTCGGATCTTGGAATCCCTTGATATTAGTGAGTGTCGCGTTGCTGAGTTCCACGATGTGGTTTTCCCCGTTGTCTGGCGTCACAAGATTGATAATGAAGCGCAGCCCCTCGGCCTTCTTGGGGTCCAGGCTGATGCCGAGGAAATCAAGCCACTGTCCAGTGCTCATCGCCCGGATGACGTCGGGGCCGGTGGAGCGCGGTGGGGTCCCGCCCGGCAGGCCGTTGCGCAGTTCGAAGGCGCCCTGCAAGAAGGTGTTGCGCACGCTGGTGCTCTCGGCCTGGTAACCCAGTTGTTCATACACATCTGCCAGCAGCTGGCGAGCCGAGCGGTTGCGTGGCTCGGCGAACACCAGCTTGTTGAGGATCTCAGTGGCCAAGAGATACTTTCCCTGAGCGATCAGTTCTTTGCTCTTGGCGAGAATCTTTTCGGAGCCACCCATCAATTCCACATAGAGAGGGGCAGATGCCTCAGGTGAGAGAGGGATCAGGTTGGCGGGGTTGCCATCGAAGTGACCCAGAAAACGATTGACAACACCACGTACGTTGTTTTGCACATCGCCGTGGTAGCTGCGAGCCGCCCAGTTTTGTTGCAGGCTCTTCGGGACTGAATAGATGTTATGGATTTCGTTGATTGTCACGCCCTGGTTGACGTAGTGCAGGGTTTGGTTGTTGAGGTTGGCATAGGTGTCGCGTTGTGTGCGCATCACCTCCTGGATGCGCGCGTTGCCCCAGCGCGGCCAGCTGTGAGAGGCAAACATCACCTGGGCCTCAGCGCCAAATATGCGCAATGCCACGTCGATGTGTTTTGACCAGTTGATGGCGTTGCGCACGGCCGCGCCACGCAGGGTGTAAATATTGTGGATTGTTCCCGTGATATTCTCTGCCGCCCAAAACGCTTTGAACTGCGGGAAATAGGTATTCATTTCGACCGGAGCCTCTGTATCCGGTGTGTTCTGAAACACCATTTTTACCCCGTCGACAGTGAGCTCCTCGAAATCAGCCTGGATGATCCGATTGGGCGCAATCAGCCCAACACTCCCATTGGCGATATTTTTGCCAATCGCCTGATCGACATGACCGTAGGGATTTCGCTTGAGCAGCACCGCATATTGCCACTGCAGACGCCGTGTCATTGCGTTGCCCGCAAACACGTTCTCCGAAATCGCCGCCTCCATGAAGCCCTTGGGGGCGATCAGCATCACCTTGCCACTGACCACATCGGCCTCATCAACCACGCCACGCACACCACCGAAATGATCACCATGCGAATGGGAGTAGACAACGCCAACGACGGGCCGTTTGCCGAGCTTGTCGTTGATGAACTGGAGCGCGGCACGGGCGGTCTCTTTGGTGGTGAGCGGATCGAAGACAATCCAGCCCGTAGCGCCCTTGATGAAGCTGATATTGGCGAGGTCGAAGCCGCGTACCTGGTAGATGTGGCCTGGCACCACCTCATAGAGACCGTAGGCCATGTTGAGCACGGCTTGCCGTTGCAGTGAGGGGTGAATGCTCCCGAAGTCTTGCCCGGAAAGGAGCCATTGGTAGCTGCCCATATCCCATGCCACCTGGCCCGCATCGGTCATGATTTGCATATAGGCCGGAGCGGCGATGAAGCCCCGCTTGGCTTCATCAAAATCGCGCTTATCGGCGAAGGGTAACTGGGCCTCCAGCCCCTTGCGCAGTTCGAGGGTGAACGTGGAGGGCGGTTTGCCCTGTGGATCAAAGTGAGCCGGTGCGGCTGCCGCCTCCATTGCTGACGTGGCCATGGCCAGGGACAGAGCGACTGCCAGATTCAACACGCGACCCATGGTTGCAGGTGACTTGGAGGGAATGGGCCGTCGCCCCCATTCCACCGGGGGGATGGGGGCGACGGCCCGCCGGATGCTATGCGCAGACGAACCTGCGGCATTTGGGGCTCTGGCTCTCGCGCTGAGCGGCGCCGCCATCCCGCTGTTGAAACAGATGGCTCTGGCGATGGTCACAAGGCGATCGTGAATTCCTGCCTTGTGCTGGCCATGGCGCCATCACCAGGGTGGTCCCTGCAACAGCGCATCGAGCGTCACGGGCCAGTGGATTCCCCTCCAGGGCGGTTCCACTCAGGCCCGTCCTCTTCTGGCAGGCGAAACTCCACCACCGGGTGCCCGGGCACCCGGCGCTCCGGGGGCGGCAGGCGCATGTAATCGCCGTAGAGGCGGCTGAGAGCACGGGGATAGGCCGCTGTCACAGGAAAAGACCATCCCTCAAAGGGCAGTTGCACGGTCTGTGCGAATTCTCTGGCCGGCCGCGCCAAGGCGCGCAGTCGCTCCCAGTGGGGCGAGCCACTCACCAGGCAGACGACCTGAGCGGAGGGCACGATGGCGAGGGAGCGCAACAGGCCCTCCTGGATCGCCAGCCACAGCCAAGGCGGCACCGCGGCCAGCCCCCTGTGAACGCCGCTCTCGAGCCATCGCCTCCAGGCCGGTCGCCAGGGCATCTGCCGCCGGCCGTTGCCCTGACCAGCCAGCTCCTGCATCCGGCCCACGATCTTGCGCAGGCGCAGCACCATGGCCAGAAGGATGCGCCACCACCAACGCTCGGGCCAGACCGGGTCGAAGGGGAAGATGTCGATGTAGATCCCATGGTGTTGCCGCCTGTCCTGGTGAAACTCCTCTCGGAACACACTGTCCTGACGCCGCAATTTGGCGTAGAACCCCTGAAACTGTCGATCAGACCGCCAAGTCTGGAGGAACAAGCGCCGATCCAACAACGGCGGTGCTTCGCGCAGGAACCGTTGGTATTCCACCCGCAGCATCACCACGTCAATGTCATCGTCCCAGGGGATGAACCCAGCGTGTCGCACGGCCCCGAGCAGGCTGCCAGCGCCCAGCTGATAGGCCACCCCCAGTTGGCGGCAGACACGGTCAAGCTCTAGCAACAGGGCCAACTGCACCTGGTGCAGCCGACGGAGATCCTCCTCACTCAGGCAGACCACGGTCATCGGAGCAGGGGGAGGCGACAGAGCGCCGGGGAGACAACAGTGAGCGGATGGGCGACGCTGAGGACGGGTCTCTGCTCTCTGGCCGCCAGACCGGTGGCCAGCCGTTCGATCCATTCCCTGCGTTCCGGGCACCACTGGAGAAATCCGGTGGACACCCACGGCTGGGCCACAGCGCTGCGACAACTGCCGATGTGCAGCGACAGGGAGGCGCCGCGGACATGGGTGAGCTGGAGGCGCGGGCCCAATTTATTGAACGCACGGCGTGACTCCAGGCCCATCAGCACGGCGCATCGGCGGGCCGCCTGGTGGATCAGAGCCTCGGGCGCTGGCTGCCTCTCCCTGATGCCCTCCTCCCAGACCAGATTGCGACGGGCACGGCGCAGCTCCGCCTCCGTGGGTGGCGGTTGAGCGGATTCCCGCTCCTGTAGCAGGGCCAACACCGCGGCCGGGCCCCCGTGGGCTTCGGCGTGATCCACAAGCCGAAACTCCAGACGGGGGGTGGAGCGGCACTGGAGCAGTCGTCCGAGGCGGGAGAGATAGCGGATCTGGGCCTCGTCTGGCAATTGATTGACCCAGCCCAGCACACCGCCCACGTAGGTCAGTGCGATTCGCACACCGGGCGGGTGCACCGCGACGATGCGCTCGGCAAAGCCGCGCAAGTAATCGAGCCAGAACACCTCTGACCAGTCGGGATCGGGCGCCGAGGGCAGATGCCAGCCCCGGTAGCCGCCGAAGGGGAGGCTGAATTCGATCGCCGCCCCAGTGGCCACAGCGTGTTGCACCTTGGTTGCCATGTCCGTGGCTGTGGCGGGATCAACGGCGCTCCTGCGCCAGGGGCGGGCGGCGACCAGCTGGATGATGCGCTCCGCCGCAGCAGGGGCGACGGGCTCGGGTGGGTCCCGGGGGGGAGCGGTGAGCCTGGCCAGCGTCGCCTCCAGGGCGCCGCGCTGGGCGGAAGACAGCTCCATCAGCCTCGATCCAGGGGGCCCGCACAGGCGAGCGGGGGAAGCTCAAGCGGGCTTTCCTGCCAGTAAGCAATGGAAAGGCCAAGCTCGGCGCGGTAGAGGTTGTGGCTGGCTTCGCTGGCACACCAGGAGGGCAGCAGGGCAACGGCGCGTCTCACTTGGAGCAAGCGGTCCGTCAGCAGGGGGAACGAGGTCCCGAAACCGGGATCCAGCCGCAGCAGGGCAACGGGGAGTTGCTCGAAGTAAAAGGCGGGATCGTCATACCGGAAACGCACGGCATAGGCCGCTGGATTGATCATCCGGTAGAGCAACTTGCGACCGCCAAAACGGAGATAGCGCACAAGCAGCGCCCGGGCCGCCCGCTCCCGATTCCGCCGGATCCCCGGGTCGATCCAGCCCACCAGCGCGGCCACGGCGTCAGGCCAGGCTGAAACGCCTGGCACGAGCTGGGGCAGGAGCCTTTCGCTGACGGGCAGGCTTCCGGCATGGGCCAACAGGCTGAACAGATCATCCTCCGGGGCGGTGCGGTGAACCACCGAGGTGAAATCAATGTCGATCAATGGCACGGTGTCGATATCCCCGCGATCCAGCCAGGCCAGCAGCTGAACCAGGCGATCGTCAGGCTTGCTTTCAGGGCCGGGCGCAAGCTCGGGAATCGCCACGAGAATATTCTTTGTTGTGGCGTCGCGGAAGGGGATCAGGGCGTCTGTCGCCTCCCAGCAACGGCGCAGCTCACGCAGCTCGCGGCACTCGGCCGGCAGCAGTGGGGGCAGCCCCAGAAGCCGCACCACGATCGAGAGCAGCCCTGCCAGATGGCTGGCGAGCGGATAGGGGGGGCTCTGCGCTGCGGCGGGCCAGGCCAGGAGCGCGCGTTGCAGGCGCAACAGTTGTTCGAGGCTCCGACGCAGTAGCATCAGTGATGCCGACCTGGCCTGAGCGGCCCGTTCAGGACTCTGCCCCTCCAGGACCCGCAGCAGGCGCAGCAGGTCGTAGAGGCGAATACCCCGCAAGGGCTCGATCAGCAGGCTCCGGCCCTGGATGCAGCGCACCGTCGGCACCCCGCCCACCCTTGCGGCGCGGAGCCAGTCCAGAGCCAGGCCTTCGCTTGCCGCCCGCGCAGGGCTCTCACAGACCTTGAGAAATCCGGCGTCCACCAGCCGATCCGGTTCCCCGAGGTTGCGCTCTTCCTTGCTGATGGTGCGTCTGAAAAAGGCCACGGCCAGAGGGTCGACCAGACTCCGGCGGGCCGCGCCCAGGTCGTCGGGCGTGTCGATGTCGCGCGTGTGGTTCGGGAACAGCGGCAAGACCCCCACCGGGCTTTGGGGCAGCTGTTCGCCAAGCAGTTGCCACTGCAGGCCGCATCCCCGGGCCGCGGCCTCCGCAACAGAGCTCCAGAAGGTCCGCGGCCAGTACACGGCAGGTGCCATCACCCCATGGAGGATGGGCTCGTCGGGTCCCAGGGCGATCAGCCGTTGCCTGGTGGGGTCCATGCGCAGACCGATCCGATCGCCGCCGCCGCCGGCACTGGCTGGCTGGCTGGCCACCAGCAGCCGATCAGCGCCGCTGTCCAGCAGCCGCGCCAGGGCCCGCGGGGAATAGAGGGTGTCTGCGAACAGCACCCAGGCTCCCTGCGCCTGGTGATCGCTGGCCAAGCTGTCAAGACCCGCCACGAGCGTGGAGAGAAGCGACCCGCTGGCGAGCCGGGCGTCACCGATGCAGGTGATGGTGGTCGATAGCCTCCGGGCGGCGGCGGCAACCTCACTGGCCTGGTGGCCGACGACCACGACGATCTTGGTGTCGGGGGCGAGGAGGAGCAGCTGCCGCAAGAGCCGCCGCAAACTTCCTTCGCCAAGGATCAGGGGAACGAGACCCTTGTGTCGGTTGCCGCCGAAACGACGGCCCAGACCTGCCGCAAGAATGACAATGGCTTTGGACAGAGACAACCCGGCGCTTCCCAGTGTTCAAACTAGTGTGCTGTCCTGCAAATGCGCTGTGGATCCTTTGATGGGTACTGGCCTGCAGTCCTCGCTGATGACGGCGTCTAGGCGCACGGACCAGGCCGAAGATGACGCATGAACTTGCGGGACTGCACGCTAGGGAAGCTCTGGACAACCCGGTCGCCAGTGGAAGGAGTGGAAGGTGTCCCTTGCAAAACTGGGAGCTCCGCGCTCTCACAGGTGCCGCTGAGGGGTTTTCCAGAGTCTCCCTAGCCTTTGGCAGCTCTGCTCAGATCCGCGGGGCGTGGCTCGGCACGGGCTGAGTCGTTGCGGTCGTCAGCACAGGAGAGGGCGATGGCGAACCATTGCCCCGGATGCGACCGCACAGCCAGGCGGCCGTGGCTGGCGCCAGCAGGAGGCCGTTGCGGTAGTGGGCCGTCGCCAGCAGCAAGCCGGGTTCGGGCTCCGTGAGCAGCGGCGCCGCTTGCCCAACGGGGCGGCAGCGCAAGCCTTGCCAGTGGCGCACCACCCTTGCCTCCTGCAGCCAGAGCGGCGCCTCTCCCCCCAGCAGGCGCATCTGGGCCAGGGCCGCCGCGCGGGCTTGAGCGCCTGGTTCCAGGGTGGCGCCGAGCCAGAGGCGCTGGCCAGCGCCGGTTTCTTGCGGTCGGGGCACCAGGTTGACGCCGCGCCAGACCACCGCTGCTGGCCAGGTCCAGGGCAAGGGCGCCGCCAGCTCCAGTTCCAGGGCCTGGCCCAACACGGGCTCGAGGGCGAGGGACAAGCCGAGGCTGGCCAGCAGCGGCGCCGCGCCGAGGCCCGTGGCGAGCACCAGCCAGTCGGCCTCCAGGGTCTTTCCACTGGCCAAGACGAGACGCCAGCGCCCCGCACGGCCCCGGCCCTGCACCCGCTCCACGGCCACAGTCACCTCTGCCACGCGGGTTGCCCCCGCCTGGAGAGCCTCCTGGAGCAGGGCCTCCAGCACGGGCTCCGGATCGAGCTGGCCGTCCTCTGGTGACAGCAGACCGCCCAGGGCCTGAGCTGGCAGGTTGGGATACAGCTCCCGCAGCGCGTCGGCGGGGAGCGGTCGCATGGGAATCCCCAACCGCGCCCGATCGGTCGCAATCCGCTCCTGCCGGGCGAGCTCCTCGGGGCTGGCGGCCAGCAGCAGCAGTCCCTGGCGGTGTGGCAGGCGGTGGCCTCGCTGCGCCAGCACCGCCCACCAATACCGCCAGAGCGCGGGGCTGTGCTGGCGCAGCCGCCAGGCCCCGCCCCAGGAGCGATGTAACAACCCGGCCCTCAGCACCCCCAGTGCGGCCAGGGA
>JBKDSV010000128.1:0-16914 GCA_046340795.1 Cyanobacteriota bacterium | reverse complement strand
GGGCTGCCTCAAGGTCAAGTTGAGATCCCACAAGTGGAACTGAAGAACGCAGACCGTCCTGGCTGGGCACAAATGACGACGGGTCTGTCGATGAACAGGCGCCCTGATCCCCAGCTTCCACAGGACTTTTGGTCAGCCCTGACACGGATCCATAGCGCCTTCTCATCCTTGTGCATACAGTAAATTTATGTGTGCACGCTGCTGCGCGAAGACGACTCAGCCAGCAACGAGGCGAAATCAGAATACGATAATCCACATAAATCATAACCACAGGGCGGTCGCCGGGCAAACGACCACAGTGGCCAGGACATAGCCCGCAGAATCAATGACAGCGATTTTCCCATCCACTCTCTACAATTCATGGGTGAATCACGCACACGTCATCAACGGATGCCATCCTCTTGCGCTGAACCACCACATCAAACCAACGCACATTGTGACCTGTCTTAGGCAGGAATGCCCTTGTGCAACCCACCTCTGCGCCGCTGCTATTTGCACACGCATCTCTAAAATTAGTGATCGCGCGTTTACAGCGTATGCCTTAGCGTGAAAGCCTGGCTTAGAAATGCCGCGCTTCTGCCGCAGGGGCGTTATTGGATCCGTTGCCTGTCCCGCCCCATGTCCAGCGCTTTTTCCGACCTGCCAGGCCTCCCGCGGGAGTTGCCTCTGCAGGACTGGCTGGACCAGGTCCCCGATCGGCGCTCCTCCAGCCCGTGGTCACCGCCGCAGGCGACCGTCCCCGGCGGTGCGGCGGTTCCAGCAAGCGCGGTGGAACCTGGCTGGATCGCTGGTCAGGCCCTCGGGCCCGCCGCCGCGATCGATGCGCCAGCTGAGGACAAGCCCCTCGGATCACCTGCCCCGGCGGGGAGCGACGACGGCTGGCTGGTGGCGCAGGGGATCCCCGATGACGCGCCCGCGCCAGCGACGACGGAGGAGGCTGTCCCCCCCACCCCTGCCCCAAGGGCGCGGATCATGGTGCAGTGGGACAGCGCGGCCACTGAGCAAGACAGAACGGAGGCCCTCGTCAACCTGGGAGGCAGCTGCAAGGAACGGATTCACACCGCCGTGATGACGGCGCGGGGTGAGGGCGTGCTGGAGGTGATCGAGGTGGCTGGGGGCGCCAGCCTGGAGGCGGTGCTGGCGGCATATCGCCAAAGGGACGGGGTGCGATTCGCGGAGGTGGACCAGTTGTTCCAACCGCAACTGGTAAGCAATGACCCCAGCTATGCCAATGGTTCCCTCTGGGGAATGTATGGCAATGATTCCCCCACAGCCGCAGGACCCGCTGGCACGAGCAATACCTTTGGCAGCAATGCTGAAGCGGCCTGGGACCGGGGCTTCAGCGGCTCCAAGTCGGTGTTGGTGGGCATCGTTGATGAGGGTTATGAATTCACCCATCCAGATCTGGCCGCCAATGCTTGGTTGAATCCTTTTGAATCGCTGGATGGAGTTGACAATGACGGCAATGGCTACATCGATGATGTGCGTGGCTGGGATTTTTACAATAACGATAACAGTGTCTATGACGGCAGTGGCGATGACCATGGCACCCATGTCGCCGGCACGATTGGGGCGAGTGGAGGCAATGGCATTGGCGTGGCAGGAGTGAACTGGAATGTTTCGCTGATCGCCGCCAAGTTTCTTGGCCCAAATGGCGGTTATTTATCTGGAGCAATTCAAGCCCTTGATTACATAACAGACATCAAGTCCCGCCATGGGCTTAATATCGTAGCCACCAATAATTCCTGGCTTGGAGGTGGCTATTCGCAAGGGCTGCATGAGGCCATTATTCGTGGAGCAAAACAGGATATTCTTTTTGTCGCTGCGGCGGGAAATGCAGCCAGTAATAATGATAGTTCTCCCAGTTATCCCTCCACTCTCGACACCAGCAAAGGCACCAACACCCTCCCGCCCGCGAGCTACGACGCGGTCGTGGCCGTGGCCTCGCTCTCCAGCAACGGCACCCTCTCCAGCTTCTCCAGTTATGGCAAAACCACGGTGGATCTGGGCGCACCGGGGGCATCCATTCTGTCCACTCTTCCTGGGGGCACCTATGGCAGTTACAGCGGCACCTCCATGGCCACACCTCACGTCTCAGGAGCCATCGCGCTCTATGCGGCCAGCCATCCGGGCAGCACGGCAGAGCAGATCCGGGCCGCCCTCCTTGCCAGCGCCACCCCGACGCCTTCCCTGACGGGCAAAACGGTGTCTGGCGGTCGGCTGGATGTGCTGAATTTCCTCAACACCTGGTCACAGGCCCGCCTGACCATCGCTGCGGATCAGGAGGCTCTGACCGAAGGCCAATCCGGCAGCACTCCATTTCGTTTCCTCGTCAACCGCTCTGACCTGACCACGGTCACCACCACGGTCTCCTGGCTGGTGGCGGGGTGCGGCCCGGCGCCGGCCAATGCCCAGGATTTTGCGGGGGGCCTCCTTCCTTCCGGAACGCTCACCTTCGCCCCGGGAGAAACCGCCAAGACGATCTCCATCAACGTGGCGGGAGACAGCCTCGTTGAGGCGACGGAAACCTTCCGTGTAACCCTCTCCGGCGCCACGGGATCCGCCACGATTGCCACAGCGAGCGCCACAGGAACCATCAGCAATGATGATGCTCCCACTACCACAGCCATCATCACCGCTGTGAGCGATGACCTCGGCCCGCTGCAGGGCCAGGTGGCCCCAGGGGCCAGCAGCGACGATCTCACCCCCACCCTCAGCGGCACCCTCTCCGCCCCACTGGCGAGCGACGAAGCTCTGCTCATCTTCAACGATGGCGCTGCGCTTCTTGGCACCGCCGTCACCACAGGGCAAAGCTGGACCCTGACGCCCACCCTGCCGCCTTCCGCCGGCACCAGCTACTCCCTGACCGCCCGGGTTGCCTCCCTTTTCGGTCCCTTCGGCCCTGTCTCGCCCTCCCTGTCGTTTGTCTTGGACAGCACCGCTCCCACGACGACAGCGGCCATCACGGCAGTGGAGGACAACCTGGCCGCCCTTCAAGGCTCCCTGGCCGATGGCGCCGCCACCGATGACAGCACGCCCACTCTCTCTGGCACTCTCTCTGCTCCACTGGTGGATGGTGAAACCCTTCGCGTCTTCAACGGCTCCACCCCGCTTGGCAGCGCAAGCGTCCACACCACCAGCTGCACCTGGTCCTTCACCCCGGAAGCCTCCCTCACGGCAGGCACCTACTCCTTCACTGTCGCCGTCACCGATGCCGCTGGCAACACAGGACCCGCCTCCGCCAGCCACTCTCTCCTCCTTGACACCAGCGCTCCCACCACCACCGTCAGCATCAACGCGATCGATGACGACAACGGTCTGTTGCAAGGCCTCGTGCCCTCAGGCGGCAGCAGCGACGATCTGACTCCCAGCCTCAGTGGCACCCTCTCGGCCCCTCTGGCCCCTGGAGAATCTCTGCTTGTCTCCAGCGACGGCAACTTGCTGCCGGAGAGCACCACGGTGTCAGGCCAGAGCTGGACGTTCACGCCGACCCTCTCGCCATCCCCCGGCACCTCCTACGCCTTCAGCGCCCGGGTGGTTTCCCCGCTCGGTGCCCTCGGGCCCGCTTCCACCGCCTTTCCCTTCCAGCTCGATAGCAGCGCTCCGACCGCAACAGCGGCCATTGTGGATGTCACCGACAACGTCGGAGACGTGCAAGGGTCCGTCGCCGAAGGCGCAGCCACCGATGACGCTGCACCCACCCTCTCTGGCCCCCTCTCCGATCCGTTGGCGAGTGGTGAAAGCCTGGGAGTGTTCAACGGCTCCACCTTGCTCGGCAGCGCCAGTGTCAACAGCGCCACCTCGACCTGGACATACACGCCAGCAAGCCTGCTGACGGCGGGCACCCACGCCTTTTCTGTCGCCGTCATCGATGCCGCCGGCAACACAGGCCCCGCTTCCGCGAGTCGCGTCCTCAGCGTGATCAACAGCATCTCCATCACCGGGGTGAGCGATGACGTGGGCCTGCTGCAAGGAACCGTCGTGCCGGGAGGCCGCAGCGACGATCTCACTCCCACCATCAGCGGCACCCTCTCCGCCCCTTTGGCCCGTGGAGAATCCCTTGTCCTCACCAACAACGACACGTCCCTGCTGGGCACCGCCACGGTGTCAGGCCTGAGCTGGTCGTTGACGCCCACCCTGCCCCCCTCCGCCGGCGCCTCCTACGTCCTCACAGCACGGGTGGCCTCTGCTTCGGGAGCTCTCGGCTCCGCCTCCGCCTCCCGTGTCTTCGTGCTGGACACCATCGCGCCCACCACCACGGCGGCTCTCGTGCAGGCGACCGACAACGTCGGTTTGAGGCAAGGATCCGTTGCGCCAGGCACGAGCACGGATGACACAACGCCCACCCTCGCCGGCACCCTCTCCGCCCCACTGGCAGGCGGTGAAACCCTCCGCGTCTTCAACGGCTCGGCCCTGCTCGGCTCCGCGAGCGTCAACAACACGACCCGAAGCTGGACATACACCCCGGCGTCCTCCCTGACGGCAGGCAGCCACCTGTTCTCTGTGGCTGTCGCCGATGGCGCAGGCAACACGGGGCCCGCTGCCAGCGCCTTCTCCCTCACGGTCGACACCGTGACACCCAGTACAACGGCCACCATCGACGCAGTGAGCGATGACGCCGGCCTGTTGCAAGGGCCTGTCGCGGCGGGAGGCCGCAGCGACGATCTCACCCCCACCCTCAGTGGCAGCCTCTCCGCGGGCCTGGCCAACGGGGAATCCCTGCTCGTCTACAGCAACGGCACCGCCCCGCTCGGCACCGCCACGGTGTCAGGTCAGAGCTGGTCGTTCACGCCCAGCCTGTCCCCTTCCGCGGGCACCGCCCACGCCTTCACGGCACGGGTGGTTTCCGCTTTGGGAGCCCTTGGATCCGCCTCCGCCTCCCGCACCGTCCGGCTCGACACCACCCCTCCCGCGACAACAGCCGCCATTACAGGGGTGAGCGACAACGTCGGCGCAACGCAAAGCTCCCTGGCCGATGGGGGCAGCACCGATGACAGCACACCCACCCTCACGGGCACCCTTTCGGGCGCCCTGGCCAGCGGCGAAACCCTCCGCGTCTTCAACGGCTCGGCCCTGCTCGGCTCCGCAAGCGTCAACAACACGGCCCGAACCTGGTCCTTCACCCCGAGCCCGGGGCTCGATCCCGGCCTCCATGCCTTCTCCGTGGCCGTCGCCGATGCCGCAGGCAATCTGGGCCTGGCCTCAGCGTCGCGCGCCCTCACGGTGGACACCACCGCTCCCACGCTCACCATCAGCAGCGGCACCAGTGCCTTGAAGGCTGGCGAAACCGCCACCATCACCTTCACCTTTTCGGAAGATCCTGGCAGCTCCTTCTCCTGGACTGGAGGCAGCGGCGATGTGGCGGTAATGGGCGGCACCCTCTCCGCCCTGTCCGGCACAGGCCTGACCCGCACCGCCCGCTTCACCCCGAACCCCAACAGCAGCGGCACCGCCTCCATCAGCGTGCCCCGCGGCGCCTACAGCGATGGCGCCGGCAATCCCGGCGAAGCCGCCAACCCGCTGACGCTCGTCTATGACACCTGGTTCAGCTCCGACGCTCACATCAGGCTCTACGACGCCAGCCTGCCAGCCCCTCCCGCTGATCAGGGATGGCTCGTCTTCGGGAGCGGATTCGCCGGCAGTCAAAGTCCATCGCCAACCGGCACTCTTCTGAATTCCTTGGCCTGGATTGCCGATGGCGCTGGCTTTAGCAACCACACTCCTTTGGGCGGTGACCCGGTCAACACCACCTTCCCAGCACTGGATCGCAGCGTCGGTTTTAGCCTCGACGTGCAACTGCGGCTGATCAACGAAATCCATTCCACCAGCAACCGGGCCGGTTTCTCTCTAACGCTCCTGGACCAAGGCAGCGCACCGCGGGGGATTGAGCTCGGCTTCTGGAGCAACAGCATCTTCAGCCAGGCCGGAGGCGCCACACCGTTTCAAGCGATCGCTCAAGTCGTCAACGGTGTCGACACCAGCCAGAGCACGAGCTACAGCTTGCGGATTCAGGATCAGAGCTATACCCTGCTGGCGAACAATCGTCCGCTGCTCTGCGGTCCCCTGCAGGACTACAGCCAAGCGACAGTGGCTGCCCCGTTCCCGTACAACCCCTATGCCAAGCCCAATTTCCTGTTCCTCGGCGACAACACCAGCAGCGCCGCCGCCCAAGTGGAGCTAGGCACCATTGCCCTGGGGATCCCCCTCACCGGCTCCACTGGCTCCGACTCCATGACAGGCACGTCCGGACCTGATCGCCTCAATGGGCTTGAGGGCGACGACTCGATCGAGGCGGGCGCCGCCGCCGACTGGCTGATCGGTGGCAGTGGAGCCGATCGGCTGGCGGGCGGCGATGGGGATGACCTGCTGAGTGGTGGCAGCGGGCTGGATCGCTTCGTCTTCGGAGGCACCGCCCCCTTCAATGCCAGTGCGCTGGGAGTGGATGGCATCGTTGGCTTCAACCGCATGGAGGATCGTCTCCTTCTTGCTGGCGCCACCTTCACCGCCCTGGCACCTGGCCCCAGCCTCCCATCAGGAGGCTTTGCGCTGGTGAACAATGATGGCGCTGCGGCCAGCAGCAACGCCCTGATCGTCTACAACACCCTGAATGGCGGGGTTTTCTACAATCCAAACGGCAACGCCCCGGGCTTTGCCACCACCCTTGAGGGCGGTGGCAGATTTGCCATGATCATGGCTAGTGCCAGCGGGGGAACACTCCCAACGCTCAGTGCAAGTTCTTTTCAAATCATCTAAGGAAGCTCTGGACGACCCCTCAGCGGCACCTGTGAGAGCGCGGAGCTCCCAGTTGACGCAAGGGACAGCCTCCACTGGCGACCGGGTTGTCCAGAGCTTCCCTAATCACCCGCAGGCTTTCAGCGACGATTCATCCTATTGCCCTCAGGGCACCTCGAAAAATTTCGCCTCCTCCTCGCCTCCCGGAGTGAACTCCCTTGCTGTCACTGGCCTCGCTGGCCAGTCGCGGCAGGTCAAAAGTGATTTTTCGAGGTGCCCCTCAGAAGAAGGATCGGGCTCGCCACCGCGAGTGTGCCGCCCCAGGGATGCGCTCAGATCAGCGTTGAACACAAGCCATTGAAGCGAGGGCCATCCATTTGAATCAGCCCTGATCGGCAGTGCGATGCTCTAGACAGTTTTACCAACCAGCGCCCGCTCTCAACGCTCCACACCCAACACCTCACTCGCAACCGGAGAACTCTCGCCCCCATGCCTGTGCCTGTCTCTGAGCCCCGAACCCAAGCCCCACCGCACACCGGCGCGGTGACGGGCGTGCTGGAGCTGCTCTCCTTTCTGCGTGACCCGGGGTTTGCGCGACGTCGTTTTGCCGAGCTGGGGGATGTGTTTGAAACCGTGATCGGCGGCCAGCCCCAGGTGTTTGCGCGCGGTCCACAGGCCGTCGCCGACCTGATGACCCAGGCGTCGGCCCTGGAGGGCTGGTGGCCGGCGAGTGTGAGCCAGTTGCTGGGGCCTTTCTCCCTGTCGAATCGCAACGGCGAATCTCATCTTGCGAGACGACGGGCGGTGGGGCGCCTCTTTTCCGCCTCGGCGCTCAGGGGTTACGCGCCGGGGATCGCCCGGATCTGCGACAGGATGGTGCAAGATCTCGCCATCGCCTCCCAGCCCCTGCCCCTGGCGCATTGGATGCGACCCTTTGCCTTCCAGGTGATCGCTGAAGAGGTGCTGTCTCTGAGCCCGGAGGGCAGAGCCGGTCTCTATGACGACTTTGAAATCTGGACCCAGGGCCTCTTCAGCCTGCCCATCGCCTACCCCAGCAGTCGTCTTGCCCGGGCCATGGCGGCCCGACGGCGCCTGATCCGCCGCATCCTCAGCCTGCTGCCCACTCTCTCCGCGCTCGCTGGCGCCTGCGATGAAGCCGGCCTTCCCCTCAGCGACCCCGACCTGGCGGATCAGCTGCTGCTGTTGCTCTTCGCCGGCTACGAAACCACCGCCTCTTCCCTGACCCTGGCGGTGTTGCTCCTCCTGCAACATCCCGCTTGCCTGGCCTGGCTTCAGCAGGAGCTCGATACCGTGCCCTGGCATCCCGACGCACCAGATCTGGATCAGCTGGACAACCTGCCGCGGTTGAATGCGGTGATCAAGGAGGTGTTGCGCCTGGTCCCTCCGGTGGGCGGGCTGTTTCGCCGCGTCATTGCCCCGGTGCGGCTGGGACCCTACACGATTGCGCCAGGGCGGGTGATCCAGGTGGATATCACGGCCAGCCAGCGGCATGGCGAGGCCTTCACTGACGGGGAGACCTTTCGCCCCGAACGCCATCTGGAGGTCTCACCGCCTGGCTCCGCCTACCTGCCTTTTGGCGTCGCCCCCCGTGTCTGCTTGGGCCGGCCCCTGGCGGAACTGGAGCTGCGCCTGCTGCTGACGCGCCTGCTGCAGAGCCTGCACTTCACCCTGGAGCCGCAGCAAGACCTCAGCCTGGAAGTCATCCCCACCCCCCGGCCCCGGAGCGGCCTGCTTGTGCGGGTGGAGCGTCGCTAAACGACGGCGGGGCGGTCTCCTGCAGGCCCGGCTCGAGCGGGGACGAGCGGATTGCCTGCTCTGATTCCCTGGCGTCAGAAGTTGTTCAGGCCGTGGGCCCCCTGCCAGGCGGTGTGCCACCCGCTCGCTCGGGTGGCGTCCGCTGGGGGGCACTGCGGCTTTCAGCCTCTTCTTGGCCGTGGGTGTCAGGGCTGCCTCAAGGTCAAGTTGAGGTCCCGCAAATGGAATTGAAGAACGCGGACCGTCCTGGCTGGGCACAAGTGACGACGGGTCTGCCGATGAACAGGCGCCCTGATCCCCAGCTTCCACAGGACTTTTGGTCCGCCCTGCCTTCTGGGGGCTGCGGGGGCAGAAGGGCTGAGGGTTGGCGGAGGAGGTGACGGGCTGAGAGGTGCTTGCTCGAGCTGCTCCTTGGATTAAGCAGGCTCTGGACAACCCCTCAGCGGCACCTGTGAGAGCACGGAGCTCCCAGTTGGTGCAAGGGATAGCTTCCACTGGCAACTGGTTGTCCAGAGCTTCCTTAAGAAGGGCTCTGCTTACCTGCCTTCACCAACAAATCCAGCACAAATGAACGGAGCACCTCCGCCGCCAAGTGCTCCTGGCTGGTGAACGCGGTGGCGGGATAGCGAGCGACGCTGCGTAGGCGGCTCAGATGGCTCTGCTGTAGCTGTTTTTGCTGTGCATCAAGCACATACTTTTGATCCCGAAGGGCAGTTTGATCCGGGGTGGCAATGAACAAGGGTTTATTATGCAGAAGCGCCAGCCAGGCCTCCCACTGCGTGTAGCTCAGGCAGGGGCCATTGGGTTGGAGAAAGTCCGCGAGTGGAAAGCGGCTGGCCAGGTCTGGATATTTCTTCAGGATCGCCTCCAGCGACTGTGGTTTGGCGAGAGACCCCGTCATGTCCCCCACCAGGTGGATCACCCCATCGCAGCCTTCGATGTAGGTGTCCAGCATCTCAAGGGTTTCATTTCCGGTCACGATGAAGTCTTCCTGCACCTTCACCTCCACGTCCGGGCGGGTGAGCAGATGACGCAAGCGCTCGCGGTAGCTTAGAAATTCAGCGCTGACGCTGGAGAGGAATAGCTGCACTCGAGGATGGGCATGCAGAAACTCCTTGACTTTTGCAGAAGTTAGCTTTTTATTTTCTCGGATCTCGTCGATCAAGATCTCGAGGCGCTGCAATTCTTTGCCAGGGCAAATGGCATGATACGCGCTCATCGTGTCTTTCATTGCATCTGCGTCGATTCCGTAATGAGATGCTTTGGATAGCCAACCCAGACGTTTTTCCATAAACTCGATTAGATCTGAATTTTCTCTTAACTTTTTTGCTTTGTAAGCACGGCTGATTTCGAGCAGCGCTTGGCGCTCAGCATGTAATCGTGCCAATCCCAAGCGCAGCCTGCGAAGTATATCGCCATTAGCAGAGCTAAGATCAATGAACCATACAAGAACCTGTCGCTTGTGACTCTCAAAAAAGGTATAGCTTACGCCAGCGTTATTTATCTTGACCGGATCAATTCTATATCTTGCCTCCGGCAGCTCAGTGGCGCTATTCCCCTTGTAAAGCACGAACACAACCGGCTCGCCAGCTCGCACCTCTTGGGACGTACTGGGCACTCCTAACTGAGTCGATGAACTCTGATAAAGATCGGCCAAATATCTTCCAGCCTTCACGAGTTGAGCAGGTGCTACTGAGCGAATCCTGTTCTCAGCTGAATTCAAGCCGAGAGTATTGAGACATGCGACTTGAATAGGAAGATTCAGAAAATCGCGCAACATCACAAGAAGTTCTTTCATCTGCAGATCATTTGTTTTTGCTACTGGTATAACGACTCCTGCTTCGACTCGCGCCACAATCCCTCGATCTCCATCGTGGTACAAGGCTCGACATCCTCCTTGTGGTGCGTGAAAGCTGCCAATGTGCCTCTTTTCCAGCAGAGGAAAGCAAAGCGCACGTTTTGCGGTAGCATAATACAATTCATCTTGCCATGGATATTCACCAGGAATCTGCTTGGACCTCCTCCTTACCTCGCCAAAAAAGTGAACAAATTCCTCATTCGCCCTGGGAACTGTATTCCATTCAGGAAATGGCAATGTATCAACCCCAAGCAGAGGTCTCAAATCAGTGATTGGAAATTGTATGCTAAAATAGACAGAATGAGATGTCAATTGGATTGTGGGATTCAGGCTTCGTAAATCGGTGATGTGATCCTCGCCGGCAGAAGTGTTGGCCAATTCGTTTTGTTCATCCGCAACAGCATTGAGATTGATTTTGGCGGTTTCAGGCCTAAGTATTGTACCTATCAATTTGGTCGATCCGATGTAGGCCTGATCGTTCTGGTTGCGGGGTCTGCTGATCTCCAGGTGGTCCCGGTCAAGAGGAGTGGGGGGCCGCGCTGTGGGTCCACTCACACCGGGATCAGCGGAGGAGCGCGGCACCACAATCACCACCCCTTTTGTTTTCTTATTTTCGTAGTAGCTACGGGTGAGGATATGATGGGTTGGCGCATAATTCCGATACCACTCATAGAGATCCATAATATAATCATCATTGTCCTTCAGATCTTGCGTGCTCACGCTGGGAAGATAGGCCTGCATCGCACTTGCCAGATCCGCCAGTCTTGAGCCTTGGTGCGGCGTGGCCAAAAAGAGCACTCCTCTGCACTGTTGTGCCACTTGCAGCCGCTCCGGGGCCTCCGGGACATCGGCAGCCAGGCGCAGGATACTTTTCACAAGGAGGCCGCCCAGGCTGTGAGCGATGAAGCACAAAGGCCTCTGACCGATACCTGCTCCTACCAATCGATCCAAGCTGTTTTCTGCCCGGCGGGGGAGAGACATTGCCGCGCCTGCATCCGGATCGTTGCCGCCAAGGAGGGCGGTCTTGATGCCAGACCACTTTGAAGGAGCAGCGGCGTATCCCAGCGACCACACCCCAACCTGAGCACCAAACTCCAAGGCCAGCCAATGGGGCCAGGAGCTGTTCTCATCCGTTCCGCTGCGCCAGCTGTTGACGGGATCCCCACCCAGGCCGTGCACAAACACCACATCCAATCGCCGTTCCGCCGAAAGGGGTAAGGAGATTTGGAGCAGCTCTGCCATTTCCCAGGTCTGGGCATGTCTCAGCTTTGGTCAGTCTGGCGCCAATTCAATCGGGTGGCAAGTCAGAACGGGTCGCGGCACACGTTGAATCCCAACGAATCCAGCCTGGGCAGATGGGCTGGATTCTCGCCAGCAAAAACCAATGCAACGAATTATGAATACCCACGGCGGCAAGCAATATGCCTTTATAGTGAAATTGTCGACAAGGGTTGAAATCATTGTCGACAAGAGCCGTCAGCTGGACGCGACACCAGATCCGAGCCTTCTGACGCTCAAGCCCTGACTTCGGTCAGGGGGTCCCGTCCGCAAGGGCGGGAGTGGGGCTCCCCTGGGATTTTTCCCTGCACTGGGAGTCACATTCTTCGTTGTGGAATTATAACTTTAATCACAAGCAATTCAAGGATGGCTGGCATTGTGCTCATGGCTTGGACTGGCGTCCCGAGTGGTGCGGTCTTTGGGCAAGCAGCAAAAAAGCCCTGGCGGAACCAGGGCGTCATCAGGCAGAACCAGCGCGTAGTGGCAGAGCGGACGGTCAGCTTTGGGCCGAAGCCTGCCGGGACTTGATGCGCTGGCGCAGGCAGCGACTGAAGCCGAAAGCCGCTCCCGCAGCAAGCACCGGCAGCGGGCCTGGCACGGGATTGACCACTTTGATGGCGATGGTGTCGCCCGTGCCCGCAAGGGTCCAGGTGCCGAGTGTTCCAGAGGATGGAGTCAGCCCCAGATCTGCCAAGGTTACGCCAGTGAACGTGGCACCGCTGACAATGGGCGAACCAGAAACATAGGTGGATTCCATCACAAATCTTTGAATCCCAGCCACCACACCAGTGACAAGACCACTGACCGATGTGCCTGGGTAAATATCAGACGTACCAGTAAATGTTGAAGGGCCTGAGATCAGATACACAGGCTGGGTTAGATTAGGACCGGTACACATAAATCCAATCGTAGGAGCGATCGCGCCTCCTGCGCCGCAATTTCCAGTTCCAGCTGACGCAGGCAAGTTCAACGATCCACTTGTCTCAACGACGAGATTGCCAAGGGATTCATAAATATTGTACTCAAGAGCAGCTTTTGCTGCGTTTGCATCAAGAACAAGGGCAAGAGTGCATGTGGCCAAAGTGCTGGCCAGAGCGACTTTCTTCATTGAAAACGCGATAAGCCGACGAACTGTCCATGTCAATGGCAGTGCCCCTGCAATGGGCTGTGCCAGTGCTGTCATTGTCTGTGGCCAGGGCGATCTTTGGCCGCATTGGACCGGATCGCCCCGCTTCTCTGTGTGTTCTGCCCCTGCTCAGGCCGTGGCGCTCGATGTCATTTGGCCTGTTTCCATCCGTTGTTCAGAGCATGCCCAAGGAGGCTCTGGACAACCCCTCAGCGGCACCCGTGAGAGCGCGGAGCTCCCAGTTGGCGCAAGGGACAGCTTCCAGTGGCGACCGGTCTAGCAACCGGTTGTCCAGAGTTTCCCCAGGAGCCTGTTGCGCATAGAACAACTGGGTCAACAGTCACAGATAAAAGCTGCAAGACGCACCAACCGAGAGCTCTTGAGGAGCTCATTGAGCTGGCTCAATCAAACAGGTTCTTCAGAAATCCTTTTTTGGAAGCAGATTTGGTCCGGATCCAGTTGAGTCGGCTCTCGATTTATCGCAGAATAATTCCGCCTTAGTCTCAAATTATCCTTGATATCCTCGCATGGACATCAGGGCTGACCAAAAGTCCTGTGGAAGCCGGGGATCAGGGCGCCTGTCCATCGGCAGACCCGTCTCGTCATTTGTGCCCAGCCAGGAGAGTCCGCGTTCTTCAGCTCCATTTGCGGGACCTCACCTTGACCTTGAGGCAGCCCTGGCATGGACATCTATGCGCAACAGGCTCCTAGTATGCAGTCCCGCAAATGCGCTGTGGATCCTTTGACGGGTGTCTCGCCAGGAGCCCTCGCTGAGGAAGGCCTCTGGACGCGCGGACCAAACTGAAGATGACGCATGAACTTGCGGGACTGCACACTAGCAATGGCTACCGCCCTTTTTAAGGGCACCTCGAAAAATTCCGCCGCCTCCTCGCCTCCCGGAGTGAAATCCCTTGCTGTCACGGACCTCGCTGGCCAGTTGCGGCAGGCCAAAAGTGATTGTTCGAGGTGCCCTTGGCTGCAGTGATCAAGTGCTGGCTCTGGAGGCTATGGATTGACCGGCACTGCTCCAAGCCGGAGCTCAATGATGCCGAGGCTGGCGCAGGCGAAAGGCGTCTCCAGCGTTGGGGGCTGCCGATCAGGCCGGTTTGCACCAGCCTTTTGGCTGGGGGCGGTGAGGCCGGGGCGGGGTTGTGAGGATGGCAGGCGCCTGTCAGAGCGGCATGAGCCTTGCCGCTGGGCGTGGCTGAGCGACTGGCACCGGAGCGAAGCGCAGGCCCACCAGCAACAGATGAGAGGCGGCCCTCAGGACGGACAACACCGCCAGGCCAAGGCAGAGTGGGCAATGCAGGAGGGTCATGCCAACAGCTTGGCGGAGCTGACGACGATTCGGTGCGGGGGAGGGAGGTTCTTCATCTCACGCCTCAGCCGCAGGAGACGGGGACCGGGAAGGGGTTTGGAGGCAGGTTCAGCTTGCGGGTTGTTTGGGCAGATTTGAGGCGGCTGGCCTTTCAAATCTGCCGCTGCCTGATTTCAGGTTTGAGTCTGAGAAGCTACGGCACGGTGGCTTGTGAAGTGGCATCGCCTTGCCGCACCCAGCGGCGCATCAGCTCCACGGTGAAGGTGTAGCGCTTGCCTTCCCTGCGGGTCACCACATCATGCGCTTCCAGGGTTTGCAGGGCCGCCTCCAGCTCTGCGGCGCTGAGACCCGTTTGCTCAGCGAGTTGGCCCAGCTCCCCGGGCCCTTGCGAGAGGGCGAGAAGAACGGCCTGTTGCCCCGGGGGGGCCTGTTCTGCTTGTTTCCAAACGCCATTGAAATAGGCTTCACCGTCTTGAAAGAAGTCCGGTGATTCGATCACTGCTTGCAGGTCGGCCAGGGAGAGGGGTTGATCCGAATCACGATCGCTTTCCAGCAGCTGCCGGTTGAAGTGGGCGACTAGATTCTGGCCGATGAGCTGCACGAGATAGGGCTGACCATTTGTGAGGTGAATGATCTCCTCAAGCGTGTCATTGCTGTAGTCGAGGGGGAAATCATCAGAGGGTTGGGTGAGCAGGTGGCGGGTGGAGCCAGGGGAGAGAAAGCTTACTTTACGCGGCTTGATACTGCCAAAGAGAGGATGCCAATAGTCGTGGCATTTTTCCCGTAGAGTGTAGAGACCCGCCAGGGCGAGCACAAACCAGTCGCGCGTTTGAATCACGCCACGCAGATAGGCGGGGAGCTCCGCATCCAGCTGGCCAGAGGCCATGGCGGCCTCCAGAAGCTCATATTCATCGACGGCGATGATGAAGCGGTGGCCTGCCATCCAGGGGGTGAGGCAGTCGAGCCAGTGATTGAAGGCGCGTTGGTAGTTGGCGCGAAAGGCTGCTTCCTCCGGCAGGCGCAGATCAGCGCTGGCAACGCTGCCAGCCGCCGGCAGCGGATCGCCGAGCTGGCGCAGGAGGTGTTGGCGCATTTTCTGGGCCAGATCAAAGAGCAGACTGCCGGTGTGTGCCCGGTTGATGGTCTGCAGGTTGAAATCCACGATCCAGTTGGAGGCGGGATCCAGGCGCTGGGGCAGGTTTTGCAGGATGGAGGATTTGCCCATGCGTCGGTGGCCGTAGAGCACAAGCGAATCCACCAGCCCGGGTTTGAGCCACAGCTCTTCCAGCTCGCCCAGAATCTGTTCCCGGCCGACAAACAGGCCGGCCTTCACCGGGTTGCCCGCCACATAGGGATTCACCACCCGCTTGCGCTCCACCTTGTGGCCCAGGCGGCCACTTTCCTCCAGCACCAAGCTGCGCCAGCGGTGACGAATCCTCTGCAGCAGGATCTTCTCCGGCGTCACCACCGTGCGGTCGATGAAGGGGCCCAGCTCCTCGATGGCCTCGCTGGCGCGGGCCAGGGCGGCCAGTTGGTTGAGGCGGCTGGAGGCGGCCTGCGACACGGCGATGGTTTGACTGATGGGAGCCAGGCGCTGCAGGGCTTCGATCAGCTCGGGACGAATGGCGTCTTGCGCCGGGGGCAGCTCACGCAGGAGATGGACGATTTCGATCAGCTGCGCCAGGGAGGAGGTTTGAAGGCCGTGGGCCATGCAGGCGAAGCTGCTGTGCAATTCGCTGCCGCCGGGGTAGGGGAGCAAAGACTGAAACAGGGCTGGAGCTTGCCTGAGTTCGTCGAGGCTGGGCTCAGGCGGGGCGTCGGAGGTGTCGGGCAGGCGGCTGATGCGATGCAGGAGCTCAGCCAGGGCGGTGAGAGGCGTGGCAGAGCGAAGGCGAAGGCCTGCGGTCAGCCGATCAACACCCTTTTCCAGCCCTCTGCAGCTGTCGCTCCCCTGGCCGGCCAGCTCAGCGAGGAAGACGTCTCGAACGGAGGGGATCTCATCCCAGTCCGACGGAGTGAGGGGAGCGATTGCGTAGGCCTCCAACTCCTGGAGGCGCAGCAGGCGATAGAGGAACTGGATCGGGTGGGGGGAGCTGTGCAGCTGGCGCGCCAGAGCCCGTTGGAGAACCCAGCGTTGAAAGGGGTTGGCCGCCAAGCGCACCAGGCGGACCAGGCCCTGCTCCTCCCCTTGCCGCCAAAGCGAGCGGCTCGCCCGATCCGTGGCCAGGAAGGGCAGCACGGCCAGTTCATCCCACCAGAGGGGGTGAGGCCAGCGCAAGGGAAGCCCGAGGCAACCGGCTCCTTCCACAAGGTAGAAGGGCAGGCGCAAACTGCCGAGAACAGCTCCTACCCCTCCGGCCACCCCGAAGGCCACCCCTACGGCCACCCCTCCGGCCACCCCTCCGGCCAGCCCATAGGCCACCCCTACGGCCACCCCTACGGCCCCTACGGCCACCCCACCAGTCACCCCCAAGGCCCACCCAAAGGCCACCCCTAAGGCCCCCCCAAAGGCCACCCCATAGGCCCCCCGTGCTGCTCCATTAGGTAAGGTTGCTTTAAAAAAAAGAGAAACCCTATCGACGCCTTGTATGACCCCTTCCGGCTGGTCGAGAAACAGAATCACTAGGCTCCTTAAGAATATAATCAGAATCCCAAGCATTGCTAATGATCCGATCGACACAACCAGCAGTTGCTTATAGGAACGATTTCTAATCATTCTCCTAAGCAAGTTTCTGCCCTCACTACGATACAACTCGGGATCCGCCAGATACAGATAAAACTTCAATGCCGTCGGACAAAAAAAGATCCAATACAGCAACAGGAAAT
>JBKDSV010000127.1:0-3606 GCA_046340795.1 Cyanobacteriota bacterium | reverse complement strand
CATGAGCAGCGTTGCTGCTTCGGCAAGAGCCTTTTCTTTTTTCTGCAGGTCCCTTTCCAGTTGTCGATTCTTGCGAATCAATTCTTGGTTCTGGCGCTGCAACTCCTTCTGATCGCTCATGCTCGGTGCCTTGTGGTTGTTCGCATCCTCTGCCACCTGGCGCCAACGGGCAAGCTGTTTGGGAAACAGACCCCGCTCACGGCAATAGGCGCCCAAATCCGCGCCGCTCAAACCCGCGGCTTGGATCACTGCGGCCAGCTTGTCGGCAGCGCTCCATTCCTCAGGTGCCTTGCTGGTGGCTGGCACCAACAGGCCTTCCTGCTTCCAGCGATGGCGCCAGCTGTAGAGGGTCTGGGCGTTCACCCCTGTGGAACGGGCGATTTCAGCCACGCTTTCACGGTTCGGTGGGCTCATCCGCTGGCGGATCTCAGCCCGCAGCTCGGGGTCGTCAGGCGATTGCATCTGTCTTGGTTGGGCCCCCTGGTGGATCGGTCAGACTGGGTGGACAACTTTGCTGATAGTGGGGGAGGTAGAAAACCATTTGGAGCAATGTGCAATCACAAATGATATGCTCGGGCAGAGTCTCATCAACCTATCGCATTACAGTGCTCATCCTCAAGATGTAATTGAAACTAGCATTGATGCCTTAACCAGTGCCTTGCAAGTGTGTACTCAAGCAAACCAGCCGAATGATTGGGCGCGCGCAAATGCTGATCTAGTGTGCAGTCCCGCAAATGCACCGTCGATCCTTTGATGGGTGTCTCGCCCGGAGCCCTTGCTGAGTAGGGCATCTGGAGGCACGGACCAAGCCGAAGGTGACGCATGAACTTGTGGGACTGCATACTAGGCATCGCATATTGCAAGAAGTTTGAGCACTGTGTACAGAGTAATCCGAATGACTCTATTTATCTTGGAGAGGCAATGAAGGCTTTTGAAAATGCGCTGCGGCTATATAAAGACACAGATCAAAAGGAAAAGTATTATAACGTGCTAATTGGTTATAGCTTACCGATTTCCGGGCTTGCGATGTTAGGGAGACTCTGGACAATCCCTCAGCGGCACCCGTGAGAGCGCGGAGTTCCCAGTTGGCGCAAGGGACGGCTTCCACTGGTGACCGGTTGTCTAGAGCCTCCTTAGCGCTGTAGAGAGGTTGCCTTGAGGCAGGCCAGGGTGATACAAGTTTCTTTACCTTTGCCCCATGGAACTCCTCCGAATCCTGCGCCATGAATGAGCCCGGTGCAACATCGCCGTTTGGCACCTTTCCTGGAGCGAATCTCCCAACACCCTGCGCTTGTTGCCGCTGATTGTTGCTTGGGCCGACAGCGCCCCCGTGGAGACTGGCTAGTCATCGCGGCAGATCAGGCGATTCATCGCTCAGCCGCGGCTCATGGCTTAAAGGCGCCACCGCCGCCACCTTCCCAGGTCCCCCTGGGTCCCCACTGGATTGATCGTCTTCAGCAGCGCCTTCAAGCTGGCGTGAATATATCGAGCCAAGTTCAAGGAAGGGGCATTCAGCGGCGGTAGCCGCGGCATCGGTGCGTCTGCGCACTGTCGCCTTGGCAGATCTCGAGCGAGTCGAGCCTGTTTCACAGGTGTTTGGGGTGCGTCTTGGGAACGATCACGGAGCCTGCATTTTGAGGGGGGCAGCCGCCGTTGCGCTGGAGGTCGAAGGCCCCAGCGCTTGAAGCACGGCCACCCGACACGACCGCCGTTCTTTGGGTCGCCTTCGCGTCACGTTTGGGGGGGCGTCCGTTTGCTCCTTCGCTGCTGGCGCGGCCTCCAAGAGGTTTGTGTGAGGCTGCAAGCCGCCGCTCGCTGCGCTGTTGTTCTGGATGGAGGAGACCCTGCCACTGGAGATCGCCATCGCCGGCCCTCGCGCAGCCAACGGGCGCATGTGGTGCTGATCTGGCGTGATTCAATAGCGGATAAGATTGTGGCTGCGCACGCTTGATCCAGGTTCGTTGGCCAGACGACCCATGATCCAAAATCTCCCATTACAGCAGATCGATGCGATCGCACCAATGTGGTTCAAGCTGAATGAGCTCCACAAGACATTTGATCTCCTGATCAACACGAAGCCGCGCACAGGCTCCTGGGCAGATCGCAAGAATGAGCTGCTGCTAAAGTGCACCCATGGCCATCATCTGCAAGTTGCTTGGATTGATGAAGTTCTGATTGGCTACTGTTTTTCATCGCTTCGCAAGGGAGGTATTGGCGAGATCGACTCTCTTTACATCGAACCTCAGGCGCGAAGGCAAGGAATCGGCAGGCAGCTCATAGAGGCCGCCTTGCGTTGGCTTGCTGAGCAGGGTTGTGAAGACATCAAGCTCTGGGTGCACCCGAGCAACACTGAAGCCACTGCGTTCTATGGGCGACTTGGGTTTACTGCATGCCCGCAGATGCAGGAGTTCACCGAAACGTTGCTGCTGTGGACGCCGCTTTGCGGCGCCACCGAGGGTTAGCCGTGGCCTCCCGCCATCGGCCTCGCACAGACACTGGCACGCCGCCGCGTTCAGAGGCCAGCCGTAGCCTGAGCCGCCCTTCTCACACCGTCCAGATCTCCTCCAGATCCAACCCCAGCCCCTCCACCAGCTCGCTCCCCTCCAGCCGGCTGACGTTCTCCAGCCGGTTTCCCTTGCCCCGCTGGCCGCCCCGCCAGATTTCCGCCGCCCGCTCCTGGGGCAGCAGAAGCCAGCCGAGGCGGGCGCCATTGACCTGGTAGAGGTCCATCTTGCGGCGCAGGGCGGTGAGGCCTCGGGGGCCTTCATCGCTGGGGCTGGCCAGCTCCACCACCAGGTCCGGGCAGAGGGGCGGGAAGCCGCGGCGTTGCTCGGAGGTGAGGGCCAGCCAGCGCTCTTCGCACACAAGCGCTGCATCGGGGCTGAGCACGGAGCCATCCGGAAGGTGGAAGCCGCCTGAGCTGTCAAACAGTCGCCAGCCCTTGCGGCGCCTGCAGAACACCTGCAATTGAAACAGGAGCTGGCCATTGCGGCTGCTGGTTTCCCCTCCGGTCGGCGTCATGGCGATCAACGCTCCATCCGCGGCCAGCTCCAACACCGCCTCCGGATTGGCCTGGCACACCCGCTCGAACTGTGCCGGCGTCAGCCGCACATCCCAGGGCAGCAGCAGCGGCGTGGGCTCAAGCTCAGGGGGCTGGGCGGTTGCGGTTGGGGGCGCCAGGGCCATGGGCTGGGCCAAAGTCGTCTGACAATTTTAATGGCGTCAGCTGGTGAAAGTCCGTCGCTGGGCGTCAACGGGCCCCCTGCGCGCTGACGGTGATCCGGATGTCGATCAAATCCCCGCTCTCGTGGAGTGGAAGAGGGGCAGAAATGCACGACCAGCACGGAGTCCCGCTTGAGCTGGCCAGCGCGGAGCTCTGGTTGCGGCCAAGGCTAAGGAGGCTCTGGAAAGCCCCTCGGCAGCACCTGTGAGAGCTTGGAGTCCCAGTTGGCGCAGGGACCAGGGCTGCCCAAAAGTGAGCTCAGGCCGTGTTCTGCCGTAGCGCAACGCCTCCAAGCGCCAGCATCCCCTTGATGTCGTAGGCCAACGCTCGGACCCCTTGGCGGCTGGATCGGTAGCCGCCTCGGCGCAGCAGGTTCATCGCGA
>JBKDSV010000126.1:0-23867 GCA_046340795.1 Cyanobacteriota bacterium | reverse complement strand
ACCGCTGCTCCGCGTCATGGTGTCGGTGATCACCTCCACGATCCAGGCACTGCCGGGCCAGTTCGCCTTGATGTGCTCCGGCGCCTCTTTCGCACGCAGCTTCCAGACTGTCTCCCGCCCGTGCTTATTCTCATGATCCGTTGCCGTGAAAGGGATCCTGCGTTTTCCCTGGAACGGGCGACCGATCTGGCGGTAGAGAGTCTGCTGGTTGGCTTTCACGGTCAACAGGACGTCGGCCCCCTGCTCCAGGCACCATTGAAAAACGGTTGCGTCGTATGGAGAACATCCGCCTGGATGAGGGCGCCAGCCAGCTCCAGTGTGCTCAGCAGCTCTTTCAGCGTTGCGCGCTCACTGGATTGGTGGGTGTCGCAGGTCTTCTGAGCCAGGGCGACGCCAAGGGCGCGGGCGTAGACCGTCACCTGGGCGACAAAGCAATGGTTGCCGTCCTCGACCTCAACGGCTGAACCCCTCAACGTCTTGCCGTCACACACCAACTGATCGAGAACCTCCGTCCCACCCGGGATCTGGCTGATCATCCAGGCCTGCAACACCTGGCCGAACTCCTGGAGATGAGCCTTGTTGAACAGGTAGAGGAAGGTGGCATCGGAGGGCCAGCGCTTGAAGTCCAGGCCCAGCGCCTGGTTCAGCGCCTCTCGTTGCCGCCTGGCAAATGCCTCCAGATCACGAGAGCTGCGGCAGCCACTGAGGATCCCGAGAACCGCCACCAGCAGCAGCAGAAACCACTGCGGGTAGCGCACCCCACGGCGGTAGCGGCCAGCTGGGATGGCCTTGAGAAAGCTGATCAGATCATCAGGGCACCTCGAAAAATTCCGCCTCCTCCTCGCCCCCCGGAGTGAAATCCCTTGCTGTCACTGACCTCGCTGGCCAGTTGCGGCAGGCCAAAAGCGATTTTTCGAGGGGCCTTACAGGAGACCAGGTCTCGGACATCGGAAGGGAGAGCTCCCTCCAACCAAAGCAAAGGCTGACAGGTCCGGCAAGGGCTATGTGGACAGACCTTTAGGCAGCCCTGGCGGAGATCCCAGTTGGTGCGGGGGACAGCTTCCACTGGCGACTGGTTGTCCAGAGCTTCCTTAACAAGGGACCCTGTCCAGAAAAGCCAGGCCACCTCGCTTACCGCCGCAACACAAAAAAGAACGGCTGCTCCATCCCCTTGCAATCCATCACCCCCAGCAGGGTGTGGGCATCGAGACGGCGGAAGACGTCCACGATGGGCAAGGCGTCATACACCATCGCTGCCGACACCTTTCCCCGATAGAGGGTGCCGCGCAGGCGGGCGGCGGAGGTGCGGGTGGACACCAGCGGCGCCAGCCAGGGGAACAGAGCACCCAAGGGGGCCAACCGGCCCACCCAGCGCGCCCGCAACAGGCCCATCGGCAGCCGGGACGGATCCACATGCACTGGGCTGCCCCCCCATCCCTCAAACACGAGGGGGTGCACCTCCTCCAGGCTCTCAAACCGCTTGCCCTGCCAATGGCAGGCCTCCAGCAGGCCATCCAGGGGATGGCCTGTCGCAAATCCTTCTCCGCGCCAGCTGCCGAGCAGCTCCTCCGGCGTTACCGGATTCAGCTGATCGAATAGGGCCAGGGCCTCGGCCGTCGAACGAATCTCTGCCCCCGCTGGTCTATCGATTGTCATGCTTGGGAGCGGACCCCGAAGCGGCCCCTGGTGGGAGCTGGCGGAGGAGAGCGAAGGGGGATCGGCACTTGCGCTGGAAGCTGGGGGGAAGGCCTCAACCACTGGCGGTACTGGCGAGGGAGGGCAAGGTAGTGACCAGCTGGGGGAAGATCAGGATCAGCAGTACCACCGAGAGCTGCAGGAGAATGAAAGGCACAGCGCCGCGATAGATGTCGCCGGTGCTCACTCCCACTGGCGCCACGCCCCTCAAGTAGAAGAGGGCAAAGCCAAAGGGGGGCGTGAGGAAGGAGGTTTGCAGGTTGGCGCCAATCACCACCCCCAGCCAGAGCAGGCCTTCCGGTCCAAGAAGTTGGCGGGCGGTGGGCAGCAGCAGCGGCACGACGATGAAGGCGATTTCAAAGAAGTCGATGAAAAAACCCAAGGCGAAGATCACGAGCATGCTCACTGTCAAAAAGCCCGCCCGCCCGCCCGGGAGATGCAACAGCAGGTCGCTGATCAGCACATCGCCGCCCACGCCCCGAAACACCAGGCTGAAGGCTGTGGAGCCAATCAGAATGGCCAGGACCATTGCTGTGGTGCGCAGGGTGGAATCGCTCACCTGACGCAGGGCAGCGCGACTGAAGCCCCCCTGGGCGGCGGCCAGCGCCATGGCCCCCACCGCGCCGAGCACACCTGCCTCCGTGGGGGTGGCGATGCCGAAGAAGATGCTGCCGAGCACCAGCAGGATCAGGCCCAGCGGAGCTGCCAGCACGCGAACCAGTCCTCCGGCCGTCAGGGGCGGCAGGCCTGTGGTGTCGAGCGGCGGCGCGAGCTGGGGGCGCAGGGCGCTGATCACCACCACGTAGAGGGCAAAGGCGCTGCTCATCAACAGGCCGGGAATGACAGAACCGAGGAAGAGCTCCCCCACCGGCACGCCCAGCTGATCACCCAACACAACGAGCACGATGCTCGGCGGGATGATCTGGCCGAGAGTTCCGGAGGCGGCGATCACCCCCGTCGCCAGAGACTTGTCGTAGCCGGCCCGAAGCATGGCCGGCAGGGAGATCAGTCCCATGGTGGTCACCGTGGCGGCGATCACCCCGGTGGTGGCAGCCAACACCGTGCCCACCAACACCACCGCCAAGGCCAGGCCGCCCCGCAGACGACCCATCAGCCGGCCCATGGTTTCCAGCAGACGTTCAGCGATGCCGGATTGCTCAAGCATCGCGCCCATGAATACGAACGCCGGAATCGCCAGCAAGGTGACATTGCCCATGATCCCGAAGATCCGCTGGGGCAAGGCCGCCAGGAAGGAGGCATCGATCACCCCCAGAGCCATGGCCAGGGCGGCAAACACCACCGCCACGCCCCCGAGGCCGAAGGCTACCGGATAACCGCTGAGCAGGGCCACCACCAGCCCGAGAAACATTCCCGGGCCCAGGATCTCGCCAGGCTCCACGCTGATGAGCCAGCCCAGAATTTCGATCTCCATCGCTCAGCCCTCCCCGCTGTGGTCATGGGGCGCCAGGCGCTGGCCGTGCACGTGCAGCAGCCGGATGGCCCGGGCCACGCCCTGCAGCCCCAGCAGCAGAAAGCCAAGGGGGATCAGGCTCTTGACCCACGTGCGCGGCAGGCCGCCCGGATCGGGAGACATCTCCCCGAGGCGCCAGGCGTGCAGGGTGGGTTCCACTGACGTGATAAGCACCACCAGCACGAACGGCAGGAGTAAACCCAGAGTGCCGGCCAATTCCACCCGCGTTTGCCTGCGCGGAGTCCAGCGGCTTTGGAGCACATCCACCCGCACGTGATCATCCCGCTGGAGCGCATAGCCCAGGCTGAGCAGAAACATCATGTCGAAGAGATACCACTGCCCTTCGATCAGGGCGTTGGAGCTGAGGTTGCGACCCACGGCAAGCCCCACGTAGCGGCCCACCACATTCCAGGTGCCGAGAGCGAGCATCAGCAGCAGGGCCCAGCGGCCGGCGCCCGCCGCCAGGCGGTTGAGGGCATCCATGCGATCCGCCAGAATCAACCAGCGCCGATTCATCGGGCCTCCGGCGGTGCGCCAAAGGCGAACCGAGCGTAGGAAAACTCATTCACCCGATTCCAGGCGAAGACATCACGGCGGAAGGCCTGCCATTGGTCATAGACCTGCTTGAACGTGGTCTCCCTGGCGCTCTCCGCCAGGATCTGCTCGCTGGCTTCACGGGCCGCCTTGAGGATGGCGTCGCCATAAAACTCCAGCTGGGTTCCCCCCTGGATCAACCGTTGCAGCACCGTGGCGTTGAGAGCGTCGTAGCGACTGAGCATCAGTTCATTGGCCTCATGACACGCCGCCTGGAACATGGCCTGATAGTCGGCAGGCAGGCGGCGCCAGGCCTGGAGGTTGACCAGGGCGGTGAGGGTCGGGCCCGGTTCCCACCAGCCCGGATAGTAGTAGTACCGCGCGGCTTTGTTGAGGCCGAGCTTCTCGTCGTCGTAGGGACCGGTCCACTCCGCCGCGTCGATGGCGCCCCGATCCAGGGCCAGGAAGATCTCGCCGCCGGGCAGCACCTGCACGTTCACCCCCAGGGCAGCCATCACCTTGCCGCCCAAGCCAGGGATGCGCATTTTCAAGCCCCGCAGCGATTCCAGTCCCTCCAGACGCCGCTTGAACCAGCCGCCCATCTGGGCGCCGGTGTTGCCAGCAGGGAAACTGCGCACGCCAAAGTCGGCGTAGAGCTGATTGATCAGCTCCAGACCGCCACCCGCGTGCAGCCAGGCGTTTTGCTGCTGGGCCGTGAGGCCGAAGGGTACGGCGGTGCCGAACGCCAGAGCGGGATTTTTGCCGAGGTAGTAGTAGCTCGCGGTGTGGCCGCACTCCACCGAGCCGTTTTGAACTGCCTCCAACACCTCGAGGCCGGGCACCAGCTCACCAGCAGCGAAGGGTTGAATGAGAAAGCGGCCCTGGCTCATCTCGCGCACGCGGCGGCTGATGGTTTCCGCCCCACCAAAGATCGTGTCGAGGGAGTGGGGCCAGCTGGTGGCCATCCGCCAGCGCACCAGAGGCAGAGCCGCTCCCCCTTTGACATCGTCCGCTCGGCGGATGCGACAAGAGGCGAGGGCTGTCGCTGTAGTGGCCATGGCGGCGGCACCGAGCAGTCGCCGTCGTCGCAGGGAGAAATCAGGCATGAACGTGGGCAGTGTGGACGTGAGTGTAGGCAGGAGGATCGGGGGAGTCCTCCCTACACCACCTCTGGCCTGGTTACCGATCCCGACCCTGATTCAGGAGCTGGAGCCCCACATCCCAGTGCGTACCGTCTATTCTCAACAAATGCAGACAGGGTTCACGCAGACTGAACACGCCTCAGCCCTCGGCGCATGCAGTTACCCGATCAGTAACGAAACCTCAAAAAATCAAATTCGCGTTGATCAAAAGAGCGCATGTGCTTGCAGAAAATGACAGTTCAAAGAGTCAATATCGCACAGATCTTCTTCTTGATTAAAGTAAAATCATCTTGAAATGGGCAAGAGCTATTGCTGGAGCTGGTGTCTTTATAGTCGTCCCGCCTCCTGAAGGGATACTCCAGGACACCTCGAAAAATCCCGCTTCCCTCTTGCCTGCTGGCGTGAAATCCCTTCCTTCACGGACCTCGCCGGCCAGTCTCAGCAGGCCAAAAGTGATTTTTCGAGGTGCCCTCCAATAAGCGCTCAGGAAGAGCTCAAAAAAGACAACCCGGTCGATACCTAAATCAACTTCTCTGAATTTCAATCCATTCATTAGGAAGGCTCTGGACAACCCCTCAGCGGCACCTGTGAGAGCGCGGAGCTCCCAGTTGGCGCAAGGGATAGCTTCTACTGGCGACCGGTTGTCCAGAGCTTCCTTAGAATGAGGCGCTTTATTGCTGATCAGGCCCAATGGGATGGCTCATCTCATAAGCATCTCCGTGTGCAGCCCATCAAGTTCATGCGTCATCCTCGGCTTGGTCCGTGCGCCTAGACGCCCTCATCAGCAAGGACTGCAGGCCAGATACCCATCAAAGGATCCACAGCGCATTTGCAGGACAGCACACTAGGTACCATCCGCAGCAAGGGCTCCGGGCGAGACACCCATCAAAGGATTCATGGCGCATCTACGGGACTGCACACTCGGCTGAGAGCTGTCGATCAGCCAAGCGTCCAGATCTGCCACTCCCTCAGAAGCGAGCAGCGCCTCCGCCAGCTGCTCCAGCGGCTCCAAGGGCAGGGCGCCAACCCGGGCCACCTGCTTGCTTGGGGGTGAGGGCCCCGCGGCGACGATGCAGCTGGCGCAGGGCCAGACCACCTTCGCCTTCCTGCAGGTCCTCGAGCCTGCCCTGGCCAAAGATCTGCTGATAAGCCAGGCTCTGTGTGCACTCCTCCGGAGTGATGCCGCCCATGGCGCACAGTTCCGGAATCGATCGGCCATTGATATCGGGTGGTCACGATAGCGACGACAATCACATCGGCGATCGCCTCCTCCCGCTCCATGCCCGCCACCTCGGCCTGGAGGACGGCGCTGCTGCTGGCCTGGAGCTTCTGCTCCGGCGGCACCAGCAGGGCCAACGCCCGCAGCAGCGGAGGCGCGGCGGGATCCGCAGCCGCCAGCTCCAGCCAGTGCACCCGCTCTCGCACAAACTCCGCCACCACCGTCGGACTCCCGAGGGTGAGGCGGCGATGGGGGCAGATCACCACCATCCGCCAGTGCTCGATCGCGCTCTCCTGCTCCAGCAGAAGGACGCTCTGGGCGTAAAGCCGCCGCAGAACCTTGGGATCAGAGGTCGCCTGGGCCTTCAGGAGCACCGTCGGCAAATCCAGCTGATCCGCTGGCGGTTGAAACAGCCCGTCCAGGTGGTGTTCCCGTTCCTTGATCACCGGCGCGGAGAAGCGCCAGCCACGGACCTCCGCTGGCAGATCGCGCTGCAGCGCCAGGATGCGATCAGGGTGATTGTGAAACAGCCAATAAAAGAGCTTGTCACTAACGTCCATGGGTACCGAACCAAAACTGGTGCTTGGGGGGATAAGGTCAGCCCACAGATGTGGTATGGAAGCGCACAATAAATCGCCACTATCAGCTGTAGGGTTTGCTGAACGAAAATCGATCACTCATGGACGCTTCTCTGTCACTGCCTTTGCAGTCCGTCCATGCCCTGCTGCGGGGGTTCGCGGGGAGTGCGCTGTTCTGGCCGCTGTGGCATAGCTGTTTCGGTGGCGATGGCAGGAAGGAAGGAGATGGAGGCGGCAGCGACGGAGGAGACCGGTTGTCAGCCAGCGAGCTGCGGCGGCAGTGGCGCGAGGGCGACTTCCGCGCCCTGCCGCCGATCGTCGTGGTGTCGAGCGAGGCGCTGGGCGGCGCTCGGGGGGCCTACGCCACGTCCATCGACACCATTCTTCTGGCGCAAACGTTCGTGCGGGACGCGGGCGAAGATGCCCTGGTGGCGGTAATCCTGGAAGAGCTCGGCCACAGCGTGGATGCCCGCGTCAACCCAAAGGACAGCCCGGGGGATGAAGGGGCGATTTTTTCAGCGCTGGTGCGTCAGGAAGAGGTTTCGCCAATCCAACTGGCCGCGTTGCGAACGGAACAGGATGGGGGAATGGCGAATCTGAACGGAAGGCCTGTCGCTGTTGAGCAATCCACAGCCACCGTCAGCCTGGTGGCCAGTTTCTCCGGCCTGCGCTATGCCAACGATGTGCGTGTTGCTGGCAAATACGCCTACATTGCCGATTTTCTCTCGCCAAATGCCGATGTCATCATCCTCGATATCAGCTCAGCGGACAATCCGACCATGGCGGGCGTGGCCACAGGCATGGGCAATCTTTCAGATGTCGATATCAGGTCTACCATTCTCTATGCAACTGATGGCAGCGCTGGCCTGCGCATCATCGATATCAACTCCCCTTCTTTACCCAGTCTGAAGAGTACATATGATTCGCCAGGCGATGCCCAAGACGTGAAAGTCATTGGCAATATAGCCTATCTGGCTGACGGAACCTCCGGCCTTCAAATTATCAACGTCAGCAATCCCATTGCACCTGTGCTTGAGGCCACAGCTGGCGTTGCCATTGGTGTCACTGGATCCGTCTCCGCTGTGGATGTGGCTGGCGACCGAGCCGTGATTGTCAGCAAGGGTATCGGTACAGGACGGCTGCAGACACTGAATATCGGCAACTCCAAGGCACCGACAAAAACAGGGGAAGTCTCCTTTGCGCTTGAAGGCGCGGCATCAGCTGTGCAAATTGTGGGTACAACCGCCTACCTCGCCGCCGGCAATCGGGGATTGAAGATCTTTGATATCAGCAATCCGGCTGCTCCGAGGCAGAAGGGGGAATATTTGTATAACAGCACAGCCGAAGTCTATGACATACAAGTTGTGGGTGACTATGCTTTTCTAGCCCACGGTTTTTATGGGCTGGAGATCATTGATGTTCGCAATCCCTCTGATCCTGTCTTGGCGGCATCCTACAAACCATCGACACGTTATTTCGGGATGTCAGTTTCCAATGCCACAACCAGTGTTGAAGTGATGGGGAATTATGCCTATCTGACCGTGCAGGCCAGCAAAGACCTCGGCGGTTTGTGGATTCTGGATGTCAGCCCTTTCACAGCCACAACCCGAGCGCCCAGCATCAGCCTTGCCGTCTCCGCAACCAACAGCGTCACAGAAGATGGCGCTGCCAATCTGCTCTATACCTTCTCCCGCACCGGGCTCACCAGCTCCGCACTCACGGTGAACTACACCGTGGGCGGCACCGCCAGGCTGGTCGCAGCTGGCACAGATCTGGCGGCGGACTACACAATCTCGGGCAGCACCTCCACCAGTAGCCGCCGCACCGTCACCTTCGCGGCAGGTTCCTCCACCGCCACCGTGACGGTCGATCCCACGGCCGACACCCGGGCGGAGGTCAACGAGACCGTCACCCTCCAACTCGCGGCTGGTGTCGGCTACACCATCGGCACCACCGCCGCCGTCAGCGGCACCATCCGCAACGACGACATCATCGGCACAGCCGCCAACAATGTCCTAAGGGGCACAGCCGATGCGGATCTGATCGATGGCCTCGCCGGCACCGACACCCTCACCGGCCTGGCCAGCGCTGACCGCTTCTCTTTTCGCTTCTCCCATTCCTCCATCACCGCCCCAGATCGCATCACCGACTTCGCCTTCTCCAGCGACAAAATCACTCTTGTTTCCGCCACTGGCTGGCCGCTGCCTCTCCCCACCGCCTTCTCTCGCGCCGCCGACAATCCCGCAGCAACATTCCTTCAACTCGCCAACAGGGTGTTCGCTGACGCCAACGGCGCCCTCGCTGGCAACCAGCCCCTCGCCCCCAATGCTGCCGCCCTGGTGCGCGCCACCCACCCCGCCATCAGCGGCACCTACCTGCTGATCAACAACCCCGCCTCACCCCTCAACGCCAGCGACGACCTGCTGATCAACATCACCGGCCACAGCGGCACCCTGCCCGCCATAGGCACCATCGCCGCCAATCGAGTCTTTGTGTAGAGACAGATGCGATCGGGGTGGGTCTGAAACAGCTGGTAGAAGAGTTTGTGTCGCTCGCACCGCCCATGGCGGTCCATCCAGGCGGTGGAGGGAGCGGGGCAGGCTGGGATGGAACCATCGGAGCTGCCTCGCGGATGTGACAGGCCAGCGCCCTACAGATCACCGTCAGCGGCGACGGGTCTACCCAACGTCCTCCCCGCCCAGGGCGGTGATCACCTGAAGCAGACCTTCCGCTTCGCCCACGGGCCGATAGAGGGAGAGATGGCCAAGAAACCAGAGGTAATCAGCGGCGCCGAGGTTTTGAATCGCCCGCATCGCCTGCCTGGTGCGGAGCTCATCCTCCTGGAGCGGGATGGGTGGTCGCCAGAGCAGAGTCCAGGGATTGCCGCCATCCATCAGGGTGAGCAGTTGCAGATCGGGGTGGAAGGCTGTCAGCAAAGGCACAACCTTGTAGGTATCGCCATGCCAACGCGCGTCATCCGGCAGGCCACCCTGACGGCGCAGCCGCAGGGCCTCGTCCATGTCGCGGCAGGTGGAGAAGACGTCACAAGGCACCGTGTCGTCGATGGCAATCACCGTGCGCGGATGGCTATGGCGGAGCGCCTGGAGCAGATCGCGATAGGTCTGCTCAAACGTGTGCAGCCCATCGACAAAGATGAGGTCGTATTGCGTTTCAGGAGTCAAGCTGGCGAAAAAGGCGTCGCTGCGGCACTCGTGCAGGGCGATGCCCTCACGGCCATGCCAGTTGTGCCAGTCGAAGGCGAAGTGGGGATCCACGCCGGTGCGCTCAGCGGCTTGGATTCCGAGCAACGTCGCCCCTTCATCAACGCCGATTTCCAGATAACGGCGGGCCTGCAGGGCCCCAGCCAGGCGGTTGAGGCGGCGCACCGAAAAGCGCTCGCTGGGATGGGGAGGCAGCGTCACCAGAAGATCAAGCGGAGAGCGGGGGTGAGAGAAGGGAGCGCCAGGGCAATGGGCCAGACGTGGCCGCTGACGGCCTGCCGAACGCAGGCGGGAGTGAACCCAGCCACACAGGCCATGAAAAAGCCTCCCTGGCGGGGAGGCCGACCCGGGCACAGGCCCCACAGCGGGGAATCCGCTCAACCTGAAGGCGGGGATTCAACCCGAAAGGGGGGGTAAAACCAGAAAGAAGGGGCACAAACCCGAAGGGCGGCACCTCCGAAGCGGTCCAGCCTGAGCTGGGTTGGACCGCCTGAGAAGGGGCCGGACCAGGGGATCCGGCTGTGGCGCTCACTTGGATTCGGTGAATTCCGCGTCGATCACATCGTCGGCGGTGGCACCGGCGCTGGAGCCGTTTCCACTGGAACCATTGCCCCCCGCTGCCCCGTCGGTGGCACCCGCGTTCTGATAGACGGCGGCGCCAGCGGCATAGAGGGCCTGCTGCAGCTGTTCGAGCACGGTCTTGATGGTGGCGGTGTCGTCTTTTTCGACAGCCTCCTTCAGCTGGGCGCTGAACTGCTCCACCTTCGCCTTGTCCTCGGCACCCACCTTGTCGCCCAGTTCGCCGAGCTGCTTCTCCGACTGATAAATCAGGGTTTCCGCCTGATTCTTGAGATCAATCTTTTCCCGCTTCTCCTTGTCGGCTGCGGCATTGGCCTCCGCATCTTTCACCATCTTCTCCACCTCGTTATCACTGAGTGTGGAGGCGCCGGTGATGGAGATGCTCTGCTCCTTGCCGCTGCCCTTGTCCTTGGCGGTCACGCTGAGGATGCCGTTGGCATCAATGTCGAAGGTCACCTCGATCTGGGGCACGCCACGGGGAGCGGGGGGGATGCCATCCAGACGGAAGGTGCCCAGTGATTTGTTGTCGCCCGCCATCTCGCGCTCGCCCTGGAGCACATGGATCTCCACATTGGTCTGACCATCCACCGCCGTGGAGTACACCTCTGTCTTTTTGGTGGGAATGGTGGTGTTGCGCCCAATCATCTTGGTCATCACCCCACCAAGGGTCTCGACGCCTAAAGAGAGGGGGGTGACATCGAGCAGCAGGATGTCCTTGACGTCGCCAGCGAGCACACCGCCCTGGATCGCGGCGCCCACAGCCACCACCTCGTCAGGATTGACGGTTTGGTTGGGATCTTTGCCAGTGATGCGCTTCACCAGCTCCAGCACCGCCGGGATGCGGGTGGAGCCCCCGACCATCACCACCTCATCGAGTTGGGAGGAACTGAGCTTGGCGTCCTTGAGGGCTTGCTCCACGGGCACGCGGCACCGGTCGATCAGGCGGGAGGCCAGCTCCTCGAATTTGGCCCGGGTGAGGGTCAGATCCAGGTGCTTGGGTCCCTCGGCTGTGGCGGTGATGAAGGGCAGATTGATCTCGGTCTGGGTGGCGCTGGAGAGCTCGATCTTGGCCTTCTCCGCCGCCTCCGTGAGGCGCTGCAGCGCCTGCTTGTCGGCGCGCAGATCAATGCCCTCATTGGACTTGAAGATATCGGCCAGGTAATCCACAATCACCTTGTCAAAGTCATCACCTCCCAGGTGAGTGTCACCACTGGTGGAGAGCACTTCAAACACTCCATCGCCCACCTCCAGCACAGACACGTCAAAGGTGCCACCGCCGAGGTCGAAAACCAGAATGCGCTCATTACTCTTCTTGTCGAGGCCGTAGGCCAGAGCCGCAGCGGTGGGCTCGTTAATGATGCGCAGCACCTCCAAGCCAGCGATCTTGCCCGCGTCTTTGGTGGCCTGACGCTGGGAGTCATTAAAGTAGGCGGGCACGGTGATCACCGCCTGGGTGACCGTCTCACCCAGATATTTGCCCGCATCTTCCGCCAACTTGCGCAGCACCTCGGCGGAAATTTCTTCAGGAGCGAATTGCTTGTTGAGAACAGGTGCCTTCAATTTCACATTGGCACCAGCTTTCTCAACGCTGTAGCTGACTTCTTTGGATTCCTCGTTGACCTCATCAACGCGGCGCCCGATGAAACGTTTGACCGAATAAAAGGTGTTCTCAGGATTCATCACCGCCTGGCGCTTGGCGATCTGGCCCACCAGCTTGTCTTGGTTCTTGGTGTAGGCCACCACGGAAGGGGTTGTGCGGAACCCTTCGGCGTTGGCGATCACCGTGGGCTTGCCGCCCTCCATCACGGCAACGCAGCTATTTGTGGTGCCGAGGTCAATGCCAACGACTTTTCCCATGGGTTCCCACCTCCTGAAGTGGATGAAATTCGGTATGAAGGCATCTTCATCAGCCCGCCCCTGCTCAGACCAGGCGAGGTTCCCGAACCCGGGCCGCCGATCCCTGGCCACACCTAAGATCGGGCGCCTTCCACTGGAACCCTTCATGACGGCGCCAGCGGCAGGCGGGATCCAGTCCATCAGCGGCACCACGACTCTGGTGGCCGTGCTGGGCGATCCCGTGCGCCATTCCCTCTCCCCGGCGATGCACAACGCCGCCCTGCGGGAGCTGGGCCTGGACTGGGTCTACCTGGCTTTGCCCACCCCCGCCGCCCGACTGGCGGGGGTGCTCGACGCCCTGGAGGCTGTCGACTGCCGCGGCCTGAACATCACCCTGCCCCACAAGCAAGCTGTGGCCCGCCTGGCGGTGGAGCGCAGCCCGCTGGCCGAACAGGTGGGGGCGGTCAACACCCTCGTGCGTCGGCCGGCGGGAGGCTGGCTCGGCACCAACACGGATGTGGAAGGCTTTCTCGCTCCCCTGCGGGACGAGAAGCGGCCCGACCGCGCGCTGGTGCTGGGCTGCGGTGGCAGTGCCAGGGCGGTGATCGCCGCCCTGGTGGCCCTGGGTGTGGAGCACATCGGCGTGGCCGGACGGCGGGCCGAAACCCGAGAGGCCTTGGTGGCGAGCTGCGCAAGCTGGGCCCCCGCTCTGGAGCCAGTGGCCTGGGGCCAAGCGGACCCCGGAGATCCGGCGAAGGAGGCGGGCCTGCACGACTGGCTCGTGGAGGCCGATCTGGTGATCAACACCACCCCAGTGGGCATGGCCATGGCGAACGATCCAGCCGCCGCCCTGCGCAGCCCCCTGGAGGCCCATGCCCTGGGGGCCCTCCGTCCAACAGCGACGGTCTATGACCTGATCTACACCCCGCGACCCACGGCCCTGCTGCGTCAGGCGACGGCACGGGGATGCCGCGGCCTGGACGGACTGGAGATGCTTGTGCAGCAGGGAGCCGCGGCGCTACGGCTCTGGAGCGGGCTGGAGGCCATCCCAGTGGAGGCCATGCGGCGGGCAGCGCAGGCGGTCCTAAAGGAGGCCTAGCCTGAACTCTCCTCAGACACACCCCCGCGGCGGCGTTCATGGATGCTCCCCCGATCTGGCAGCGGTTGCTGGCTGCCCTGGCCTACACGCTGCCTTGGAGCGATGCCCTGGAGTTCGGCAAGCCCCTGCTGAGTCAGTTTCCCTTGATGCATCTGCTCGTGCTCCCCGCCCTGCCGATGCTGCAGTTCGAGCAACTGTTCTCGGTGGGTGGCTTTGGTCTGGGAGGCCTGCTGCTGTTTCTCCTGCTCTATGGAGCGGTGGTGCGCAATCCCCAGGTGCCCTACACGGTGCGTTTCAACGTGTTACTGGCCCTGATGATTGACATCATATTGATCGTTCTGCAGCTGGCGATGGACATTCTCTTCCGCCAGACCTTCGGCAACAACCTGTTGCTGCGCACCCTCGACAACACGATCTTTCTGGGCGCCATCCTGCTGCTCAGCTTTGCCTTGGTGGAGTGCCTGCGGGGCCGAGAACCCGATGTGCCGACCCTGTCAGAAGCGGCGCGGATGCAGCTCTACTGACCCGCCCGGGAGGCGAACTCGCCGAGGACCACCAGGTTCCAGGCGCGGGTCCAGCGCAGCTGATCCGCCTCGAAGGCCCGCCACTGCACGCCAATCCAGCGGGGATCCAGCCAGCCGCTGGCCCGCAGGCGGTCGAGCCGCTCCAGGCAAAGGGGCCGCAGGGGTCCCAGCATCCAGGGGCGCATCGGCAAGGTGAAGCCCTGCTTGGGACGCTGGAGATAGCCGCTGGGGAAAAGGTCGCGGCAGGCCTCACGCAGCAGACCCTTGGCCGGCCCGTGAAGACGCTGGGGCACGCGCAGGGCGATCTCCACCAAGCGGTGGTCCAGGAAGGGCACGCGCAGCTCCAGACTGGAGGCCATGCTGAAGACGTCGCTGTCGCGCAGCAGCATCGGCTCGCAATAGCCAAAGAGTTCCGCCCAGCTGATCTGGCCATGACGCTGAGGGAGGGGGACAGGCGGCGGCTCGGGCCAAACCAACGGCTGCGCCCCGGCCGCAGCCAGGTCCGCGTCACCGTGGTAGCGGCGCAGCGCCACCCCCAGCGTCCAGCGATCCCAGGAGGGCAGACCCTGCAGCTTGGGCAGGAGGCGGGGGGCGAAACGCCGGATGAGCCGCTGGCGCAGGGGGGTGGGCAGCCAACGCAGGCACCGCAACCAGGGAAGGGAGCGGAAGGAGGGGTACCCCCCGAAGAGTTCGTCGGCGCCCAGGCCGCTGAGGGCCACCTTGATGCCCTGCTCGGCCACGGCCCGACTGACCAGATAGGTGTTGATCCCATCAGCGGTGGGCCCGTCCATGGCCGCCAACCCGTCAGCGATCCAGGTGAGGATCTGGTCGTCAGTGAGATGAAGCTCGTGGTGATCACTGCCGCAATGGCGGGCCATCTGCCGGGCCAGGGCGCTCTCATCTTCCGGCGCACCGGCGAAGGCGACGGTGAAGCTGGCGATGCGACCGGGCTGGAAGCGGCAGGCCAAGGCTGTAAGGATGCCGGAATCCAGGCCGGAGGAGAGGAAGCAGGCCACGGGCACATCCGCCAGGAGGTGCTCCCGCACCACCGTCTCCAATCGCTCCCGCAGGAGAGCGCGGGCCTGGCCGGCAGAGCGCGGCGGGAGCGGACTCCAGTTGGCGAGGGACGGGGATGGCCACTGGCGCAGGGCCTCTGGAGGCCCCTCGGGCCGCAGGCGCATCACCAGACCGACGGGCAGGCTCACAGGGCCAGGAGCCCCGGGCCCGACAATGGCCACTGGCGTGCTGAGATGGCCCCAGGCCAACTGCTGGCTCACCTGAGCGGCCGTGAGCTGGCAGGAGGCGTCCAGAACCCGCCGCTCGGAAGCAAACCGGAGCCCACCCTCCAGCCACTGCACGTAAAGGGGCTTGATGCCCAACCGATCGCGGGCTAGCAGCAACTCCCCCGTTTCGGCGTTGTAGGCAGCGAAGGCAAACATGCCACAGAGTTCAGGCAACAGGGCGGCACCGTGTTGGGCCAGTCCCTCCACGAGGGTTTCGCTGTCGCTGTGGCCGCGCCAGGCCCGAAAGCGAAGGCCCGCCCTCAGCTGCAGGTGGTTGTAGATCTCCCCGTTGAAGACCAGGGTGAAGCGGCCGCAGTGGCTGCTGATCGGTTGGGCACCGGCGGCGCTGAGATCGAGGATGGCCAGGCGGGTGTGGCCCAGCCAGCAGTGCCCGTCAGGGCTGTGCCAGCCGCCTTCCGCGTCCGGGCCTCGGTGGCGCAGGCCTGACAGGGACTGGGGCCGAGCCGGAAGGCGCCAGCGAAGTTCCCCGATCAGGCCGCACATGCAAAAAAATTGCGATCAATTTACGCCAGGGGACCATGCTGCTTCTGATGCCAGGCCCAGGCGTGCGACAGGATCACCTCCAGCTCGGGATGGCGGGGCTGCCAGCCCAGGTCCCGTTGAGCCGCCGCCGCGGAGGCCAGCAGCACGGGCGGATCCCCTGGTCGGCGCGGGGCCACCTTTGCTGGCACCGACCGACCGGTCACCGCCTCGGCGGCCTGGATCACTTCGCGCACCGAGTAGCCCTTGCCATTGCCAAGATTGAAAACAGCTGGCTGCACCCCGGTGGGTTGGCCCCCCTCTCCCGGCCGCCGCGACTGTCGAGCCACCCACTGCACCCCCAGCAGGGGGGCATCGGCGAGATCAGCGACATGGATGTAATCGCGAATACAGGTGCCATCCGCCGTGGGGTAGTCATCGCCATAGATCTGCAGGCAGGGGATCCGACCGGTGATGGCATCCAGCACCAAAGGGATGAGATGGGTTTCCGGCGAATGGTTTTCGCCGATATCCGCGGCGGGATCAGCGCCTGCGGCGTTGAAATAGCGAAAAATCACGCTCGGCAGCCCGTAGGCCGCGCCGAAATCGTGCAGCAGCTGCTCCACCATGCGCTTGCTGTGGCCATAGGGATTGATCGGGTGTTGCGGGGTGGTTTCCAGGATGGGCACCTGCTCGGGCACGCCATAGGTGGCGCAGGTGCTGGAAAACACGATCGGCACCGGGGAACCGCGGCGGCAGCCCTCAGCGACAAGAGCTTCCAGGAGGGTGAGCGTGTCACCGAGGTTGTTGCGGTAATACTTGGCCGGTTCAACGACACTTTCGCCCACGTAGGCGTAGGCGGCGAAGTGGAGCACGGCCTCAATCGGCTCAGCCGGCTGGCCCGGACCAGGGGAACAGGCGGAATGGCCTCCCCGCAACACACGCTCCAGCAGCTCTCGGTCGCCCACCTGGCCCACCACCAAGGGCACTTGGAGCACCTCCTCTACGATCTCGCGGTGGCCATAAACGAGATTATCGAGCACCACGACAGGCTTGCCGGCCCGCTGCAGGGCACGCACCGCGTGACTGCCGATGTAGCCCGCCCCACCCGTCACCAGGATCGTCATCCCGCGAAAGCAACCGCATCCAATCAAAGCGGAACGCGGGGACGGGAGTATCGCGGGGAGAACTGGCACGCTCCCCGGCGCTCAGACCCCGTAAAACTCCCGATACCAGGCCACGAAGCGGGCCACCCCCTCCTGCACCGGAGTCTGGGGACGGAAGCCCGTCCACGCCTCCAGAGCGGAGGTGTCGGCCGCCGTGGCGGGCACATCCCCGCTCTGGAGGGGGAGAAAGCGCTTCCTGGCGGTGATTCCGAGCGCCTGTTCCAGAGCTTCGATATAGGCCAGCAAAGGGGTGGGGTTGGCGTTGCCGATGTTGAACAAACGATGGGGGGCCCAGCTGGTGCAGGGATCCGGTGCCGCCGGGTCAAATGCCGCCTCCGCTGTGGCGGGCTTGTCCAGCACGCGCAACAAGCCCTCAACAATGTCATCCACATAGGTGAAATCCCGCACCATGCGGCCCTCGTTGAACACGTCGATCGGCTCCCCTGCCAAGATGGCCTTGGTAAAGAGAAAGAGGGCCATGTCGGGCCGGCCCCAGGGTCCATACACCGTGAAAAAACGCAACCCTGTGGCCGGCAGGCCAAAGAGGTGGCTGTAGGCGTGGGCCATCAGTTCGTTCGCCTTCTTGCTGGCCGCATACAGACTCACCGGGTGATCGACGCCCTGGTGCTCGCTGAAAGGGAGCACCGTGTTGCCGCCATAGACCGAACTGCTGCTGGCGTACACCAAATGGGCCACGCCGTGGTGGCGACACCCCTCCAGGATGTGGCCGAAGCCCACAAGGTTGGAATGAATGTAGGCGGAGGGATTCTTCAGGGAGTACCGTACCCCCGCCTGAGCCGCCAGATTCACCACCCGCTCGGGCCGTCCTGGCCCCAAGGCCTCCCCACCCGGAGCCTCTCCTCGAAAGGCGGCTTCCACCGCGGCGGCATCCTCCAAATCGGCCTGGATCAGGGCAAAGGGGACCCCGCAACCGGCCGCCAGCGCCCTCAAGCGGGCCAGGCGGGCTTGCTTGAGGGCGGGATCGTAATAGGGGTTGAGATTGTCAAACCCGAGCACGGGTGTGCCCCGTTCCAGGAGACGCCAGCTCAGATGAAAGCCAATGAAGCCAGCGGCCCCTGTGACAAGGACGGACATGGGGAGGGGAAGGCAGGGCAAGGAAACTGCAGGTGAAACGACAATCGCACAGCCTGGCTGTGGGCCCCAAGACGCGCACAGCCTGGCTGACCAGCAGCCAAAGCGCAAAAGGACATCAGCTTTACGTTTTGTTGCGCCCCGGATTGCGACAAGACAGGGGGATCATTTGGTATGATTTTAAATTATTACAATCTAAAAGGTGCATTCATGGCAGCAATCACACAGGTTCTTTGCTTGACAATCTCCGCCCTATCGATCTGAATAACAGCTGAACTCTTCAGTCATGCTGAATCCGACGTCCCTCCGCCGCAACCGCAGGCCCAAAAGTCGTCAACTCTTCTGTCCTGCCCATCCGGAGGAAAGAATTTCGGGCAATGGTCGCAAATATTTTTTGCATCTGCTGCGTCCAGAGGAGTTGCGAGATCGCGGCATGAGCGACAAGAAGGCCCGGCTGGTGATCCAGGCCCATCCTGTGTTGGTGCTGAGCAACGAATGGTTGGAAGAGCTCTTTTGCCCGCAATGCGGCAGCTCCCGCTGGTGCCATGTGGTGCGCCACGATCGGATCAACCACAGCGTCAGCTGGGCCCCGCGGGAGCTATGGCAGCAGGTGGCCCACGTAGATCCCCTGGTTCCCAACCCCAGCGTGAGCCAGTTCACCCGCCGCTCCGCACGCCGAGCCACCATGAAACGCGCTGACGGCAAACGTTTTTACGATCCAGGTTGATCGCGGCCGGTGCCCTTCCTTGTCGGTGCGCTCAGAACGCGTTATGCGATCGCAGATGCAGCAAGGTGCGCATCAAGATGCTCAGATCCAAAGCAAGTGACCAGTCGCGCTGGTAGCGGAGATCGGCCTCCACCCGACGCGCCATCGCTTCCAACTCTGCAGTCTCTCCCCGCCAACCCTCCACCTGGGCCAGTCCCGTCATCCCCGGTTTGAACAGGTGCCGCTGCATGTAGGCGGGGATCAGGCGACGGTAGTGCTCGTTGTGCTCCACAGCATGGGGTCGGGGTCCAACCAGGCTCATGGAGCCGCCCAGAACGTTCAAGAGCTGAGGCAGCTCATCCAGCGACCAGCGACGCAGAACGCGACCGACGGGAGTGACGCGGGGGTCATCGCGCTGAGCCTGCCGGAGGCCCGGGGTGGTGCCCGCCTCCATCACCCGCATGGTACGGAACTTCAACATGTTGAAAGGATGGCCATCGAGCCCGTACCGCGCTTGGCGAAAGAACACCGGCCCCGGGCTGGTCATCGCTACCAACAGGGCAATCACCAACATCAACGGAGAGAGCAGGAGCAGGGCGACAGAAGCCAGCAGCAAATCCACAAGCCGCTTGAGGTGACGCTCGATCATTGAGATCTCATGGCCCCACAGGTTCAGTGTGAAAGCATCGCCCAGTTGATCCACCTCAAACCGCATGGAGGTGTTGGCCCAGGCCGGAAGGTAGTAAACCGGCTTGCAGGTGTCACCGAAAAAGAGCAGCACATCATCCAGGGAAAGATCCGTGGCAGTGATGTAACTGAAATAGATCTGATCAACATCGTGCTCATTAAGCCACTGACGCATCTCCGACAACCCTCCAGAGCAGCGGAGCATGGACGCAGGCAGGGGATGGTGCTCACTTCCAGGCGCTTGAAACCAGGCCACGAGCCGCAGGCCAATCCAGGGGAGCTGCTCGAGTCTCCTGGAAAAATCAATGGCTTGAGTAGTCGTGCCCCAGAAGATCACGGTGCGGGTGTTGCCGCCACGCAGACGGTACAAGCGCAAGAGCTTGCGACCCCCCACATGCAAGGACAGCAGTGACAACAAACCAAGCACAGCCCAGATCAACATGCCCAGCCTGGAATAGTCGGCTGAGACCTTGAGCAGGAAAGCGATGAAAAGCAAGCCGGTAAGCACCAGGGCCCAGCTGAGAATCACCCGGCGTACCAGGATCCAGAGACTGCTCTGGCGGTAGCTGCGATAGAGATTGCCTAAGGGCAGGATGAGGGCGATGAAGAGGAACACCGCCAGGGCGGAGATGAACTCACTCGGCCGTCCTGGTCGCTGGATGGCCATGAAAAGAGCAGTCAACAGGCAAGGATCGAAAAGGCGCAGCAGCCGATTTAAATCCTTGCCATGCAGGCGCAAAAAACCCCGCAGCAATCTGGGGCGGCTAAGCTTCATGAATCCACAGGGCCTCAACCTAAACATAAGGGTAATTACAATGAAAATATTGATCTATGGCATCAATTACTTACCAGAGCCTGTGGGCATTGGCAAGTACAGCGGTGAGATGGCGACCTGGCTTGCAGCACAAGGCCACCACGTACGCGTGGTAACAGGTCAACCCTACTTTCCTGGCTGGCGATTAGGAAATGGTGACAAACGGATAACGAATACCTTTAGCCGAGCTTGGCATGCGGGGGTGGATGTCTGGCGTTGCCCCTTGTGGGTGCCACGGCGGCCGAGTGGGGTGACCCGACTGCTGCACCTGGCCAGCTTTGCCCTCACGAGCCTGTCGCCCTTGCTGGCCCAACGGCGCTGGCGGCCCGATGTGGTGGTGGCCGTGGCTCCAGCTTTTTTTTGCGCCCCCGGCGCCTTGCTCCTGAGCCAGCTGTGCGGGGCAAGCTGCCACAGCTGGCTACACATCCAGGATTTCGAGCTGGATGCGGCCTTTGAACTGGGTCTGCTCCGGGGAGCTTGGCTGCGGGGGCTGGCGGAACGGTGGGAGCGCCACACGCTGCGGGGGTTCCTGCGGGTGAGCACGATCAGCGAGGCCATGGTGCGACGGATTGGTCAGAAGGGGGTGGCCGCAGAGCGGATCGTGCTGCTGCCCAACTGGGTGGATCTGGAGGCGATCCGGGCCCAAGGAGCCGAGGAACGGGCCGCCAATCCCTACCGCCGGGAATTGGACCTGCCCCCGGGAGCATTGGTGCTGCAGTACTCCGGCTCCATGAACAAAAAACAGGGCCTGGAGCTGCTGGTGGAGGTGATCCGCGAACTAGCGGATCAACCCAACCTGATCTGGCTTCTGGCCGGGGAGGGTCCCACCAAGGAGACGCTCGCACAAGCCACGGCGGGGCTGGAGCAGGTCCGCCTGCTGCCCTTGCAACCCGCGGCGCGCCTGAATGACTGGCTCAATCTGGCCGATGTGCACCTGCTGCCGCAAAAGGCGGGGGCCGCCGATCTGGTGCTTCCCTCCAAGTTGCTGGGGATCCTGGCAAGCGGCAGGCCGCTGGTGGCCAGCTCCCCGGGCAGCAGCGAGCTGGGGCAACTGGCCGAGCGGGCCGGGCTGCGGGTCGAGCCGGAGGATCCCCGCGCTTTCGCCGCAGCGCTGCGCCGCCTTGTGGGAGATGCCGAACTGCGCAGACGGCTGGGGATCCAGGCCCGCGAGCTGGCCGTGGAGCGCTTTGGCCAGGAGGCGGTGTTGCGGGAACTGGAGCGGAAGCTGCGGGAACTGACCCGAAGGCGATCCGACACAAACTCCTCTTTATGAGCATAACCGCATATCAAGACCACAAAAATCCGCAAAACTGTTAGGAATTCTGGGCCACAGGGCTCAGCCACGCACCACATCGGTTATCTCGCAGAGACTCCGGACGGAAACCATCCCCACTGGCAGACCCCCCTGGGTTGATCCGCTCAGCTCCGACCTTGCAAGCGATACAACAGTGTGGCCGCCGTTTCTCGGAGCGCGAGACGATTGCGTTCGGCTGGCGACAGGACAGGTTCAACCGCCATCGGGCTCACCTTCAGGCCTTGCCGCTGAAAGGCACGGGTGGCGCGGGGCAGCTGCCAAGGATCAGTGATCAGCAGCACCGGGGCACCGGGGTGGTGCTTGCGGAGCCAGACGGCGGTGAGGGTGGCGTTGTCCCAGGTCGTGCGGGCGCAGGAATCACCAGCAATTCGTTGCGACGGAATTCCCTTCCGCAGCAGCTGTTCGGCGGTCGCGGAATCGTCACCTGAGATGTAGACGGCCCGTGCCTGGCCATTGCGCAACGGCAGAACAACGGCACTGGTGGAGGCGAGCGCAATGGCGGGGCCGCGACCCACCAACACAGCTACGGGAGAAATGGCAGGGGTCGGCGCGGAAGGAGGCATCTGCTCCTGCAACCAGCGGCTGAGTCCCTCCGTTGCCATGGAGGAAAACAGAAGGCTGGCGACCAGAGGGAGGAGAATCGTCAACAGTGCGGACTGGCCACGGGCGAGGCGACAGAGCCTGGCAAGGCCCAGACCCACCAAAGCCAACAGAGGAAGAATCAGGGCGGGAGTCAACAACAGGGCAAGCATCAGCTCACGCACGCTGATCCAAGGGAGTGGCCGGAGAGGGCAGTGCTGCCAGTCCATCAATCGGGGAGCGACTGGAGAGGATCGCCAGGCACGGGACAATTAAACAAGGGCATTAAGAGTGGCGTGCAAGGCCGACGCATATCCCTCAATGGTGTACCGACGTTCAAAACAACGCCGGGCTTTCTCTCTCATCGCCTGACGGGTTGGGGCATCGAGTTGGAGCCAGCGTCTGACCAGGGACGTGATCCCTTCTGTCGTGTCCTCCTCCGCCAGGCCCGCCCCATCGGCCACGATCTCAGGGGAGATGTTGATGGCATGGGTGATGAGCACAGGAGTGGAGGCGGAGAGGGCTTCCACCACGGCGATGCCATAGTTTTCCTGGTGGGAAGGAAGCACGAAAGCGTCCGCGCTCTGAAACGCTCCCCACTTCGCATCCCCCTGGAGCATGCCCGTCCAGAAGAGAGAAGGAGTGATGCCTAGCCGCTGCGCCATTCGTTGGAGCGTTTGGGCATAACCGCCCTCTGCAGGACCTGCCATGACGAGCATGTGACGGTCAGGATTCCAAAGACCATCCCGCTGCAAACGATGTAAGGCATGGAACAATAGATCCGGACCCTTTTTAGGATGGACACGCCCTAGAAATAGCAGACAGCGACGCCCAGCCAACGAGGGACGTTGCTCCCAGTAAGCGGATGCGTAATTCCGTTGGGGATCAGGAATACCCTGCGTGCCAAAGGGAACGACAACTTCGTGACAGCGATACAGCCAGAATGATTCGCGTGCCAGCTGTCGCTCCTTGTCACAGGTAAAAACCACCGCCCACGCATCGCGCAAAGGGACATACATGGCCCAAGGCCAGGCAAACCATTTCTTGATGTGCTTCAGCGGATAACGACGCTTGAACCACGGATCGAGCATGCCATGAGTAAAAACTAAGTAGGGACGATGACATCGGTGAAGAACCCACCAAACCACGACAAGGTGAAACCCCCAGATACCATCAACAACAAATGCATTGTATCTTTGCTCGTTGCGACGCAACCAATACAAGAGACTGATAGGAAAGAATTTATCAAACCACCTCAGCCTGAGAGGATAGACTTTGCAGCCAGGGCAATCAAGATATGTTGCACTTGGAGGGTCGAGGCAGGCAATCTCCATTTGGATCGAGAAATCTTTTCCACGGCTTCCACAATAAAAAGAATTAAGCTGCCTAAGGCTTTCTACAATGCCACCAGCTGCTGGCGAGACAGACTGAAGAACATGTAAACAGTAAATCATGGGCTGGGTCGAAAGCGATATATTTGCATGGATGGTGTTCGCAAAATCAGAGACCAGAAACCGCTTTTATATAGATTTAAGAACGATTCGCTTGAAATATTTTAGCCTTAAGGGCAGCTCGAAAAATCACTTTTGGCCTGCCGCAGCTAGGGAGGTTCTGGAAAACCCCTCAGCGGCACTTGTGAGAGCGTGGAGATCCCAGTTGGTGCAAGGGACAGCTTCCACTGGCGACCAGTTGTCCAGAGCTTCCCCAGGAGCCTGTTGCGCATAGATGTCTATGCGAGGATATCGAGATAATTCGAGGCCAAGACGGAATTATTCCGCGATAAATCGAGATCCGACGACGCGGCTGGATCCAGGTCAAATCTGCGTCCAAAAAAGGATTTCTAGAGA